>CAYLTE010000299.1:0-4861 GCA_964386195.1 uncultured Burkholderiales bacterium | reverse complement strand
TTGTTCGGAAACTCGAGCATTTCTCCCTGCATGACATCGGAAAGACCGTGCACGCGACAGATTCCGTCTGTCAGTGAAACCACCGTTCCCTGGGTGCGCATTTCCGCGCCGACCGCCAGGTTCTGGATCTTGCTCTTGATGAGTTCGCTGATTTCCGATGGGTTGAGCTGCATGCTCGCTCCTAGTTATTTCGTCAGGGCCGTGGCCATGGAACTGAGCTGGCCACGCACCGATGCATCCCATACGTCGTCGCCGATCTGGACGCGCACGCCCCCGATCAGCTCGGGCACTACCTTGACGCTCGCCCGCACGGCCCGCTTGACCCGGCCTTCGAGCCTGCCGACGAGTGCGGCCAACTGTTCGTCGCTCATCGGGAAGGCGCTTTCCACCTGCGCGTCGACGATGCTTTCCTCGCTCGCCTTGAGCTCCTCGAACAGGACCTGCACCTGCGGAAGGGCCTCCAGACGGTCGTTGCGGATCAGCAAACCGACGAGATTGCGCGCAACGCCGTCGATCCGATCTCCGCACACGCTCAGGAACAGCCGCTCCACGTCTGGCCGCGTGAGGGTCGGATTGGACAGCGCCGCCTGCATACCGGGATCGCGATAGACGCCGACGATGAAGGCGAGCATGTCCGACCATTCAGCCAGCTGTCCCTTGTCCTTAGCATGCGCAAACACGCCGCTGGCGTAGGGACGTGCCACCGTGATCAACTCGGCCATTTGTTCGTTCTCTTACAACTCGGCAGCGACGGCGCTGAGCAGATCCGAATGCGCCTTCGCGTCGACTTCCCGGCGCAGGATCTTCTCCGCTCCGCGTACGGCCAGGGTGGCGACCTGGTTGCGCAGCGCTTCCTTGGCGCGTAGCACTTCCTGATCGACCTCGGCCTTGGCAGCTGCCACGATGCGGTCACCTTCGGCCTTCGCCGACGTGCGCGCCTCGTCCTCGATCTGCGCGGCGCGCTTCTCGGCCTGGGCGATGATCTCCTGCGCCCGCTCCTTCGCCTTCGCAACCTCTTCGTCGGCGCGCTTGGCGGAAAGCTCGAGGTCGCGCTTGCCGCGTTCTGCGGCAGCCAGTCCGTCGGCAATCTGTTTGCGGCGCTCGTCGATGGCCTTGAGCAGCGGTGGCCAGATGAACTTGTACGTGAACCAGATCAGGATGGCGAACTGGATCGCCTGCCCGATCAGCGTCGCGTTGATATTCATTGCGACACTCCCGTCGTCTTGTTAGTGCTTACTGGGCCTGAAGAACGGCAAGCAGCGGGTTGGCGAAGGCGAAGAACATGGCCACCGCGACGCCGATCAGGAATGCCGCGTCGATCAGACCGGCCAGCAGGAACATCCGGCCTTGGAGCTGTGGGATCAGTTCGGGCTGGCGTGCAGCGGCCTCCAGGAACTTGCTTCCCATGATGCCGATGCCGATACACGCACCGATGGCGCCCAGGCCGATGATGATGCCGATCCCGAGAGCGGTGTAAGCCTGGATGATGGCCAGAAATTGCTCCATTTTCTTTCCTTTGCTGGTGACGGAGGTTGCTGGGAAACTTGCTCGTTTCTAGTGGTGCTCGTGCGCCATCGCCAGGTACACAGCCGTGAGCACCATGAAGATGAACGCTTGAAGCGTGATGATCAGAATGTGGAAGATGGCCCAGCCGGCTCCCGGGATCCACTGTACCCACCAGGGCAGCAGCGCGATCAGCAGAAAAACCAGTTCGCCCGCGTACATGTTTCCGAACAGACGCATGGCCAGCGAAACCGGCTTGGACAGCATCTCGATGATGTTCAGCAGGAAATTGGGAATCCAAAGCGCCCAGTGCGAGCCAAACGGCGCAGTGAAGAGCTCGTGCACGAATCCACCGGTCCCCTTCGCTTTGAAGCTGAAGAAGATGATCATGAGGAACACCGTGATCGACATCGCGAACGTGGTGTTCAGATCGGTGGTCGGGACCGCCTTGAAGTAGTGGACGCCGAACAGTGCGAGGAACTTCGGTACGAAGTCAACGGGGATCAGGTCCATGGCATTCATGAACAAGACCCACACGAAGATGGTCAGGCACAGTGGAGCGATGAAGCTGCGGTCGCCGTGAAAGACGTCGCGGACCTGGCCGTCCACGAATTCGTAAACGATCTCGACGAAAGCCTGGAAGCGTCCGGGCACGCCGGGCGTCGCCTTGCCGGCAGCCAGCCACATGACGCCGAAGGTGAGGATGCCGAGCACTGCGGCGACGATGAGCGAATCGACGTGGACCACCCAGAAGGGCCCCTGCCCGATGGCACCCGTGAGGTTAGTCAGGTGGTGGCCGATGTATTCCGTCGGTGATGCGCCCGCCATAGGTGGATCCTGATTACGCCTTCAACGCCAAGCCAAACCACGTCGCCGCGAGCGACGCAACGAATACGCCGAGGAACGCCGCCGCGGACATCTGCCCGCCAAAGTCGGACAGGGCCCACAGCAACCCCGCCGAAACGGCCAACACCTTCGTCAGTTCGCCCAGCACGTGCGCGCGCAGGTGCGCCTTCGGGCGCCTGCCGCCCCAGGAGATCAGCGCCCACACAGCAAGGTAGGCGACCGATCCGAGCGCTGCGACAGATCCGCCTGCGATGGCGGACGCGCCTGCTCGGCCGCCGAACACGACCCAGAGGACCATCCCTGCCGCCAGCGCGATGCCGATCTGAATCGCCGCCACCGAGAGGACAGTCTTCAACATCCGGAAACCTTCGCGTCGGGAGGAACCGGCCAACAAAGCCCGCGATTATGATCGCCCTGACGCGCCGCGTCAAAGGCGATTTGCGCGAATTCGCCCGAGAATGCCGTCCAGCTGGTCGAGATCGCCGTAATGGATGACCAACCGTCCCGCAGCGCCCTTTCCGGGCGCGATCTCGACCCGCGTCCCGAGGGCGTCGGCGAGTTCCTCCTCGAGCCGCCGGACGTCGGCATCGGCCTGGCGGGACGGCGCCTCCCTGCGCGGAGCGAGCTGTCGGCGCACCAGCGCTTCGGCTTCGCGCACCGAGAGCTTTTCCTGGTCGATCCGATTCGCCAGTTCTATCTGCAATGCCGGCGGGAGAGCGATCAGTGCACGCGCATGTCCCATGTCCAGCCGTCGGCGCAGGACCAGTTCCTGCACGGGCTTGGCGAGCGCGAGCAGGCGCAACAGATTGGTCACGCCGCTGCGTGATCGCCCCACCGCTGCCGCGGCCTGCTCGTGTGTCATCGCGAACTCTGCGATCAGGCGCTGAACGCCTTGCGCTTCCTCGAGCGGATTGAGGTCTTCGCGCTGGATGTTCTCGATCAATGCCATGGCGAGCGCATGTTCGTCCCCGACTTCGCGGACCAGTACGGGCACCGACTTCAACCCCGCGGCGGATGCAGCACGCCAGCGCCTTTCGCCGGCGATGATCTCGTACTTGTCCCCGGCTACCGGACGCACCAGGATCGGCTGCATGACCCCTTGCACGCGAATCGATTCGGCAAGGTCGGCGATCGACTCGGGGTCGATCTGCGTACGCGGCTGATACCGGCCCGGCTGCAGTCGATCCGGGGGAAGATCGGTGAGACGGTCCATCGAAGGTGAGGGCTCGCTCTCCCCAAGAAGCGCGTCCAGTCCTCGACCAAGTCCTTTGAGTTTTGTATTCATCGTTGCTTCATGCGGCCTTAGAGAGCATCTCCCCAGCCAGGGCGAGGTAGGCAAGCGCACCCTTGGACTGCTTGTCGAGCGCGATGACGGGGATGCCGTGACTGGGTGCTTCGGCCAGTCGCACGTTGCGCGGTATCACCGTCCGGTAGACCTTGTCCCCGAAATGCCGCTGGAGCTGCTCCGATACCTGCTGCGCGAGCGTATTGCGCGGGTCGTACATGGTGCGCAGCAATCCCTCGATCTCGAGCGAGGGGTTCAGTCCCCCGCGCACCTTCTTGATCGTCTGTACCAGATCGGACAGGCCTTCGAGCGCGTAGTACTCACACTGCATGGGGATCATGACTGCGTGCGCCGCGCACAACCCGTTCACGGTCAAGAGATTCAGCGCGGGGGGACAGTCGAGCAGGATGAAATCGTAGCGTTCCGACACACCCTCGAGCGCGGTCTTGAGGCGTGCCTCACGCTGCGGCATGTCGATCAATTCGACTTCGGCACCTGCAAGTTCGCGGTTTGCTGGCAGGAGATCGAAGCCAGCGCTGCCCTTGACGATCGCCGCAGCGACGTCGACGCTGCCCAGCAGGACCTGATACACCGACCGCTGGAGCTTGCGTTTGTCGACGCCGCTGCCCATCGTGGCATTGCCCTGAGGGTCGAGATCCACGAGAAGCACGCGCCTGCCCGCGAGCGCGAGGCTGGCGGCAAGATTGATGCTCGTCGTGGTCTTTCCGACCCCGCCCTTCTGGTTGGTGACGGCGAGAATTCGGGCGCTCATTCGGACGGGGTGAGATTCATCAGGACGAGATGGCGGGCTGCGCGCAGGCGAGGCACCTGCAGCGGAAGGATGCGGCTGACCCGTACACCGGCAGGTAGCTGGACCAGTTCTTCATCGGGATGCACGCCTTTCATGGCCGCCAGCCACCCTCCTGGGCGCACCACACCGCGGGTGGCCTCGACGAAGCCCGACAGATCGGAGAATGCGCGGGAAATCGCCCCATCCAATGGCTCCCGGGGCTTCCAGTCCTCCGCGCGCCCGACGTGAACGCTGCAGTTTTCCAGACCGCATTCGATCTTGGCCTGCTGCAGGAAGGCGCCCTTCTTGTGGTTGCTATCCAGCAAGGTGACCCGGCGGAGCGGCTGAGCGATCGCCAGCGGAATGCCCGGGAGTGGCGGCCCCGGACCGCTGTCCACGCAAAGAACGAACTGAATAACGGACGACACCCCAATCGA
>CAYLTE010000298.1:0-4879 GCA_964386195.1 uncultured Burkholderiales bacterium | reverse complement strand
GGAGAGCGTCGCGCGCGGCCTGGCCGGCACGCGCGACTTCGTGGCCGAGCTCTACGCCAGCGTGTCGCAGGGTGCGCAGGCTGGCAAGGATCTCAACGCAATCTACAAGGAGACGTACGCGACGCTGCAGCCGAAGTACGGGAAGTGGGTGATCTTCGACCACTGCATGCCCTTCGACGTCACCCGTGCCTACGACGAGGCCACCCGGCATCCCGACCCGCGCATCTGGACCGCCGAGCGCGACGTGGCGATGTGGAAGGCCCTCGAATCCTGATGTGCGCGAATCCCTCCACAACGAGGAGACACTCATGCTGATTCAGAAAGTCCACCACGTCGCCTATCGCTGCAAGGATGCCAAGCAGACCGTCGAGTGGTACGAGAAGCATCTGGACATGAAGTTCGTGCTCGCGATCGCCGAGGATCAGGTTCCGTCGACCAAGGAGGCCGATCCGTACATGCACGTGTTTCTCGACGCTGGGCAGGGCAACATCCTGGCCTTCTTCGAACTGCCCACGAAGGAGCCGATGGATCGCGACCGCAACACCCCGGCCTGGGTGCAGCACCTGGCGTTGAAGGTCGATTCGGTCGATACGTTGCTGGCAGTCAAGGCGCGACTCGAGGCGGACGGAATCGAAGTGGTCGGACCGACCGACCACACCCTGTTCACGTCGATCTACTTCTTCGATCCCAACGGGCATCGCCTGGAACTCGCGGCCGACACCGCCACCCCGGAGATGCTCGAGAAGCTCGACGAGGTGAAGTACGCCATGCTCGAGGAGTGGGCACGCACCAGGCGCGCGCCGCAGCACGCGCGCTGGATGCACGACGGCAGCTGGGCGAACCCGGCCGCGCGCTGATCGTCGATCAGGAGGAGGCATGACCACCGTGGATGCCACGCACGATGCGCGACTGCGCAGCTGGGTCGGTTCGGCCAATGACGCCGGCTGCGACTTCCCCATCCAGAATCTGCCGTTCGGTCGCTTCCGCCGGGCAGGCAGCAGTGAGGCCTGGCGCATCGGCACTGCCATCGGCGACCAGGTGCTGGATCTGCGCGCGGCTGGCGTAATCGGCACCGACGACATGAATCTGCTCATGGCAGCGCCCGTCTCCGAGCGCAGCGCCTTGCGCGCGAGAATCTCCGCCGGACTGCGCGAGGGGAGTTCCGACCAGGCAGGGTGGACCGGGGCGCTGTCGCCGCTGGCGGAGATCGAGTGCGCGCTGCCCTGCCGCATCGGCGACTACACCGACTTCTACACCGGCATCCACCACGCCACGGCCGTGGGGAGGCTGTTCCGGCCGGATCAGCCGCTGATGCCGAACTACAAGTGGGTGCCGATCGGCTACCACGGTCGTGCGTCCTCGATCCTGGTCAGCGGACATGCATTCAAGCGGCCGAAGGGCCAGACCAGGGCCGCGGAGGCGACCGTGCCGGACTTCGGCGCGTCGAAACGCATCGACTACGAACTCGAACTCGGATTCTTCGTCGGTCCTGGCAATGCGCTCGGGCAGCCGATTCCGATCGACGAGGCCGAGGACCACCTGTTCGGCGTGTGCCTGCTCAACGACTGGTCGGCGCGCGATCTGCAGGCGTGGGAATACCAGCCCCTGGGGCCCTTCCTCGCCAAGAGTTTCGCGACCACGGTCTCGCCGTGGGTAGTCACTGCGGAGGCGCTCGCGCCGTTTCGCGCGAAACTCGAGCGGCCGCCGGAGGATCCGCAGCCGCTGGCCTACCTGGATGCGCCAGCCAACCGCGAACGCGGTGCGCTGGACATCGTGCTGGAGGCATGGCTGCACACGCCACGCATGCGTGCGGCCGGCGAAGCGCCGGTACGCTTGACACAGGGCAACGCTGCCCAGGCCGCGTACTGGACTGCGGCACAACTCATCGCGCACCACACCGTGAACGGCTGCAACCTGCAGCCCGGGGATCTGCTCGGTTCCGGAACGCTGTCCGGTCCGGCGAGCGAACAAGCCGGGTCGCTGCTGGAACTGACGCGTGGCGGCAAGCAGCCTCTGACCCTGCCCGGCGGCGAGACGCGCACCTTCCTGGAGGATGGCGATACGGTGATCCTGCGCGGGTACTGCGAAGCGGATGGCTTCCGGCGAATCGGACTGGGCGAGGCGAAGGCAACGGTGCTGCCGTGCTGAACACGGCGCGCGCCGCAGGTGCCGTAGAACGCAATGACTGCGAGGAGGAGACCGGGATGAACGTGAGGATGGGTCTGTTGCGCAAGAAGCCGGACTGGTCGATGGATGCTTTTCGCGCGTACTGGCGCGACACGCACGGCCCGCTCGCCGCCCGCACGCCCGGGCTGCGCGAGTACTGGCAGAATCGGGTGACGGACCGGATGCAGCGGGGCATCGAATTCGCGCGCGGGCCGTGGGATTTCGACGGATTCTCGCAGCTGTACTTCGACGACGTGGGACAGGCAAACCTCGCCTTCCGCGACAGCCCGCTGGCGCCGGCGTTGATCGCCGACGAGCAGCACTTCCTCGGCCTGCTGCACATCCTCACCGCCGAACAGCACGTCGTCGTCCCGGTGCCGCCTTCACCCGAGCGTGACGCGCTGCTCAAGCGCATCTCCACGCTCAAGCGCCGGCCGGATCTGAGCGAAGCGGAGTTTCGTCGCGAATGGATCGTCCATCGCGACCTCGTCAGGAAGATGCCCGGTATCGAGGGGTATCGTCAAAACGTCGTGATCGCGCGCGAGCGGGTCAAGGGACAGCCGTGCGACTACGACGCGCTACCGATCGACGGCATCGTCGAACTCTGGTTCCGGGATGCCCAAGCGCTCGAAGCCGCCTTCGGCTCCGCGGCCGGCCAGGCGACGATGGCGCACGCAAAGACCTTCCTCGAGGAGATCACGGTGTTCTCGGTCGAGGAGCACCGGGTGGTCTGATACGACGCTGCGCGCCGTCTCAGCCGGCTGCCGCGGCGCGCAGCCGCTGTTCCAGTTCCGCGAGTATCTCGGTCATCGCGCGGCTCACGCCCTCGGCGAACGCAGCGGCCGAAGCGTCCGCGATCGGGATCGCGCGCCGCAGCTCTCCTGCCGTGCGCAGGGGCCGCGCCGGCTGGGTCTCGTCCACCACGTGGAAGCGGATGGACAGCACCGCAGCGGGCCGCTGCGGGTCGCGCACGTCGGCATACAGTTCGTTCACCGTGCCCTGCAGCAGGAGCGCGCGCGGGGCGCGGGCGCCCGCTGCAGGCGCGACCGTCTCGTACAGCTGCGCTCGCTGCAGCCATTCGAGCGCGCCCTGGGTGACGAGGTCACGCGGGGCGACCAGGAACTCGTTGTAGAAGTCGGTCTCGTAGCGGTGCTCGTCGAAGCGGTAGACCATCGGCTTGCCGGCGAAGGCTTCTGCCACGGCGAACACGTTGACCAGCAGCAGACCGGGCAGCGATTCGCCCGGTACGCTCGCGCGCCCGAGGTCTGGTCTCGGCAGGAAGGTGTTGCGGGCGGGCGCGGGGGTGTTGAGGCTGCAGGCGGTGCAGACCAGGACCATGAGTCCGAGCAGGAAGGCGCGCACGGTCGCGTTCATTGGCGGGGTCCGGTGGGGCGCTCGAGCGGCGCGGGAGGATCGGCGAAGAGCACCGCACGCGGCGAGCGGCGCAGCGACTCGGTCAGGTCGCGCAGGTTCTCGGTGGTCTGGCGCAGATTGTCCAGGATCAGCGGCAGGTCGCGTTCCGGTCCCACCAGCGCGCGGTCGAGGCGCTGTGCCGCGCCATCGAAGGTTTCCAGCGTCTTCGTCACGCGGTCGAGGGTCTGCGGCAGGCGCTCGCTCTCCAGCAGGCGCCTTGCGCTGGCGAGCGTTGCAGAGGCATCGGAGGGCAGCTGACGCCAGGCCGGATTGGCGACGATCTGCTGCAGCGCGCGATTGGTCTCGCTCAGCTCGCCGAGCAGGTTCACGGTGCTCTCGCCGAGGCGATCGGTGCGCAACCCCTTGAGCGTGCCGTCGAGCGTGAGCAGCAGGGCATTCAGGTTGATCATGACCTCGTCCAGATTCGCGCGTTCGAGCTTGCGCACCAGCGATTCGGCGCCGCTGACGATCTGACCCACCGTGCTGCGCGTCGACGGGATGTAGAGATTGTCCGGCTGCCACGCGATCGGCAGCGCCGGATTGCGCGCAGGGTCGACATAATCGAGCTCGAGATAGTAGGCGCCGGTCAGTCCCTGCGCGGCCATCTGCACGCGCAGTCCGCGCTCGATCAGCGTGCCCACCATCGAACTGTCGATGCTGCCCAGCTCGCCGGTCAGTTCGCGGGTGCGTAGCGTCGCCTCGACCAGCACGTACTGCTGCCGCTGTGCGGCAGGCTTGTCCTGCTCGTATTCCGTGTAGGTGAACCCGATGCGACTCACCTCGCCGATGTTCACGCCGCGGTACTTCAGGGGCGAACCGACGTCGATGCCCTGTACCGACTCGTCGAAGTAGGTCTCCATCAGCACCTTCGGCCGCCACCACCAGCCGGCGCCGAAGGCGATCACGAAGATGACGGCGATGGCGAACGAACCGAGAACGAACGCGCCCAGCCGTACATAACGCGCGCGCGTGCCGGCCTGGCTCATACGGCCTCCGCCTCGCGATTGAGGAAGCGGCGCACCCACTCGTCGGATGCGTGGTCACGCAGCTCGCGGGGATCGCCGATCGCCGCGATGCCCTTGCTGCGCCGGTCGAGCATCACGACCCGGCTGGCGATCGTGAAGATGCTGGGAAGCTCGTGCGTCACGACCACGAAGGTGACGCCCAGGCTGCGCGACAGGCGCAGGATCAGGCGGTCCACCTCCGCTGACACGATCGGATCGAGGCCGGCGGACGGTTCGTCGAGAAACAGGATGTCGGGATCGAGCGCCATCGCCCGCGCGATCGCTGCGCGCTTGCG
>CAYLTE010000297.1:0-4897 GCA_964386195.1 uncultured Burkholderiales bacterium | reverse complement strand
GATCCGGTCGCCTCCGGCCGCGACGTGCGCGAGACCTTCGCCCGCATGGCAATGAACGACGAAGAGACCGTCGCGCTGATCGCCGGCGGCCACACCTTCGGCAAGGCGCACGGCGCCGGCGATCCGGCGCTGGTGGGACCGGAGCCCGAAGGTGCGCCGCTCGAGGAGATGGGCCTGGGATGGAAGAACGCCTTCGGCAGTGGCAAGGGCGTGCACACCACGACGAGCGGTATCGAGGGTGCGTGGAAACCGAATCCCACGCGCTGGGACAACGGCTATTTCGACATCCTCTTCGGCTACGAGTGGGAACTGACGCGCAGCCCCGCCGGTGCGCAGCAGTGGACACCAAAGAATTGCCGGCCGGAACACATGATTCCCGATGCGCACGACCCGTCGACGAAGCACCCGCCGATGATGACGACGGCGGATCTCTCGCTGCGCTTCGACCCGATCTACGAACCGATCTCGCGTCGCTTCCATGCGGATCCGCAGGCGTTTGCCGACGCCTTCGCCCGCGCGTGGTTCAAGCTCACGCATCGGGACATGGGCCCGCGCTCACGCTACCTCGGCCCCGAGGTGCCGGGCGAGGAACTGCTCTGGCAGGATCCGGTGCCCGCGCTGGATCACGAACCGATCGGCCTTGCTGAGATCGCGGCGCTCAAGCGCACGATCCGCGCCGCAGGGCTGTCGACCGCGAAGCGGGTGCGCACGGCCTGGGCATCTGCCTCGACCTTCCGCGGATCGGACAAGCGTGGCGGCGCCAACGGCGCACGCATTCGATTGGCACCGCAGAAGGACTGGGCGGTGAACCGGCCGGCTGAACTCGACGAGGTGCTGCGTACGCTCGAGACGATCCAGAATGAGTTCAACCGCGCGGCGCCTGGCGGCAGGACGGTCTCGCTCGCCGACCTGATCGTGCTCGCGGGCGGCACGGCGATCGAGGATGCGGCAAAGGAAGCCGGGATCGAGATCGAGGTGCCGTTTGCGCCAGGGCGCACCGATGCCAGGCCGGCGCAGACCGACGTCGAATCGTTTGCGGTGCTGGAGCCGATCGCCGACGGGTTCCGCAACTATGTGCGCACGGGTGTGTCCACCGCCGCAGAGCATCTGCTGCTCGACCGGGCGCAGCTGCTCACGCTCACAGCGCCGGAGATGACCGTGCTGATCGGCGGCCTGCGCGTCCTCGATGCCAACTTCGACGGGTCCGCG
Organism: uncultured Burkholderiales bacterium; assembly: GCA_964386195.1. GTDB lineage: Bacteria > Pseudomonadota > Gammaproteobacteria > Burkholderiales > SHXO01 > SHXO01. The sequence goes on along the minus strand of CAYLTE010000297.1, from coordinate 3,688 downwards.
CACGGCGTCTTCACGGACTCGCCCGGCGTGCTGTCCAACGCGTTCTTCGTCAATCTCCTGGATGCCGGGATCGAGTGGCACCCTGCTTCCCAGGAAGGACTGTACGAAGGCCGTGACCGGTCGAGGGGGCAGGTGCGCTGGACCGGCACGCGTGTGGATCTCGTGTTCGGTTCGAACTCCGAGCTGCGCGCGCTGGCGGAAGTCTATGCGGCGGACGACGCGCGCGAGAAGTTCGTGCGCGAGTTCGTGGCGGCATGGGTGAAGGTGATGAACCTGGATCGATTCGAACTGAGGCGCTAGGGCCGGACTGCGCTCCGCAGACCCGGTCCTGAACCCAGACGGCGTGAGGCTCGATACGGTCGAGCCGCACGCCGTCACGATCCGACTGCAGACCTCCCGCGCATCAGGGACGCTTCACCGGCAGAAGGATCTCGTTGCGCCGCAGGAACCACGGCAGCATCGGCGGGTTGTAGCGCGCCCACACCGGCTCGCCTTCCACCGTCCAGCCCTGTTGGGACACCCACGTGCGAAGCGCCGCGAGGTTCTCGTCGTAGTTGGCGCGGGTCCAGCGTCCCGAGTAGCGCACCGAGGCCATCAGACGGCCGGGCACGGTCCGCAACTCGATGCGCGCGTCATCCGGCACCGGCGCGTTCTCCGCGGTGTAGCCGGCTGGCAGGACGAAACCGATGCGCCACTGTCCATCCACGCCCGTCTGCTCGACCGGTGCGGTCATCGCGATCTTCTCGCCCTCCTTCGTCTGTTCCACGGGCGCAGTCATCGAGATCTCACGCTTGCCGCGGTTCGCGCCCCCGATGTAGCGAACCAGCCGGCGGAAGCCCTCGTTTCCGGCCGTCTCGAACGTGCCATCGACCACCGTCTCGGCGACCGCATAGGGCTGGTACTGGCGCAGCTCGAACCGGTCCTGCGACTCGACCACGCTGAAGGGTGCTTCCTCGATGGCCATGGCGATGGGCGCGAAGGTGAAGACTGCGAGTGCGACGAACAGGGCGAGAAGGCGCATCATGGCACGCGAGGCTGCTGGACGGGCCGTCAAGTATGGGCGAGCAGCGCCCGCCACGCCAGGCAGTGGGGATGAACATGCCGAAACGTATCGTGCTGTTGCAGGGTCATCCGGACGCAGGCCAGCGTATTGCGAAGCTGCCGGTACCGCCGGACACGAGGTGAGGCAGGTCGACGTAGGGCGGCTGGATTTCCCGTTGCTGCGCAGCCAGCAGGAGTGGGAGCAGGGCGCATTGCCGCCTGGACTTCGGGAAGCGCAGGCTGCGGTCGAGTGGGCCAATCACCTCGTGCTGATCTTCCCGCTGTGGCTGGGCGACATGCCGGCGCTCGTGAAGGGCTTCCTCGAGCAGATCATGCGTCCGGGCTTCGCCTTTGGCGAGGAAAGTGGAAATCCACTTGCGCTCAAGCGGCTGAAGGGACGTTCCGCGCGTGTGATCTGCACCATGGGCATGCCGGCGACGGTGTATCGCATGTACTTCCGGGCACACAGCATCAAGTCGTTGGAGCGCAACATCCTGGGTTTCGTCGGGATTGCGCCGGTGGACGAGACGCTGATCGGGATGGTCGGCAAACTCGACGAGAAGAGCGCAGCGAAGTGGCTGGTGCGGATGGCGAAGCTGGGGCGGGAGGGGAAGTAGGGGGATTCGCTTGCAGCGCGACGGACACAATGGGCTTCGGTAAGCGGAGGTATAGACCTACGCGATTAGGACAGCCAGCGCTACACTTGCGAGGCAGAGTGATCGCTGCCGATTGATAGGGGGATGGAGATGCGTCAGTTCATCTGGTTCAAGCTGTTCATGGGTCTGGCGTTGTTGTCGTCTGCCTCAGGATGGGCCGCTGACCCTCAGCGCTATCCCATCCCGGACGTGGAATCGAAGAGCAAGTACCTCGAAGAGCATGCTATCGACGTGGAAGACGCGCTCGGACACCAAGCGCGTATCTACCGGCTGCGCTACGAGTATCCGAACCGCGATCTGAAGTTTCTGAACGTGCCAGTGAAGGAGTCCTACACCACAGGCATGAGCGACTACACGAACGGTAGCGGCGGATTCAAGACCTACACCGTGTACGTCATGGAAGATGGGAACAAGGTGTATGCGCATGGGACAGGTGACACACACGCGAGTCCCGATGGCGGTCGTAGCTTCTCCTTCACGAATAATTTCTCGGGAGGGACTGGGCCTTTCAAGGGCATGCGCGGGCAGGTGCGTGGCTCGGGTTCCCGTGCTGCCGGGGCGTCTACCCTCAGCCAGGAGGCAACCGGGGAGTACTGGATCGAGGAATGAGCATCGCGGAGTGGGAGTGTCCCCGGGGTAAGCCCTAAAACGCTCGGGACCGACCCTCGTTCATTCATTGCAAATGGGGGCGTCCAGCATACCTTCGGTGTGCTAGTCGAACCCTGACGAGGCTTCTCTTGCCCCCGCTGCAGCCAACAAAAATGCCGACCTGCGGCCGGCATTTTGTTGGCGGAGAGAGAGGGATTCGAACCCTCGGTACGGTTTTAGGCCGTACACACGCTTTCCAGGCGTGCACCTTCAACCACTCGGTCACCTCTCCGTTACCGCCGCTATCTCTCGATCGAGAGCCTCAGCGAAAGGGCGCAGAGGATAAACCACCGCTGACGCGCCTGTCCAGCGGCGGCGTTGGTCAGCGCACCGCTGTCTTCAACTGCTCCAGGATGGCGGGGTTCTCCAGCGTCGAGACGTCCTGCGTGATCTCTTCGCCCTTGGCCAGCGCGCGCAGCAGGCGGCGCATGATCTTGCCCGAGCGGGTCTTGGGCAGGTTCTCGCCGAAGCGGATCTCGTCCGGTTTGGCGATCGGGCCGATCTCCTGACCCACCCAGTCGCGCAGCTTCGCGGCGATCTCCTTCGCTGCGCTGCCGTCCGGGCGCGCGCCCTTGAGCACGACGAAGGCGACCACCGCCTCGCCCTTGACGTCGTGCGGCCGGCCGACGACGGCGGCTTCCGCCACCAGCGGGTTCGCCACCAGCGCCGATTCGATCTCCATGGTGCCGAGACGGTGGCCGGAGACGTTGAGCACGTCGTCGATCCGTCCCATGATCCAGAAGTAGCCGTCCAGGTCGCGGTTGGCGCCATCGCCCGCGAGGTAGTACTTGCCCTTGAAGTCCTCCGGGAAGTAGCTCTTCTTGAAGCGGTCCGGATCGTTCCAGATGGTGCGGATCATCGATGGCCAGGGACGCTTGATCACCAGGATGCCCCCCTTGCCCTTCTCGACGCCCTGGCCGGTCTCGTCGACCACGTCGGCCATGACGCCGGGAAGGGGCAGGGTGCACGAGCCGGGCTTGAGTGCGACCACGCCGGGCAGCGGCGTGATCATGTGACCGCCGGTCTCGGTCTGCCACCAGGTGTCCACGATCGGGCAGCGGCCGCCGCCCACGGTGGTGTGGTACCACATCCACGCTTCGGGATTGATCGGCTCGCCCACGCTGCCCAGCAGCCGCAGGCTGGACAGGTCGTACTTCTTCGGCAGGTCCGCACCGGCCTTGATCAGCGAGCGGATCGCGGTCGGCGCGGTGTAGAAGGTGGTGACGCCGTGGTCCGCGATCATCTTCCAGAACCGCCCGGCGTCCGGCCAGGTCGGCACGCCTTCGAACACGATCTCGGTCGCACCCACGGCCAGCGGGCCGTAGGTGATGTAGGTGTGCCCG
>CAYLTE010000296.1:0-4900 GCA_964386195.1 uncultured Burkholderiales bacterium | reverse complement strand
GACGGCGACGGCCAGCTCGACCTGATCCAGGGCGCCGAGACGCGCTTCGACGATGTCGAGCCGCCCTTCACCTTCCTGCAGCGCGGCAGCCGCTTCGAGGAGACGCTGCAGGCGCTCGCCTTCCGTGCCCGTACCGTGCCCTTCTGCATCGTCACCGAGCTCGACAACGACCACCATCCCGAGGTCGTCTGTCGCGTGGCCGGCAACAACCTGTCCGCACAGATCTTCAGCACGCGCACCCAGCCCGCACAGGAGCTCGATCTGTTGCCGGTTTCGGCCTTCGAAGACATCGCCGCGGGCGATTTCGACAACGACGGCAACATCGACCTGTTCCTGGCTCGCCGCAACCCGTCGGGCAAGGTGGCGCTCGGGCGGCCGGCCGATAACGCGCTGATCGCGGACATCACGGTGAAGGAGGCGGAGCTCGTCCAGGCCACGACCTTCTCCTTCCGCGCCAAGGGCAAGCTCAAACTAGCGGTGGCGCCAAAGCTGCCGCGCGGGCTGATGAACCTAGAGAGCGTCCGCCTGGGCGCGCAGGGCCGGCCGCCCGAGGCGCTGGCGTTCGTGCTCGACCCTGCCGCGCCCGAGACGGCGGGCCTGCAGGCGGGCGCAGCCGAACGCCCGGAGCTGCGCATCGGCTTCGAGGCGCCCGACCGCTGGCGCGTGGCGCTGGTCGGGCCCGGCACCAGCCCCGAGGGCCGCAACCGCAATGTGCAGGTGCAACTGTCGGTCGCTGCCGAGCAGGCCATCACCGACGTGAAGGCCGAAGGCGATGCCGAACGGGCCGAACACGCGCCGCAGCGCCTGTTCATGAACCGCGGCGGCAAGCTGGTCGAGGAAAGCGACAAGCGCGGCGTCAACAAGACCCCGATCGCCGCCATGAACGTGGTCGCGGCAGACTTCAACAACGACATGCTGCTCGACCTCTTCATCCTCGGCTCGGGCGACGTCGGCATGCACGACAGCCTGTTGCTGATCAACCAGGGGGACGGCAAGTTCAAGGCGCAGCCCCTCGGCGATGGGGTGACCCTGCCGCGCGCCGGCGTGGGCGACAGCGTGACGACCGCCGACTTCGACGGCGACGGCTTTATCGACCTGCTGATCGCCACCGGCGGCAGCATGGGCCGCAGCCTCGGCCTGCCCTCGGACGGCGGCGGCTACCGGCTGTTGCACAACACCGGCAATGACAACCGCTGGCTGCAGATCGACCTGGAAGGCACGCGCTCGAACCGGGACGGCATCGGTGCCCGCGTGTTTGTCACCGCCGGCGGCGTCACGCAGACCCGCGTCCAGGATGGGGGCATTCACCACCGCAGCCAGAACCACAGCCGGCTGCATTTTGGTCTGGCCAAGCAGGCCCAGGCCGAGCGCGTGGTCGTGCAATGGCCGCGCGGCGCCCGCCAGGAACTGACGAACGTCGGGACCAACCAGGTCCTGCGCATTACCGAACCCACGAACTGAGCCTGCTGCAAGGATCCTGAAGATGCTTTTCTGGCCGAAGAAGAAGCCGAGTTACGAACGTGCAATGGACTGGTTCAAGGCGAACATGGTGCCCGGGCAGGGGATCATCGTGCACACCCGACAAAAGGTGCCCTACCCCGAAGTCACCGGCTACTACATCCCCACGCTTTATCAGTGGGGCGAAACCGAGCTCGCCCGCACCTGCACGCGCTGGCTGATGTCGATCCAGTTGCCCGACGGCGCCTTCCCGGCGCCCGATGGCGTGCCCTACACCTTCGACACCGCCCAGATCATGCGCGGCCTGTGCGCGGCGATCGACGACGTGCCGGGCGCGCGCGAGTCCCTGCACCGGGCGAGTGACTGGATGCTGACCCAGGTGGCCGAGGACGGCCGGCTGATGACGCCCTCGACAGAACTGTGGACGGGCATCGCCAGCGACCTGATCCACACCTACGCCCTGCCGCCGCTGGCCGAAGCCGGCCGGCTGCTGAACGAGCCGAAATACACCGAGGGCGCGCGCTTCGTGCTCGAGCACTACAAGCGGCGTGAAGACCTGGTGCCCTTCAACCGCCTGACGCACTTCCACGCCTACGCCATGGAGGCGCTGTGCGAAATGGGCGAGCTCGAACTGGCCGCGCAGGGGATGGCTGACGTGGAGCGCGCCCAGCGCGCCGACGGCAGCATCCCCGCCTACCCGGACGTGAGCTGGATCTGTTCCACCGGCATGGCCCAGTACGCGATCGTCTGGTACACGCTCGGCAAGCGCGAACCGGCCGACCGCGCCATGGCCTACCTGGAGAAGATCCAGAACAAGTCGGGCGGTTTCAATGGCAGCTACGGCGAAGGCGCCAAGTACATCTCGGGCGCCGAAATCAGCTGGGCGGTCAAGTATTTCCTGGATGCCTGGCGACTCAAGCAGGCAGGAGAAGGCAAGCATGCTTAAGGTACTCACCGTCTTCGGCACCCGGCCGGAGGCCATCAAGATGGCGCCGCTGATCGCCGAGCTCGAGCGGCATCCGGGCCTGATCGACAACCGCAACTGCCTCACCGGCCAGCACAAGGACATGGTCGCGCCGCTGATCGAGCTGTTCGGCATCCGCGTCGATTACGACCTGCAACTGATGCGCGAGAACCAGACGCTCGAGCACATCACCGTCGCGGTGCTGCAAGAGGTCGGCCGCATCCTGCGCGCGGAACCCTTCGACCTGGTGCTGGTGCAGGGCGACACCACCACCTCGATGGCCGCGGCCCTGGCCGCCTTCTATGCCGGCGTGCGCGTGGGCCATGTGGAGGCCGGGCTGCGCACCTTCGACAAGCACAACCCGTATCCGGAAGAATCCAACCGCAAGATGATCGATGCGGTGGCCGACGTCTTCTTCCCGCACACCGACATGGCCAAGGGCCACTTGCTGAACGAAGGCATCCCGGAAGCGCAGATCGAGGTGACCGGCAACACGGTGATCGACGCCCTGCTCGATGTCTCGAACCGGCCCTACAGTTTTGCCGGCACTGTGCTCGACACCCTGCCCTTCGGCTCGAAGCGCATCGTGCTGGTCACCGCGCACCGCCGCGAGAGCTTTGGCGAGCCCTTCGAATCCCTGTGCCGCGGACTGCGCGCGCTGGCGCTGAAGTACCGCGACGAGATCGTCATGGTCTACCCGGTGCACCGCAACCCGAATGTGCGCGCCGTGGTGAACGACGCCCTGCATGGGCTGGACAACGTGCTGCTGATCGACCCGCTGGACTACATGCCGCTCGTGCACCTGATGAAGCGCGCCTACATGGTGCTGACCGACTCCGGCGGCCTGCAGGAAGAAGCGCCCAGCCTGGGCAAGCCGGTGCTGGTGATGCGCAAGGTCACCGAGCGCCCCGAGGGGGTGGCAGCCGGCACGGTGCGGGTCATCGGCACCGATGCCGCCACCATCGTGGCCGAGGCCTCGCGCCTGCTGGACGATGCGGACGCCTACCATGCGATGGCGTCCAAGGTGAATCCGTATGGGGACGGCACCGCCAGCCAGCGCATCGTGCGCCGCATCCTGGCCGACGCGGGACTTTCCGCCAAATGAGCGTAAGTGCATCGACCACCACGCCGCGGGTGAGCATCGTGATGCCCACCTACAAGCGGGCGCACCTGCTGGGCGGGGCGATCGAGAACGTGCTGGCACAGTCGTTCCGGGACTTCGAGCTGATCGTGGTCGACGACAATTCGCCCGACGACACGCCGCAGGTGGTGGCCCGCTTCGACGACCCGCGCATCCGCTACGTGCGCAACGAGCCCAACCTGCGCCTGCCGCGCGCGCTCAACCGCGGCTTTGCGCTGGCGCGCGGGCAGTACCTAACCTGGACCTCGGACGACAACTTCTTTGCCGACACCGCGATCGAGCGCATGGTGCAGGTGCTGGACCGCGGCGAGTGCGACCTGGCGTATGCGGACTACTACATGTTCGCCGAGGTCGACGCCGCGGGCCGCCCCACCGACGCCAAGCACGACCGCCTGCCCGCCGCGCTGCAACTGGACAAGGGCAACCACATCGGTGCCTGCTTCCTGTACACCCGTCGCGCGTACAAGGCAGTGGGTGACTACGACCCGGAGCTGTTCCTGGTCGAGGACTACGACTACTTCATTCGCATCGCCAAGCAGTTCGAGGCCTGCCACATCGCCGAGCCGCTGTACTACTTCCGCCGCGACGACGACACGCTGTATCTGTCGCGCTTTGCCGAGGTGAAGGCATCGGACGTGCTGGTGCGCTACAAGAACGGGCTGATCGACGAGAACCAGCTCGTCGACGGGATGGTCGCGCTTCTGGCACGGAACCCGGCCGGGCTGAAGAACCGTACGCTCGCCGGTCTACACGGATTCTTGAAGCAGCACTCGTATCGCCTGTCGCAATGGCACGAGAAACGGATGCGCGACTACCTGTCGCGCCAGCTCAGGCCACGCACGGCGGCAGTCCTCGCGCAATACAAGGCCGGCCAGCTCTCCTTTGGCCAGGCGCGAGATGCGCTACGGGAGCTGATGCAAGGCCTGGGCGCAATCGAATACCGGACAAGTCCATGAATCTGATCGACGACCTCATCACCGCCTTCAAGGGTCCGGCGCAGGCCCGCGCCGCCCATCGTCAAGCCCTGCTGCGGCAGCCCAGCGTCGCCCGCGGCGTCGAGATCCTGCGCGCCCACACCCAAGCCGACGAGGGTGACACGGAATCGCCCATCTTCCTGCTGTCGGCCGGCTGGCGCTCAGGCTCGACCATGCTGCAGCGGCTGATCATGTCCGACTCGCGCGTGCTGATCTGGGGCGAGCCCTACGACGAATGCGGCACCATCCAGGCCCTGGCGGCCGGCATGAAGGCCTTCCGCGAAGGCTGGCCGCCATCGGACTATTTTTACGACGGCAGCGCGCCGCAGGATCTGTCGGGCGAATGGATCGCCAACCTGTTCC
>CAYLTE010000295.1:0-4920 GCA_964386195.1 uncultured Burkholderiales bacterium | reverse complement strand
ACGGCCGATTCTACTTCATCGAGATGAACACGCGCATCCAGGTCGAGCATCCGGTCACCGAGATGATCACCGGCATCGACATCGTGCAGGCACAGATCATGGTGGCGGCGGGTCAGAAGCTGCCGTTCCGCCAGCGCGACATCCAGTTCCGCGGCCACTCGGTCGAGTGCCGGATCAACGCCGAGCATCCCTACAAGTTCACCCCTTCGCCGGGGCGCATCTCGGCATTTCACGCACCCGGCGGCCCGGGGATTCGCGTCGACTCGCACGTCTACGCCAACTATATGGTGCCGCCCAACTACGATTCGCTGGTGGCGAAGGTGATCTCCTGGGCGGACACGCGCGAGAAGGCCATCGCGAAGATGCGTATCGCCCTGTCGGAGATGGTCATCGAAGGCATCCAGACCAATCTCCCGCTGCACCAGGAACTGATGCTCGATTCGGCCTTCGTGCGCGGCGGCACCAGCATCCACTACCTGGAAGAAAAGCTGGCCAAGCAGAACCGGCCGGACTGAGCGTCCGGCACGGGGCCGGCGCGCGACACGGAGGTCCGCATGTCCTGGCTTCAGGTGAGCTTCGAGCTCGCGGTGCCCGATCCCGAAACGGTCGCTGACGCGCTGCTCGAGGCGGGTGCGGTATCGGTCGACTTGACCGATGCGGAGGCGGGCACCGCGGCCGAGCAACCGCTGTACGGCGAACCCGGCGCGGACGCGGCCAGCTGGCCGCGCCAGCATCTGCGGGCACTGTTTCCCGAGGGCGCTGACGCATCGGGTGCCGTCGCGGCCGTGTTCGACGCCCTCGGCATGCGCGCGCCCGACATCGCATTGGAGGCGGTGCAGGAACAGGACTGGGTGCGCGCGACGCAGCAGCAGTTCGGTCCCCTGCGCATCAGCGAACGGCTGTGGATCGTGCCGTCGTGGTCGGAGGCTCCCGATCCCCATGCGCTCAACCTGCGCCTGGATCCCGGTCTCGCCTTCGGCACCGGCAGCCACCCCACGACCGCGCAGTGTCTGCGCTGGCTGGAGGCGAACCTGCCCGCGGGCGCGAGCCTCGTCGACTACGGCTGCGGCAGCGGGGTGCTGGCCATCGCCGCCAGGCGGCTGGGGGCCGGCCGGGTCGTCGCGGTGGACATCGATCCGTCGGCGCTGGCGGCGACCCGTGACAACGCGGCGCTCAACGGCGTCGACATCGAGGTCGCCGACACCGACGCGGTCGACGCCGGCCCGTACGACGTGGTCATGGCCAACATCCTCTCCAATCCGCTCAAGGTGCTTGCGCCCCTGCTGTCGTCGCTGGCGCGCATGGACGGAGCACTGGTGCTTGCCGGCATCCTGACCACCCAGGCGCACGACGTCGCGCAGGCGTACCGGCCCTGGTTCGACCTGGAAGCGACGTTCGAATCCGACGGATGGACCTGCCTGTCGGGTCGCCGCAGGCGGTAGACTCGCCCAAGGTCCCCGAGCCGACGCAAACCATGTACACGCGCTGTCCACACTGCGCCACCGTCTACCGCGTCACGCCGCAGCAGTTGCAGGCCTCGAGCGGGCAGGTCAAGTGCGGACGTTGCCAGGCGCAGTTCGACGCTTTCGCATCGCTCGCCGCGTCGCTTCCTGCCGGTCACGATGCGCGACCAGGGGATGCTGCCAGGATGCCGGCGGCAAGCCCTTCGCCGGTCGCCGCGTCCGAGCCGATCGGCGCACCGGAGCAGGCACCCTCGATCGCTCCGCACCCGAGTTCTGTGCCGGTTTCTGGGACGCCGGCGCCTGCCTCCGCCCCCTCCGATGTCCACGTAGCGGCCGAGGACCAGGTCGCCGCCTACGTGCATCGCTACGGGAGTGCGCGCACGCAGCACGACGCCGATGCGCAAGAGGCCAACGGCGCGCACGGGGAAACGCTGGACGCCGAGGACGAAGAGGGCGCAGCGGACGAGGCGCCGTCGTCGATCGACCGGTTCGCCGACTCCTTGCGCGTACTCCAGGCAGTGGCCCGGCTCAGCCTGGACGTGGACGACTCCCGGCCGCGGCCGCATGCCGACCAGCCGTGGGTGGAGGCCGTCACCGATGCGTCGCAAGCGCAGGCCAGCCCGGAGATGCGAGACCCGGCGTCCACGCACGAGGAGGCCGCCCGCGATGCGCAATGGGACCGGGATGACGAACGCGCCGCCGGCCGGTCGTCCGACGCCGGGACATACGAGACATACGAGGCCGCGACCGACGATTTCGGACCATCCGATCTCGAGACGCCCGACCCCGATACGTCCGCCCCCGATACGTTCGCACCGACTACACCGGAGGACGGCGCGCACGGCGGCAGGGTTACGCGCGGACGGGATGCCCACGAGACGGAAGTGATCGAACTCGCCGCGCCGCCTGCGCCGGTGCCCGACCTGCCGCGGCCCGCGCTCACGGTACCCGACGCGCTGCTCGAGGGCGGCGCTGTGCCGCTGCGCCACCGCGGCCGCTGGCTGGCCGCCGTCGCCGGCCTGGCGCTCGCCCTGGCGGTGCAGGCGCTGTGGTGGTTCGCCTCGCCGGTCGCGAACGCGCTGCCCGGCACGCGCGCGCCACTCGAGCTTGACTGCGGCCTGCTCGGCTGCGAGGTCGCGCTCCCGCAGCTGCCCGAACAGCTCTCCATCGAGGGCTCCGATCTGCAACTGCTCGACGTGGCTCGCCCGCAGGAGGTGCTGCTCACCGCGCAGATCCGCAATCGCGCCACGGTGGCGCAGCAGTTGCCCGCGATCGAACTGACGCTCATCGACACCGCCAACCGGGTAGTGGGGCGGCGCGTGCTGCGTCCCGCCGACTACGTGGAGGCGGGCAGGCGCGTCCAGGACGGGATCGCGGGGAACGAAGAGGTGCCGGTGCGGCTCTACCTCAATACCGGCGACCTGCGCGCGGCGGGTTACCGGCTCTACCTCTTCTTCGGATAGGTCCGTGACCGGCGCATCGAATCGGACACCGTTGCACGCCGAACATCTCGCCGCCGGCGCGCGGCTGATCGACTTCGGCGGCTGGGAGATGCCGCTGCACTACGGCTCCCAGATCGACGAGCATCATCACGTGCGGCGCGACGCAGGTATGTTCGACGTCTCGCACATGCTGGCGATCGACGTCGAGGGAACACACGCCTTCGATTATCTGCGCGTGCTGCTCACCAACGACGTCGCCAAGCTCACCGATCCTGGCGGCGCGCTCTACTCGTGCATGCTCGACGAGGCGGGCGGCGTGATGGACGACATGATCGTCTACTTCCGCGCACCGCAGCAGTTTCGGGTGATCGTGAACGCAGGCACGGCGGACAAGGATCTCGCCTGGATGCACACCCAGGCAGCGCCCTTCGTCGAGGGAGTCGCGCTGCTGCCGCGCCGCGATCTCGCCATGCTCGCCCTGCAGGGGCCGCAGGCACGCAGCCGCTTCTGGTCGGGCGTGCCTTCCCTGCGTGCCGTGAGCGAGGGGCTGGCGCCCTTCCGCTGCGGGGAAGCGCACGGCGCGTTCGTCGCCCGCACCGGCTACACCGGCGAGGACGGCTACGAACTGCTTCTTCCCGTTGCCGACGTCGTGGGTCGCTGGCGCGACCTGCTCCAGGCGGGCTTCGCACCATGCGGGCTGGGCGCGCGCGACACTCTGCGCCTCGAGGCCGGCATGGCGCTGTACGGGCAGGACATGGACGAGGGCGTGACGCCGATCGAAGCGGGACTGGGCTGGACCGTGGCACAGGACGCGTCCCGCGCATTCGTCGGGCGCGACGCCCTGGCGCGTCGCCGCCCTCGCTTCGCCACCCACGGGCTGGTGCTGCGCGACCGGGGCGTGCTGCGCGCGCATCAGCCGGTGCGCAGCGCGCACGGCGAGGGCGAGATCACCAGCGGTTCGCATTCCCCGACGCTCGGGAAGTCGATCGCCATGGCACGTCTGCCGTGCGCGAGTCGCGCCGGGGACGACGTGCAGGTGGGGATACGCGACCGGTGGCTCGATGCCCGGGTAGTAAACTATCCCTTCGTGCGCCGGGGCAGGTCGCTGCTCCCGCCAATCGATTGATACGGGCATGCGGCGCGCCGGCGCCGTGCGTCGCCTCGCCACCGCGGAGGAGTGCATGAAACTCGCGCAGGATCTCCGGTACGCGCCGACCCACGAATGGGCGCGCCTGGAAGACGACGGCAGTGTGACCGTCGGCATCACCGACCACGCGCAGGAGCAACTCGGCGATCTCGTCTTCGTCGAGTCGCCCGAGGTCGGCAGGCAGGTGGCCAAGGGGCAGGAGTGCGCGGTGGTGGAGTCGGTGAAGGCCGCCTCCGACATCTACGCGCCGGTGTCGGGCGAAGTGATCGCGGTCAACGAGGAACTCGGCGCCAGCCCCGAGAAGATCAACCAGGACGCCTATGCCGCGTGGATATTCCGCCTGCGCCCAACCGATCCAGGCGAACTGGGCGCGCTGCTCGATCCAGCCGGCTACGAGGGCCTGGTGAACGCGGAGCAGGACTGAACCGCCGCGATCTGCGCATGCCCTTCATTCCGCACACGCCCGAGGACATCCGCGGGATGCTCGACGCCATCGGCGTCGAGAGCATCGACGCGCTGTTCGACGAGATTCCCGAGGCGCTTCGGAACGCGGATCTTGCGCGCGTCCCCGCAGCCCTGATCGAGATGGACATCGCGCGCACGATGGAGGCGCGCGCGGCCCAGGACGGACGCTGGTCCAGTTTCATCGGTGCGGGGGCCTACGAACACTACGTCCCCGCAGCCGTGTGGCAGATCGTCACGCGCGGCGAGTTCTACTCGGCCTACACGCCCTACCAGGCCGAGGCCAGCCAGGGCACCCTCCAACTGCTGTACGAATTCCAGTCCATGATCGCCGGGCTCACCGGCCTGGATGCCGCCAACGCGAGTCTCTACGACGGCGCCTCGGCGCTGGCCGAGGCAGTGCTGA
>CAYLTE010000294.1:0-4984 GCA_964386195.1 uncultured Burkholderiales bacterium | reverse complement strand
CGCGAGGGTGGCCGAACCGTGGGCGCCGGCGTCGTCGCCAAAGTGCTGGAGTAACCCGTAATGGCCATGCAGAGTCAGAAGATCCGCATCCGCCTCAAGGCGTTCGACTACCGTCTCATCGACCAGTCGGCCCTCGAGATCGTCGAGACTGCGAAGCGCACCGGAGCGGTGGTGAAGGGGCCGGTTCCCCTTCCCACGCGCATGCAACGTTTCGACCTGTTGCGCTCGCCGCACATCGACAAGACCTCGCGCGACCAGTTCGAGATCCGAACCCACCTTCGTCTGATGGACATCATCGACCCGACGGACAAGACGGTGGACGCGCTGATGAAGCTGGATCTTCCGGCTGGCGTGGATGTAGAGATCAAGTTGTGATTGGAGGGGCTGGGGACTAGGGACTAGGGACTAGGGGAGGATCGTGGTACGCCGCGATCTCCCCAGTCCCCAACCCCTAGCCCCCAGTCCCGGGTTGTCAACGTCCGCCAATTGCAGCGGGCACCTCGATTGAGGGAATAACAAATGAGTTTAGGACTCGTCGGCCGAAAGGTCGGCATGACTCGGCTGTTCACCGACGACGGAGATTCCGTCCCAGTGACCGTCGTTGACGTGTCGAACAATCGTGTCACTCAGATCAAGACTCCGGAATCGGATGGTTATTCGGCGGTGCAGGTCGCTTATGGCCGCCGTCGTCCCATCCGTGTCATCAAGCCAGCCGCCGGTCACTTCGCCAAGGCGGGCGTGGAAGCCGGTTCGATCCTGAAGGAGTTCCGCGTCTCCCAGGAGCAGGCGGCTTCCCTGCAGCCGGGTGCCACGCTTGGCGCGGACATCTTCCAGGCAGGTCAGAAGGTGGACGTGAGCGGATCGACCATCGGCAAGGGATTTGCCGGTGTCATCAAACGCCACAACTTCTCGTCCAACCGCGCCTCGCACGGCAACTCGGTCTCGCACAACAAACCGGGATCGACCGGTCAAAACCAGAGCCCGAGCAAGGTGTTCCCCGGAAAGCGCATGCCCGGGCACATGGGCGACGTGCGCCGTACGGTGCAAAACCTCGTGGTAGTTCGAGTGGATGCCGAACGGCAACTGCTGATGATAAAGGGTGCGCTGCCCGGATCCAAGGGCGGCAACGTCGTGGTGTCGCCAACCGTGCGGGTGAGGGCGTAATGGACCTGACAGTCATCGATGACAAGGGCCAGCCCACCTCGAAGCTGGCCGCTCCGGACGAACTGTTCGGTCGCGAGTACAACGAAGCGGTCGTGCATCAGGTCGTCACCGCCTACATGGCGAACGCCCGCCTTGGCACACGTGCCCAGAAGGGGCGCAGCGAGGTCAACAAATCGAAGAAGAAGCCCTGGAAGCAGAAGGGCACGGGCCGTGCGCGCGCGGGCAAGGCCTCCAGCCCCCTATGGCGGGGCGGCGGCAAGACGTTCCCGAACAGCCCCGACGAGAACTTCAGCCACAAGGTCAATCGCAAGGTGTACCGCGCCGGCCTGGCGGCGATCCTGTCGCAGCTCGCGCGGGAAGGACGTCTGACCGTGGTGGAGGATTTCGCGGTAAGCGCGCCCAAGACCAAGTTGCTCGCCGACAAGCTCAAGGGCATGGGAGTGACCGAGGCGCTGGTGATCACCGACACCATCGACGACAACCTGTACCTGTCGTCGCGCAACCTGCCCACCGTGCTGGTGATCGAGCCCAGGCATGCCGACCCCGTCAGCCTGATGCGATTCGAGAAGACCATCATGACCAAGGCGGCAGTGGCCAAGATGCAGGAGATGTTCGCATGAACGCCAAGTCGTTTTCGCAAGAGCGCCTGATGCAGGTCCTGCTCGCGCCGCAGATCTCCGAGAAGAGCACTTACGTTGGTGAGAAGCACAACCAGTGGGTGTTCCGCGTGACCTCCGACGCCACCAAGCCGGAGATCAAGGCGGCGGTGGAGCTCATGTTCAAGGTCGAGGTCCTCGGTGTGCAGACGTCCAACAGCCACGGCAAGGAGACCAAGCGCTTCGGACGCGCGGTTGGACGCCGTCGCAGCTGGAAGAAGGCATTCGTTTCGCTCAAGCCCGGCCAGGAGATCGACCTGGCTGCCGGCGACGCGAAGTAACCGGCTCGCGTTGGAGACATCAACATGGCATTGATCAAAGTCAAGCCCACGTCGCCCGGTCGTCGGTCGGTCGTCAAGGTCGTACGCCCAGACCTGCACAAGGGCAAGCCTTACGCGCCGCTGCTCGAGAAGAAGTCGAAGCGAGCCGGCCGCAACAACCTGGGACAGGTCACCACGCGCCACCAGGGTGGCGGACACAAGCAGCACTACCGCGTCGTCGACTTCCGCCGGAACAAGGATGGAATCGTGGCGAAGGTCGAGCGGCTCGAATACGATCCGAACCGCAGCGCTCACCTTGCACTGCTGTGCTACGCCGACGGTGAGCGGCGCTACATCGTGGCGCCGAAGGGCATCGCGGTCGGTGCGCAGCTGGTGTCCGGTTCGGAAGCGCCGATCAAGGTCGGCAACACGCTTCCGCTGCGCAACATCCCGGTCGGCACCACCGTGCACTGCGTGGAGATGCGCCCGGGCAAGGGCGCGCAGATCGCCCGCGCTGCCGGCACCTCCGTCCAATTGCTCGCGCGCGAGTCCAGCTACGCGCAGCTTCGTCTGCGCTCCGGCGAGATCCGCAAGGTACACGTCGATTGCCGCGCGACGGTGGGTGAAGTCGGCAACGAGGAGAACAACCTTCGTTCGATCGGGAAGGCCGGCGCACAGCGCTGGCGCGGCATCCGTCCCACGGTGCGCGGTGTCGCGATGAACCCGATCGATCACCCGCACGGCGGTGGCGAGGGACGCACAGGCACCAAGCGCGACCCTGTCAGCCCGTGGGGCCAGTTCACCAAGGGCTACAAGACCCGGACAAACAAGCGCACCCAGAAGATGATCGTGCGTAGCCGGCACAGAGCATAAGAGGTAACGTATGGCACGTTCAGTCAAGAAGGGTCCCTTCGCCGACCACCATCTGGTGGCCAAAGTGGAAAAGGCGCGTGCGACGAGCGACAAGCGCCCGATCAAGACATGGTCCCGGCGGTCCACCGTCCTGCCGGATTTCGTCGGCCTGACCATCGCCGTGCACAACGGCAAGCAGCATATCCCGGTGTACATCACCGAGAACATGGTCGGTCACAAGCTCGGCGAGTTCGCGCTCACGCGTACGTTCAAGGGCCATCCGGCGGACAAGAAAGCCGCTGCCGGCAAGAGATAGGTGACAGTCATGGAAACCACTGCCAAATTGTGGGGCGTGCGGCTGTCGGCGCAGAAAGGCCGTCTGGTTGCAGACCAGGTGCGAGGCATGCCGGTCGGCAAAGCCCTGGACCTGCTTCAGTTCAGCCCGAAAAAGGGTGCGCGCATCATCCGAAAGGTGCTCGAGTCCGCCATCGCGAATGCCGAGCACAACGACGGGGCCGATGTCGACGAACTCAAGGTCAAGCGCATCATGGTCGAGCGTGGCACCTTCCTGCGTCGCTTCCGTGCGAGCGCCAAGGGCCGTGCGTCGCGCATCATGAAGCCTACCTGCCACATCTTCATCACGGTCGGGAATTAGGAGTCAGCATGGGTCAGAAAATTCATCCGACCGGGTTCCGCCTTGCGGTCAACCGGAACTGGACGTCGCGCTGGTACGCCAACAGCAAGAACTTCCCGGCGATGCTCAACGAGGACATCAAGGTCCGCGACTTCCTGCGCAAGAAGCTGTCGCACGCGGCGGTGAGCCGCGTGGTGATCGAGCGACCGGCGAAGAACGCGCGCATCACGATTCACAGCGCCCGACCGGGTGTGGTGATCGGGAAGAAGGGCGAGGACATCGAATCGCTGCGCGGCAATCTGCAGCGCATGATGGGCGTGCCGGTCCACGTGAACATCGAAGAAGTGCGCAAGCCCGAGCTCGATGCGCAGTTGATCGCGGACAGCATTGCACAGCAGCTCGAGAAGCGGATCATGTTCCGCCGCGCGATGAAGCGGGCGATGTCCAATGCCATGCGGCTGGGGGCGCAGGGCATCAAGATCATGAGTGCCGGACGTCTCAACGGGATCGAGATCGCGCGCACCGAGTGGTACCGCGAAGGACGCGTGCCGTTGCACACTCTCCGTGCCGAGATCGATTACGGGTTCGCCGAGGCGAAGACCACGTACGGTGTGATCGGCATCAAGGTATGGGTATTCAAGGGCGAGACCCTGGGCAAGGGTGAGCAGCCCGTGGCGGCACCGGCACCCGAACCGGAGAAGAAGCCGCGCAGATCAGGAGCCAAGAATGCTGCAGCCAGCTAGAAGGAAGTTCCGCAAGGAGCAGAAGGGGCGGAACAAGGGCATCGCGACCCGGGGCAACAAGGTCAGCTTCGGAGAGTTCGGCCTGAAGGCCATCGGCCGTGGTCGTCTGACCGCCCGCCAGATCGAAGCCGCCCGTCGCGCCATGACCCGGCACATCAAGCGCGGGGGCCGGATCTGGATCCGCATCTTCCCGGACAAGCCGATCTCCCAGAAGCCCGCCGAAGTGCGGATGGGTAACGGCAAGGGCAATCCCGAGTACTTCGTGGCGGAGATACAGCCGGGCAAGGTTCTTTACGAGATGGACGGCGTAGACGAGGCGCTCGCCCGCGAGGCCTTCCGCCTTGCCGCGGCCAAGCTGCCCATCATCACCACCTTTGTCTCGCGACAGCTGGGGTAAGCCATGGATGCCAAGGAACTCAGAGGCAAGAGCGTGGACGAGTTGCAGAAAGAACTCAACGAATTGTTGCGAGCCCAGTTCGGGCTTCGCATGCAGAAGGCTACGCAGCAATTGACCAACACATCGGAGTTGCGCAAGACCCGCCGAAGCATCGCCCGGGTGCGCACCATCATGAGAGAGAAGGTGAAGCAGGCATGAGCGAGTCGACCGCACAGGAAGGCGTCCGCCGCCGGCTGACGGGCCGTGTGACCAGTGACAAGATGGACAAGACGGTAACG
>CAYLTE010000293.1:0-4996 GCA_964386195.1 uncultured Burkholderiales bacterium | reverse complement strand
CGATCATGCGGAACAACGTGGACTTGCCCGCGCCGTTCGGCCCGATGATCCCGACGATCGCGCCGGGCGGGATCTTCATGCTCAGCTTGTCGATCAGGAGCCGGTCGCCGAAGCCCTTCGACACGTCCTTGAACTCGATCACGCTCTCACCGAGGCGGTCGGAAACCGGGATGAAGATCTCCTGGGTCTCGTTGCGCTTCTGGTGCTCATAAGAGGAAAGCTCCTCGAAGCGCGCGATGCGTGCCTTGCTCTTGGCCTGGCGCGCCTTCGGATTGGAGCGCACCCACTCCAGCTCCTGCTTCATCGTCTTGATGCGCGCGGCTTCCTGCTTGGCCTCGATCTCGAGACGCTGCTCCTTCTGCTCCAGCCACGAGCTGTAGTTGCCCTTCCAGGGAATGCCGTGGCCGCGATCCAGCTCGAGAATCCACTCAGCGGCGTTGTCCAGGAAATAGCGGTCGTGGGTGACCGCCACGACGGTGCCCGGAAACCGCTGCAGGAACTGCTCGAGCCAGTCGACGCTCTCCGCATCCAGGTGGTTGGTCGGCTCGTCCAGAAGCAGCATGTCCGGTTTGGACAGCAGCAGCTTGCACAGCGCCACGCGGCGCTTCTCGCCGCCGGAAAGATTGGCGATCTTCGCGTCCCACGCGGGCAGGCGCAGCGCGTCCGCGGCGACTTCGAGCTGGTGCTCGGTGTCGCTGCCGGCAGCGGCGAGGACCGCCTCGTATTTCGCCTGCTCGGTGGCGAGCTTGTCGAAGTCGGCGTCGGGCTCGGCGTAGGCGGCGTAGATCTCGTCGAGGCGTTGCTTGGCCTCCATGATCTCGCCCAGGCCGGACTCGACCTCCTCGCGCACCGTCTTGTCGGCGTCGAGCTGGGGCTCCTGGGGCAGAAAGCCGATCTTGATGCCCGGCATCGGCACGGCTTCGCCCTCGATGTCCCTGTCGACGCCCGCCATGATGCGCAGCAGGCTGGACTTGCCCGAGCCGTTCAGGCCGAGCACGCCGATCTTGGCGCCGGGGAAGAAGGAGAGCGAGATGTCCTTGAGGATCTGGCGCTTGGGCGGAACGATCTTGCCCACGCGATGCATGGTGTAGACGTACTGTGCCATGTGCAGAGGAAGGGCTTGGAGGGAGAAAGGGCGCGATTATGCATGTTCTCGTATCATTCCGGTTCAATCGGGAGACCTGACATGCCCTACGCGATCCAGACCGAAGACAAGCCCAACAGCGCGGAGGTGCGCGCCGCCGCCCGCCCTGCCCACCTCGAGTACCTCACCGCGAACGCGCATCTGCTGCTGGCGGCGGGCGCGCTGACCTCCGACGACGGCTCCGGCGGTCACGGCGGCATCCTCATCGTGGACACCGAGGATCGCGACAAAGCCGAGCGCTTCATCAACGAGGATCCCTTCACCAAGGCCGGTCTGTTCCAGAAGATCACGGTCACGCGCTGGCGCAAGGCCTTCTTCGACAAGAAGCGGCTGGTTTGATCCTTGCTGCCGTGCGCCATCACGGATGCGCACCATGCACGACCACCACCTCGCCAATCGCACGCGCCGACGACTCCTTGCCGGTCTGGGCGCGCTGCCGCTCTTGCTCGGCGGACGCTTCGCGCACGCCCGGCCAGGGGAGCCGCGCGCACTCGACTTCGTGCACACGCACACCGACGAGAAGCTCTCGGTCGTCTATTTCGACAACGGCGACTACCTGCCGGACGCCTTGAGCGCCGTGGAGAACCTGTTGCGCGATTTTCGGACCGGCGAGCGCCATCCGATCGACGTCGCGCTGCTCGACATCCTTCACGAACTGCGCAGTGCGCACGGCGGAGGAAGCTTCGAGATCATCTCGGCCTATCGCTCGCCGATCACCAACGCCTCGCTGGCGGGGAAGAGCACGGGCGTGGCGCGCAACAGCCTGCACATGCAGGGCAGGGCCATCGACGTACGCCTCGCCGGCCGCAATACCGGGAGTCTGCGCGATGCAGCAGTCGCCCTCGCGCGTGGCGGCGTCGGCTATTACCCGGAATCGGACTTCGTCCATCTCGACACCGGCCGCGTACGCCGCTGGGGTGCGCAGAAAAGCTGACAAAACGTCAGGTTCTGCCGCCTCCCGCGGTGGCGGTGCGGTGATGTGGTGGCGGTGAGCGCGCCGTGCGCGCTCACCTCGATGTGCGGCCTCCCCGCGACGGAGAGGCGGTCGATGCGATCAGGCCAACGCGGTGGTTCTGGATCGCAGAATCAGATAGATACTGTCTTTCAACCGCAGGCGCTGCTTCTTCATCGCCTCGAACTCGAAGTCCTGGAAGGGCTTGTCGTTCTCCTCGATATCGACGATCTGGCCGTTCACGCGGTCGTATTCGTCGACGAGCATGGCCAGGCGGTCGTCTTGCTGCTTCAGGTCGTGGATGAGGGGACTGAACTCCGGGAACTCGTGATCGAGATCGTGAGGCAGGATGTGCATCGGAACTACCCTCCTCTAGAGCTGCGCGGCGAATGCCGCAGGGACAGCATACGCCCGCGCGAGGGAAGGATTCAAGCAGGGCGATTCCCGGCCGTGGGACTCTCGGCGCGCACGTAGACAGCGATTCGTCACATCGGATTTGACATGAGCCGGGCCCATCCCTCACCTGGGCGGCCAAGTCTCCAGTTCGCTCGCGCGATCCTCGAACGCGCGCATCAGGCAAGGCACGTCGTTGCATGCATCGCGCACCTCGCGCGTCCAGCGCCTCTGATCCGCCAGCAGCGCGTCCGGGTCGTCACTGCGGCCGAAGGCGTCGCGGAAGGCCAGCGCCATCAGGTTATCGGCGCGCGCCGCCTTCTCGTTCGAGCACAGCAGCATCTCGACGTTGCTCTTGTTCGCCTTGCCGCAGTTGGTCGCGGCCGATGCGCCGGCTGCGGCCGCGGCCAGAAGGGCGCATGCGGCCACGCGCAGCAATGGGCGGAACTCAACCGCGTCCATCCAAGGGTGTGTCTGCCACCGCATGCGCGTCTCCTCCAGAGATGAAGCCACGAATCAGCGCCTCCACGACTCGCGGCGCCTCGTGCACCACCCAGTGCGAGCCGCGCGCGATCCGCACGATCCGTAGCGAATCGACCAGCTCGTCCAGTCCGTCGAGCATGCCGGGCAGCAGCGCCTCGTCACGCTCGCCCCAGATGACCAGCGTGGGCACCCGCACGCGGAAGGCGTCGGGATCGGGCTGCAGCACGCTCTCGCCCGCTTCGGGGGGATGCAGCGGCGAAGCGCGGTAGTAGTTGAGCGCGCCGGTGAGCGCGCCGGGCTGCGACCAGGCGGCGCAGTACGCCTCGCGGTCCTCGCGCGTGGCACTGCCGCCGTTGGCTGCCCAGGCGTCCAGGGTCACTCGCTGCAGCCGCGCAAAACCGTCCTCGGACAGCACGCGCTCGGCCTTGGCACTGCGGAACAGGTTCATGTAGGCGCTCGCCTGCCGCTGTGCCTGGCTGTGCTGCAATTCCCGGGCGAAGGTCACCGGGTGGGGCGCGTTCACGATCACCAGATGCGACAGGTACTGGGGATGGGCAGCCGCGAAGTTCCACGCCACGGCGCCGCCCCAGTCGTGCGCGACCATGACGCACTCTCGGCACTGGAGGTGCTCGAGCAGCAGGCGCAGGTCCTCGACGAGCAGGCGAGGTCGATAATCGCGCACTTCAGGTGGCTTTCCGGACAGGTTGTAGCCGCGCATGTCCGGTGCAACCGCGCGGTGATCGGTGCCGAATCGCCCGAGCAGCTCGCGCCAGCCGTACCAGAATTCCGGGAAGCCGTGCACGAACAGGATCGTCGGGCCCACGCCGGCCTGGGCATAGTGCAGCCGCATGCCGTTGGACAGTTCGGCGAAGTGGAAAGAGACGTCCACCTTGCCGGGCGCGCTCATGCCAGGGCGAATGGCGCGAGCCGTCCGTCCACCAGCTTCGGAACCACCTGCATCACGCTTTCGCGCGCCGCGAACTTCACCTCCTCGGCGAGACCGCGGGCCTGCATCATCTGGCCGACGCGGCAGCGCATCAGCAGCGACTCGGCCGCCTCGCTGCGGTACAGTGCGCGCGCCGCCCAGGCCGCATCCGACAGATCGTGCGCCCCCAGCGTGTTCGCGATCAGTTCCACGAAGCAGCCGGCGCCATACATGTCCTCGAGATTCGGGTTGCCCATCGAGCCGGAACACACGATCAGGATGGTGGTGTCGGCGTGGTGGCGGGCGATGTGCTCGACCACCGCGGCGGCGTTGAGCAGCGCGCCCGCGTACACGTGCGCCGCACCGGCCGCGTCGTTCAGCGCGACGGTGCCGTTGGTGGTGGCGTAGATCACGCTGCGCCCGCGCAGGTCGTGCGCCATCAGCGCCATCGGCGTGGGCGGCGCGAAGCCGGCGATGGTGTCGGCGAACAGCTCGCCGGCGAGGACGACGGAGCCGCGCTCGAATCCCGCGGCCTTCTCGCGGGCATGCCCCTCGTTCAACGCGGGAAGCACCTCGGCCGCGCCATCGGCGAGTGCGGCGATCATCGTCGAGGTCGCGAACAGGATGTCCAGCACGATCACGGTCTTGCCCTGCAGCTTGACCATGTCCAGGTCCTGGCGGCGGAACAGCACGTGGACCTTGTGATTGAGTTGCACGAGCATCAGGCCGCCCCTCCCGGCGTGCGGCGCTGGAACATGCCGTAGCCTTCCATCGTCATCACCAGTTCGTCGTGCTGGTTCGACACCTCCCAGCGCATCTTCACCACCCCCATCTCCGGACGGCTCTGCGA
Organism: uncultured Burkholderiales bacterium; assembly: GCA_964386195.1. Taxonomy (GTDB): domain Bacteria; phylum Pseudomonadota; class Gammaproteobacteria; order Burkholderiales; family SHXO01; genus SHXO01. The sequence goes on along the minus strand of CAYLTE010000293.1, from coordinate 249 downwards.
GGCACGCGTCTCCAGGACCACGCGCCGGCCCTTGAGCGTATCGCCCGGACGCACCGGCTTGAGCCAGCGCACGTTGTCGACCCCGGGCGAGCCGAGGCTGGCGGAGCGATTGAGATACGAATCGCACATCATGCGCATCGTCATCGCGACCGTGTGCCAGCCGCTGGCGATCAACCCCTTGAACATGGACTGCCCGGCCGCCGCCTCGTCGATGTGGAACGGTTGCGGGTCGTAGGCACGCGCAAAGGC
>CAYLTE010000292.1:0-5065 GCA_964386195.1 uncultured Burkholderiales bacterium | reverse complement strand
GGAACTAGGGACTGGGGACTAGGGGCTGGGGAAAAAAGGGGCTGGGGACTGGGGGCTAGGGGCTGGGGGAAAAAGGGGCTGGGGACTGGGGGCTAGGGGCTGGGGGTGATCGCGCTTGGGAAAAATCTCGACTATAGGAAATAGTAGTTGCGCGAGTCGATCAGTCGTACTTCAATCGTTTCCAGTCCCCAGTCCCCAGTCCCCAGTCCCCACCCGTCACACAAACCACGCGACCGCGAAGATCACCACCATTCCCAGGGCAAGCGCGAGCTTGGCCAGGCTCCCGACCAGGAAGCCGACCCAGGCGCCGAAGCCCGCCCGGCCGGCATCGGCGACGTCGCGGCGCACCAGGAACTGCCCGGCTGCGGCGCCGGCGAACGGTCCGACCAGCAGGCCCGGCAGTCCGAAGAACAAGCCCACCAGTGTCCCGAGCGCTGCCCCCAGCATGGCCGCGCGCGAGGCGCCCACGCGCTTGGCACCTAGGCTCGATGCGGCGAAGTCGACGACGAAGCTCAGCAGTGCCAGCGCGCCCAGCACGCTGAGCACCGGCCATCCCACTGCCTGGAAGCCGTTGGCCCAGGCGGCGAGCAGGAGCCCGCCGAACACCAGCGGTACGCCAGGCAGCATGGGCAGGATGGTGCCCGCCACGCCGATGGCCACCAGGGTGACTGCCAGCATCCACAGCACGGTTGTCATGGTCGGATCGGTTCCTCTTCGATTTCGATGCGATTCTCCTCCTGGCCGCAGGTTGGCGTAGAATCGAGCGGCCCCTGCGACGGACTGGCCTCAGAACGCCACCGCGCGGGCAATGCGGATCGGGAGAGAGGGGAGATCGGTCTGCCATCGACAATCGCCGAGGACGTACGTTCATGACCAAAGATCTCACCCGCGTGTTTGCCATGCTGCTGGTCGGCGCCGCGATCAACGCCCCCGCCTTCGCCGAAGGCGATCCCGCTCCGACCTACCAGCGCGAACTGGCCATGCAGCGTTACAAGGGCTGCCACTTCACCGATGAGATGGGACAGTACCTCTACCAGTGCGTGAAGAAGAACGACGGCTTCGGAACGCACTGGTGCTACGACGAGACGCTGGAGGTGTATTGCCCCGACCAGCTCGCCGCCCGCAAGACCGACGAGTCCGTCCCGTCCGAGGCGAAGCCGGCGTCGAACTGACCGGCTCCAACCAGACCAGTTCCAACCACAGCGGCTCCAGCAACGCCGGGTCCCACCACGCTGGCTCCAACGAGACCGGCGTCGCGTAGAGAACGGCACGCCGGCTGCCGGAAAAGGCCTCCTCGGAGGCCTTTTTCATTGCGACGCAGCGAGCGCGCAGAAAGATTACGCGTGGGCCGGGGTGCCGGTCTATACTGATCCGGCAGGAGACCCCAGCTCCGATCAAGAGAGTGAAGGAACGTGAACTACGAATGTCGACCAGCGCGCGTGGGCGCCGGAGGCTGTGCGTGATGCGGCCCGGCGTGCAACTGCGTCTGTCCCAGCCGGGCGACGCCATGGAGATCGCGCTCATGTCGAGAGACCTCATCGAGCACGGTCTGGCGTGGTCGTGGACACGCACGCGTGTGGCGCGCAGCATGGCCGACCGGGACACCTCGACGCTCGTCGCGGCAGTGGGCCGCAAGCTCATCGGCTTCGCACTGATGCACTTCGGCGATGACCACGCGCACCTGAACCTGTTTGCGGTCAAGCCCGCCTATCAGCGCGGCGGTGTGGGCAGCGCCATGCTGCGCTGGCTCGAGGAGTCGGCGAGTGCCGCGGGTCTGAGCGCGATCCATCTCGAAGTGCGGTTGAACAACGTCGGCGCGCGCCGCTTCTACCGCTGCGCCGGGTTCCAGGACGTCGCTGTCCTGCCGCGGTACTACAGCGGGGTGGAGTCGGCGCTGTGGATGGCGCGCGACATCCGCGTGCGCGCCGCCTCGCCCTCCACCTGAGCAACAAAGTCGAATCGCGACGCCGGTCGCTTAGTCCACGTAGCGGATGGCGCCGCGTTGCGCAAGCGCCGCTTCCTTCCAGAACTCGAGCTTCTCACCGCGCTTGACGCGCGCCTCGGCATCCGCTTCCTTCTGCTTGACCGCCTGCAGCTGCGCGGCCACACGTTCGGCTTCGTCGCGGGGCACTGCCACCACGCCGTCGCGATCTCCCACCACGATGTCCCCCGGATTGACCGCAATCCCGCCGCAGCTCACCGGCAGGTTGACTTCGCCAGGGCCGGTCTTGAAGCCGCCGTTGGGGCAGGCCCCGCGCGCGAAGACCGGCACGCCGGCGCCAAGCACTCCCTTGACGTCGCGCACCAGGCCGTCGCAGACGATACCGGCGACGCCGAGCCGGGCCGCCCAGAGCAGCCACAGGTCGCCGAGCTTCGCGGCGAGATTGTCCCCGCCGCCGGCGATGACGATCACGTCGCCCTTCTTGACGTAATCGAGCGTGGCCATCACCGCGAGAATGTCACCGGGCGGGCAGTAGGCCGTTACCGCAGGTCCGCACAGGTACATGTCGGGGGTGAGCGGCTTGATCCGGTAGTCCATGCAGCCCTTGCCGTTGTAGGCGTCGGTCACGAACCCGCTCGGGGCACCCTGGAACTCGGCCAGCAGCGCGCCGGCGGGACGCTCGATGTTGCGGCGGACGGTGAGTGCGACGGGCTCTCCGATCATGTCAGTCTCCTCGTTGTCGTTGGCTTGGAATGCTTCGGGCAGTCAGGCGCGCGGCTGTCGTGCAGGCAGCGAATGGGATGCGCACGACGCCGTCCTTCCAAAGCGGGGGGTGCGTCGATTATGACTGAACCGTGGGCGCACTAGGATGCTTCGCCGTCGCGCCTGAACGGGCTGTGCTCGTTGAGTTCGTCGAGGTAGGCGCCGATACCCAGTGTCTCCCGCTGCAGGAAGTGGTCGATGGCCTGCGAGAACTGCGGGTGGGCCAGCCAGTGCGCGGACAGCGTGCGCACCGGCAGGAGTCCGCGCGCGAGCTTGTGCTCGCCCTGGGCGCCGCCCTCGAAGGCGCGCAATCCGTGCTCGATGCAGAATTCGATCGCCTGGTAGTAGCAGGTCTCGAAGTGCAGTCCGGAATGGAATTCCGCGCTGCCCCAGTAGCGGCCGTAGAGAACGCCGCCGCCCATCACGTTGAGCGCACTGGCGATCGGCTTTCCCTCGCGCCTGGCGATCACCAGCAGCAGGTTGTCCGGCATCGACTCCGCCAGTCGCCGGAAGAATGCACGGTTGAGATACGGGGTGGAATGGTGGGCGCGATAGGTGCGGCGGTAGCACCAGGTGAAGAAGTCCCACTCCGCGTCCGTTGCCTCACGTCCGGTCAGGCGCGAGAAGTCGATCCCGGCCTCCCGCACGCGGCGGCGCTCCTGCCGGATCTTCTTACGCTTGTCGTGATTCATCGTGGCCAGGAACGCCTCGAAGTCGGCGTGTCCCGGGTTTTCCCAGTGGAACTGCACGCTCGAGCGGATCATCATCCCGCGCGCGGACAGCTCGTCGGCCTGCTCCGCGGTAGGCAGCAGCACGTGCAGCGAGGACACGCGCCGGGCGCGCGCCAGATCGAACGCGGCATCGAGCAGGGCACGCCGCTGTCCGGGCTGCGCGGCGACCAGACGGGGACCGGTGGCGGGCGTGAACGGGATGGCGCTGAGGAGCTTGGGGTAGTAGGGCAGGCCGTGACGCCGGTACGCATCGGCCCAGCTCCAGTCGAACACGTATTCGCCATACGAGTGCGACTTGAGATACAGCGGCATGAATCCCGCGAGTTGGTCCACTTCCCAAAGCGTGACGTGGCAGGGAACCCAGCCGGCATCGTCGCCGACGCAGGCGGTCTCCTCGAGGGCCGCGAGGAACTCATGGCGCAGGAACGGGCAATCGCCGGCGAGCGCGTTCCATCGATTGGGAGGCGCGTCTGCGACGGTGGTCAGGATGCGGGTGACTGGTGCGGGCATGCGCGCGGCGCGCTGAAATGATCGCGCCGATTCAACTGGTTGGCGAGAGTGACTATACTGTACGCGGTGGCGGAGGTCGTCCGTCCGTGCCAAACCTCATCAGCCTACCGTGCGGGGATTAAAATGAAGAAGATCGAAGCCATCGTGAAGCCCTTCAAGCTGGACGAGGTGCGCGAAGCACTGTCCGAAATCGGCGTCACGGGATTGACCGTGACCGACGTGAAGGGGTTCGGCCGACAGAAGGGTCACACCGAACTGTATCGTGGCGCCGAGTACGTCGTCGACTTCCTGCCCAAGGTGAAGGTCGAAGTGGTGCTGGCGGACAATCTGGCCGAGCAGGCGATCGATGCCATCGTCAAGGCGGCGCGGACCGGGAAGATCGGCGACGGCAAGATCTTCGTGACGAGCGTGGAGCAGGTCATCCGCATCCGCACGGGCGAGACGGACGAAGCGGCCGTCTGACGTGTCTCGACGGCGGAGGCGGCGCTCAGTCGTCTTCGCCCTCCGGTGTCTGCGCACGACCCGGCACTTTCTTCGCGCGTAACAGCACCATCACGGCGCCGCTTCCGCCGGCTTCCGGGCGCGCCTCGCAGAATGCGACCACTTCCTTTCTCTGGATCAGCCACGAGGCGACACGGGGCTTGAGAACCGGCTCGCGCCCGGGCGAGCGCCAGCCCTTGCCGTGGATCACGCGCACGCAGCGCGCGCCGCGCCGGTCCGCCTGCTCCAGAAACTGGACCAGCAGCGGCCGCGCCTCGTCGGTACGTAGCCCGTGCAGATCGATCTCGTCCTGAACTGCCCAGAATCCGCTGCGCAGCCGGCGCAACACCTGCGGCGACATGCCCTCGCGCAGGAACGACAGCAGTTCACCCGATTCCAGTTCCATCTCCGGCGGCGGCGCATCGCTGAGGCTGTCTTCCAGTACCTGGCGCTCGTCCCGAATCCGCTGCGCGGGGATTGGCGGAGGGCGCACCGGTGCGTGTTCGACGCGCTCGGGCCGTCGTAGCGGTGCGACGTCCTTCACCGCCTCACGGAAGAGGTCGGGATCGTCGTCGGAAGGGCTTGGCTTGGACTTGGCCATCGACTGGTTTGCATGGCGCGATCAGTGCGCCGCGCCGCC
>CAYLTE010000291.1:0-5079 GCA_964386195.1 uncultured Burkholderiales bacterium | reverse complement strand
GAGGCCGCCCTTGACCTTGCCGTTGACCAGTCCCTGCACGATCTCGCCCTTCTAGAGCGCAGCCTCCAGGTCCAGCCACGCGGCGAGGCGCTTGGCCTTGTCGCGCGACAGGCGCGTCTCGCCGTGCCCGTCCTCGAGCGCCTCGATCGCGACCTGCACGAAGTCGCCCACTTTGACCTCGAGCTCACCCCGGTCGTTCTTGAACTCCTCGATCGGGACGTAGCTCTCCGACTTCAGACCCGCGTTGACGACCGCGAAGTTGTTGTCGACGCGGACGACTTCGGCGGTGATAACTTCGCCTGCGCGCATTTCCTTGCGCGACAGACTCTCCTCGAACATCGCGGCGAAGTTCTCGAGGGTATCGGGGGCTTTGGAGGTGGTGGCAGTGGCAGTGGCAGTCGTATTCACAGAACTGGATGCTCGATGGCTGTTCCCGCCCGGCAGCAGGGCCGCCCGGCACGCGGGGTTGGTTGATCAAATGATCCGGTCTGCCACGACGCCGGCGGATGCCGGTTACGGGCCGTCCGCAGAGCGGATCGAGTCGGTGCTACGTGTTGTTCGCCTCCCGATACCAGTCCAGTACCTGCTGAACCGCCTGCTCGACCGTCAAGCCGGTCGTATCGAGTAGCTTCGCATCGTCGCAGCGCCTGAGCGGAGCTACGGCCCTGGCCGCATCCCGCGCATCGCGCTCGTTGATGTCCTGCAGAAGGGGAGCGAGTGTAGCATCGATTCCTTTTTCCATCAACTGTTTATATCGACGCCTGGCACGCTCCTCCGGCGTGGCCGTGAGAAACACCTTGAGCGCGGCATCGGGGAATACCACCGAGCCCATGTCCCGTCCATCCGCCACCAGACCACGTCCCGAGCGAAAAGTGCGCTGCCGCTCCAGCAAAGCCTCGCGCACGGCGGGCAGCGCCGCCACGCGGGAGGCCGCCGCGGACACGTCCTCGGTGCGCAGCGCATCGCCCACAGGCGCCCCATCGAGGAGGATGTGCTCGCCATGGAAGGCACAATCGAGCGCTCGCGCGAGCATGCTCACGCCTGTCTCGTCGGCCGGATCGACGCCTTCGCGCAGGGCTTTCAGCGCGACCAGCCGGTACAGTGCTCCGCTGTCGAGAAAGGCGAAGCCGAGCCGCTGCGCCACCTCGCGCGCCACGGTCCCCTTGCCCGAGGCAGACGGGCCATCGATGGCGATCACCGCCGGGGAGGATTGGAAGGTCACCTGCGCGAAGCGGGCAAAGAAGTCGGGAAAGGTCTTGGCCACGCACTTCGGATCGTTGATTCGGATGCCCACCCCGGCAAGGCTCACCAGCGCGAAGCACATCGCAATGCGGTGATCGTCGTAGGTGTCGATGGCCGCATCGGCCAGGCATCGCGCCGGCGGCTCGATGCGCAGGAAATCGGCGCCCTCCTCCACCGCGGCGCCCACCTTGCGCAGTTCGTTGGCCATGGCCGCGAGCCGGTCGGTTTCCTTGACGCGCCAGCTGGCAATGTTGCGCAGGCGACAGGGCCCGTCGGCGAACAGGGCGGCCACCGCGAGGGTCATCGCCGCATCGGGGATGTGGTTGAGGTCGAGGTCGAACGCACGCAGGCGCCCCGAGGGCGGCGCGCTCGCTTCGATCCAGTTCTCACCCGTGCGGATGACCGCGCCAAGCTGCGCGAGTGCGTCCGCGAACTTCACGTCGCCCTGGATGCTGGCATTCCCCACCCCGTGCACACGCACCGGTCCGCCGCCGATCGCACCCGCCGCGAGAAAGTAGGATGCGCTGGAGGCGTCGCCCTCGACGTGGACGCGGCCCGGGGAGCGATATTCGGCGCCGGCAGGCACGACGAAGCGCGACCAGCCCTCGCGCTGCACGGGGACGCCGAAGCGGTGCATGAGGTTGAGCGTGATCTCGATGTAGGGCTTGGAGATGAGCTCGCCGACCACCTCGATCACCGCCTGCCGTCCGGTCAGGGGAAGCGCCATCAGCAAGGCAGTGAGGAACTGGCTGGATACGTCGCCGCGGACGCGGATGGGGTCGTGCACGGCGATGCTTGCCGGGCGCAGCTCCAGCGGAGGGAAGCCCTCCTGCCCCAGGTAGCGTACGTCCGCGCCGATCTGTCGCAGGCCGTCCACGAGGTCCCCGATGGGACGCTCGTGCATGCGCGGCACGCCGGAGAGCCGGTAGTGTCCGCCGGTCACCGCCAGCGCCGCTGTCAGCGGCCGGATCGCGGTGCCTGCATTGCCCAGGAACAGATCAGCGGCGCGATTGGGAAAACTACCGCCGGACCCGCTCACGCGGACGTGCTGCGGCCCGAGCGGCTCGACCTTCACGCCCAGCCGGTCGAGCGCCTCGAGCATCCGCTGCACGTCGTCCGAGTCGAGCAGATCGCGAATCTCCGTGTCGCCACGCGCCAGCGCCGCCAGCAGCAGCGTACGGTTCGAGATGCTCTTGGAACCAGGCAGCTGCACGCTGCCGCGCGCGCCGGAGAGCGCGGGTAGGTCGAGGTGAGGCGGGTACGAGGTCATTTCTCGAGCCACTGCGAACGGGCGGCGCGGGCGCGCTCGAACATGGCAGCGAGCCCCTCGCCATCGCCCGATGCGATGCAATGCGCGAACCTGTCGAGCTGCGCACGGTAGGCGTCGATCTCGCCCAGCAGCGCGTCACGATTGGCGAGCGCGATGTCGCGCCACATCTCGGGCGAGCTTCCGGCGATGCGCGTGAAGTCGCGAAAACCCGCGCCCGCGAATGAAAATAGATCCTGCGCGTCCGGGCGTCCCGCGAGTTCGTGCACGAGGGCGAATGCCAGCACGTGCGGGAGATGACTGACCGCTGCAAACACCGCGTCGTGCCGCGCGGGGTCCATACGGACCACGCGCGCCCCGCATGCAGACCACAGGCCATGGACCAGTTCCACCGCCTCGGGCCGCGTCTCGCGCGACGGCGTGAGGATCACCAGCCGATCCCGGTAGAGCGTGGCGGAGGCCGCCTCCACGCCGGAGCGCTCAGCACCGGCGATCGGGTGCGCCGGGACGAACTGGACGGCCTGCGCCGCCAGGGCGCGCGAAGCAGCCGCGACGACGTCCTGCTTGGTGCTGCCGCCATCAGTGACGATCGTGTCGGGCCGCAACGCTGGCGCGATCTGCTGCAGGATCGATTCGGTCTGCTGCACGGGGACCGCGACGAACACGAGGTCCGCCTGTGCGGCGGCGACGGCGGGCTCGTCGACGATCTCGTCGATCACGCCCAGTGCGCGTGCGCGTTCGAGGTTGCCGCGCGATCGCCCGACACCGAGCACGCGCTGCACGGCGCCGGCGGACTTGAGCGCCGCGGCGAAGGAGCCGCCGATCAGGCCGACGCCGATGACAGCAAGGGTGTTCAGCGCGACCGCGGCCACCGGGCGATCAGGCGTGCAGCGCCGTCTGCAGCGCGGCGAGGAAACGCTCGTTCTCGCCCGGCAGGCCCACCGACACGCGCAGGAACTGCGGCAGACCGTAGGCGGCGACCGGCCGCACGATCACGCCCTGGCGCAGCAGACGCTGATACACCGCGGCACCCTGCCCAACCCGCACGCACACGAAGTTCCCGAGCGAGGGAATGAACTGCAGCTTGAGTCGCTCGAATCCCTCGGCGAGCAGGCGCAGACCCGCATCGTTGACTGCCCGGCTCTCGCGCACGAACGCCTCGTCGGCCAGCGCCGCGACTGCCGCGGCCTGCCCCAGGCTGCCGACGTTGAACGGCTGTCGCAGTCGGTTCAGCAGGTCCGCGACGTCGGGATGCGCGAGCGCGAATCCCACCCGCAGCCCGGCCAGGCCGTAGGCCTTGGAGAAGGTGCGCGTGATGACGAGGTTGGGGAAGCGCGCCAGCCAGCGCGTGGTGTCCTCGCGCAATGCATCGGGCAGGTACTCGTTGTACGCCTCGTCGAGCACCACGATCACGCGCGCCGGAATGCGTTCGAGCAGATCCAGCAGGGCGGACGCCTTGACGAAGGTGCCGGTCGGATTGTTGGGGTTGGCGATCCACAGCACGCGCGTGTCCTCGCGCACGGCAGCTGCCATGGCCGCGAGATCGTGGCCGTAGTCCTTCGCCGGCACCTGGATCAGCGTCGCCCCCACCGCCTGGATGGCGAGCGGGTAGACCGCGAAGGCGTGCTCCGAAAACACCGAACTGGTGCCCGGCGCGAGAAAGACCCGGGCAATCAGTTCCAGGACGTCATTCGAGCCATTGCCGAGCACCACCTGCGCCGTGTCAACCGAGTAGTGCCTGGACAGCGCGAGCTTGAGGTCGAAGCCGCTGCCGTCGGGATAGCGCGCCAGTTCGCCCACCTGCGCCTGGATCGCACTGCGCACGGCGGGGCTCACGCCCAACGGGTTCTCGTTCGACGCGAGCTTGACGATTCCCGCCTCGTCCAGGCCCATCTCGCGCGCGAGCTCGGAGGTCGGTTTCCCCGGCTGGTACGGCGCGATGGCACGCACGTACGACGGAGCCAGTTCACAGGCGTCGATCATTTCTCCCATCCTTCGGTCTGCAGCGGTTCACTCTCAATCGGCCCTGGGATAGGAGCCGAGCACCTTCAGGAACGCGGCCACTTCGCGCAGCTTTCCCAGTGCCGCCGCAACACGCGGCTCGCTCTCGTGACCCTCGATGTCGGCGAAGAACACGTACTCCCAGATGCCGGTCTTCGAAGGGCGCGACTCCAGGCGCGTCATGCTCACGCCGTGCTCGGCAAACGGCCCCATCAGGGCGTGCATGGCGCCCGGCTTGTTCGCCGCCGCCATCACCAGCGAGGTCTTGTCGCGCCCCGATGGCGCCACGGGATCGTGGCCGAGCACCACGAAGCGCGTGGTGTTGTTCGGGTTGTCCTCGATGTTGCGCGCCAGCACGTTCAGCCCGTAAAGCGGCGCGGCCGCCTGACTGCCGAGCGATGCCGCGTGCGCCGCCTCGGAGGCAACGCGCGCCGCCTCGGCGTTGCTCACCACCGCCACCCGCTCGGCCCGGGGAAGGTGCTGGTCGAGCCAGCCCTGGCACTGGGCCAGGCTCTGGCCGTGGCCATACACACGCTCGATGCCGCCCATGCCGGTATCGCGACTCATCA
>CAYLTE010000290.1:0-5098 GCA_964386195.1 uncultured Burkholderiales bacterium | reverse complement strand
GCAGACGGTGGCCATCGACGAGGAGCCGTTCGATTCGGTGATCTCGGAGACCACCCGCATCGAGTAACCGAACTCCTCCGGAGTCGGCAGCGTGTTCACCAGCGCGCGTTTCGCGAGTCTGCCGTGTCCGATCTCGCGACGCTTCGGCGCACCGACCCGTCCCGTCTCTCCCGTGGCGTAGGGCGGCATGTTGTAGTGAAGCATGAAGCGCTCGCTGTACTCGCCCTGCAGCGCATCGATGATCTGTTCGTCGCGAGCGGTACCGAGTGTCGCGACCACGAGCGCCTGGGTTTCGCCGCGGGTGAACAGGGCAGAGCCATGCGCGCGCGGCAGAACGCCGGTACGAATCGATATCGGCCGTATCGTGCGGGTGTCGCGCCCATCGATCCGCGGTTCACCAGCCAGGATGCGTCCGCGCACGATCTTGGACTCCAGCTCGGAGACCAGACCGGCAACCACGTTGGCATCGGGCGTGTTTTCGCCGCCCGATAGAATCGCATCGGCGACCTGCTTGTAGACGGCATCCACGCGCTCGGTGCGCTGCTGCTTCTGTCGGATGCCGTAAGCCTCCTGCAGTCCGCCTTCTGCAAGTTCTGCCACACGGGCGACCAGGGCGTCATCGCGGGCAGGCGGCGCCCAGTCCCACAACGGCTTGCCCGCCTCGTCGGCGAGATCGTTGATCAGGTCGATGACCGCCTGCATCTGCTCATGGCCGTACACCACCGAGCCGAGCATGATCTCCTCGGACAGTTCGTTCGCCTCCGACTCGACCATCAGAACCGCCTGCTGAGTGCCGGCAACCACGAGATTGAGTTGGGAGACCTTCAGCTCCGAGGCCGTCGGATTGAGCACGTAGGCCCCGTCGAGATATCCGACCCTGGCGGCCCCGATCGGTCCGTTGAACGGGATGCCAGACAGCGCAAGTGCGGCAGAAGCACCGATCATCGCCGGGATGTCGGCGTCGATCTCGCTGTTCGACGAAACTACGGTCGCAACCACCTGCACTTCGTTGAAGAATCCATCCGGGAACAGCGGTCGAATGGGACGGTCGATGAGGCGCGATGTCAGCGTCTCCTTCTCCGTCGGCCTGCCCTCGCGCTTGAAGAAGCCGCCGGGGATGCGTCCCGCGGCGTACGTCCGCTCCATGTAGTCGACGGTCAGCGGAAAGAAGTCCTGTCCGGGTTTGACTTCCTTCTTGCCGACGACGGTGACCAGCACGCAGGTGTCATCGAGGCTGACCATGACGGCACCATGGGCCTGGCGGGCGATCTCTCCGGTTTCGACGGTGAGCGTGTGACGCCCGTAGGAGATGGACTTCTTGACTGACTTGAGGGGATTTACATCCATAGGGGCTTCAGGCGGTGGGCATTCGGAAGGCACGCAGCCGGCACGGGGCCGGCTGCGCGATGAGCGGGTCGGTAAAGAGACAGCGGACGGGACGAAGCGCCCGCGCGCGCATCGCTACTTGCGCAGACCCAGGCGCTCCAACAGCTTGCGATAGCTGTCACTGTCCGAGCGCTTCAGATAATCGAGCAACTTGCGTCGCCGGCTGACGAGACGGAGCAGCCCGCGGCGCGAATGGAAATCCTTGATGTGCGTCTTGAAGTGCTCGGTCAGTTCGTTGATTCGCGCCGTCAGCAGCGCGATCTGCACTTCCGGCGAACCCGTGTCGCCCTTGGCCCGCTGGTAGGAACCGACCAGCTGTGCCTTTTGTTCGGTGGTGATGGCCATTACTTAACCCGTCTCGTCTCTCGGAAAACTGACATTTTAGCCTGAGTTCGCATTTTTCCTCAAGCCCCAAGGGCTTACGCGTGGCGCGACCGTCAACCGGTATGCACCAGGCGCTGCGGGGCGAGCACGCCCGCGGCGTCCACCCTGCCCACCCCGATGAAGCCGCCGGGGCCGGCGTACAACCTGACCATTCCCTCAGGCGCGCCGGGGATGCCGACCTGCTGCCCCCGGCAGATCGCCTGCGAGGTGCGCTCGTCCAGGTCGATCTTCGGCATTTCCTGCAGCAGCGCATCGGCCGGAAGCAGCCGTGCCAGGCGCTCCTCGGGGGTGGACTGGCCCAGCAGGTCCAGACTCGTCGCATTGCCTACGTGAAAGCCGGCGACGCACTCCCGTCGCAACGCGCGCAAGTGCGCGCCGCAGCCCAGCCGCCGGCCTGCCTCCTCGGCCAAGGCACGTATGTAGGTCCCCTTGCTGACCACGGCGCGGATCTCGGCATGCGTGGCATCCGCAGCCAGCACCTCGATCGCAAGAATGTGTACTGTACGGGGAGTACGGTCCACCTCCTGACCGGCACGGGCATACTCGTAGAGTGGTCGTCCTTCGTGCTTCAGGGCGCTGTACATCGGCGGTATCTGCTCGTGGGTGCCCACCAATCCATCCAGCACGGACGCGACTTCCTCGGGCTCCAGTCCGGAGGTATCGCTACGCGACAGCACTTGGCCATCGGCGTCCCCGGTCGTCGTCGTGACACCGAATGCGATGCGCGCGAGATAGGTCTTGCTGGCATTGAGGAGCAAGCCGGAGAACTTCGTGGCTTCTCCGAAGCACAACGGGAGCAGGCCGGTCGCCAAGGGATCGAGGGTCCCGGTGTGACCCGCCTTGGCGGCATTAAGCATGCGGCGCGCAGCCTGCAGCGCACCGTTCGACGTGATGCCTCCTGGCTTGTCGAGCAGCAATACGCCGTCCACCGCATCTCCTTTGCGGCGCATTCCGCTCGACGCCTTCAGTCCTGATCCAGGTCGTGCGCTCGATCCGATTCGACGGCCTCGTCGATCAGACGCGACAACCGCACGCCGCGCTCGACGGATTCGTCGTGCACGAAATGCAACTCGGGAACGGTACGAGCGTTCAAGAGATGGGCGAGCTTGCTCCGCAGAAAGCCGGATGCGCGGGCCAGCGCTCGCATGCTCGTGGTCAGTGCTTCCTGGTCCTGCAGAGACGAGACGTAGACCTTGGCATGCGACAGATCACGGCTGACGTCCACAGCTGTGATCGTGACCTGCCCGAGACCCGGGTCACGCACCTCGTTGCGAATCAGATCCGCGAGCTCACGCTGGATCTGATCGCCGAGCCGGGATGCCCGTGAGAAATCGCGAGCCATCTCGGCCCGCTACAACGAGCGGGCCACCTCCACCACCTCGAAGACCTCGAGCTGATCGCCGACCTTCAGATCCGAATAATTGCGCAGTGACAGGCCGCATTCGAACCCGCTCTTGACCTCGCGCACGTCGTCCTTGAATCGCTTGAGCGAGTCCAGTTCTCCGGTGTGGATGACCACGTTGTCGCGAAGCACACGGACCTGGGCGCCGCGCTTGACCGTACCTTCCAGTACGTAGCAGCCTGCGACCGTTCCCACCTTGGAGATGTGGAAAACCTGCCGGATCTCGACCATGCCCGTGACATTCTCTTTCTTCTCGGGTGCCAGCATCCCGGACATGGCCGCCTTGACCTCGTCCACGGCATCGTAGATGACGTTGTAGTAACGTACATCCACCCCATGCGACGCCACGAGCTTTTTCGCGGTCGCGTCGGCCCGGGTGTTGAAGCCGACCACCACCGCATTCGACGCGAGCGCCAGATTGATATCCGACTCCGTGATTGCACCGACACCGCTGTGAACGACGTTGACCTTCACTTCGTCGGTCGACAGCTTCTGCAGTGCATGCGACAGTGCTTCGACCGAGCCCTGTACGTCCGCCTTGATGATGAGCGAAAGCGTTTTCGACTCACCTGAACCCATCTGTTCGAACATGCCCTCGAGCTTGGCTGCCTGTTGTTTGGCGAGCTTCACATCGCGGAATTTCCCCTGGCGGAACAGGGCGATCTCGCGCGCCTTGCGTTCGTCGCCGAGCACGACGACTTCCTCGCCAGCACTGGGGACGTCGGAGAGCCCCTGGATCTCGACCGGAATGGACGGGCCGGCCTCCTGGACGGGACGCCCGGCCTCGTCGAGCATCGCGCGGACGCGTCCGAACACGCCTCCGGCGAGCACGACGTCTCCCCGGTGAAGGGTGCCAGACTGGACCAGGATTGTCGCCACGGGTCCGCGCCCCTTGTCGAGCTTGGATTCGATGACGATTCCTTTCGCAGGCGCCGTTCTCGCAGCGGTCAGCTCGAGCACCTCGGCCTGCAGCAACAGGGACTCGAGCAGTGAATCGATATTTGCCCCGGTCTTGGCCGACACTTCCACGAACATCGTGTCGCCGCCCCAATCCTCTGGCACGACCTGGTGGGAGACCAACTCCTGCCGGATGCGCTCCGGCTGCGCTTCCGGCTTGTCGATCTTGTTCACGGCAACGACGATCGGAACGTTTGCTGCCTTGGCGTGATGGATTGCCTCGATCGTCTGGGGCATGACTCCGTCGTCGGCTGCCACAACGAGCACAACCATGTCGGTGACCTTCGCGCCGCGGGCGCGCATGGCGGTGAACGCCTCGTGGCCCGGAGTGTCGAGAAAGGTGATCATGCCGCGCGGTGTTTCCACGTGGTAGGCGCCGATGTGCTGCGTGATGCCTCCAGCCTCACCACTGGCGACGCGTGAACGGCGAATATAGTCGAGCAAGGATGTCTTGCCGTGATCGACGTGGCCCATGACGGTCACCACCGGCGCCCGGGGCTCCTCAGGACCGGATCCCTCGGGCGCCTCGGTCAGGAACGCTTCGGGATCGTCGAGCTTGGCACGCTTGGCGACGTGGCCCATCTCCTCGACGACGATCATCGCCGTGTCCTGGTCGAGGACCCGATTGATCGTCACCATCGTTCCGAGCTTCATCAATGCCTTGATCACCTCGGCCGCCTTGACCGCCATCTTCTGGGCGAGGTTCGCCACCGTGATGGTTTCAGGAATCAGGACCTCGTGTACAACCGGTTCCGTGGGCAGCGAGAACGCGTGCTGGGAAGGAGAGTCAGAGCGCGTTCTTCCGTGACGGTCCTTGCGCGCATGCCACCCACCAGCACCCCCTTCGTCTCCTCGCGTCTTGATGCCGCGACGTTTGTTCGCTTCGTCTCGCCATCCGTCCTTGGCACCCGGCTTCTTGGCAACCTTCTTGTCCGCTGCCTCGCCAGGCTTGGCGGTCGGCTTGTGCAA
>CAYLTE010000289.1:0-5116 GCA_964386195.1 uncultured Burkholderiales bacterium | reverse complement strand
ACGTCAGCAAGCTCGGCCTGCCGGCCCAGCTTGCTTGACTGAAAACATAGAACCTCTCGCCGGGACGACTGCCCGTCAATGCACGCCGCCGCTTCCGTCTTCGAGCAGCTGCGCCACGCTGACGCGCGCACTCTCCAGGTGAGGATTGATCCTCAATGCAGCGGAGAACGTCAGCAGCGCTGCATCCCGGTCGCCCAAACCCATGCAGATCTCGCCCAGCGCGCTCAGCGCGCCGAAGTGGCGCGGCTCCAGTTCAAGGGTGCGGTGGATCGCCTGCACGCTCTCCTCGTCACGCTCCATCAGGTAGTAGAGCGTGGCGCTCTTGTTCCAAGCCTCCGGGAAGTCGGGACAGGCACGCACCAGGCGGTGCAACCGCGTCTCGGCGAGATCGAAACGCTGGCCGGCGATGTCGTCGGCGGCGAGGTCGAGGGCACGGGACGCCGCACGGTGCGGGTGCTGCATCCACAGGTGCCAGATCTCGTCCTCGAGTTCCTGCACCGCCGCATCACCGGCGGCGAGGTGGCGGAACAGCTGTTCCAGGCGGGCAGGAAGGCCCGCCATGGGACGGCGTTGCGGCAGGTGAGCGACCAGTCTGAGGGTTTCGCTGTACATGCGGCGCGGGCTCCGGGTGCACGACTGCCCAAATTTTAAGCAAGGCAGGTGCCACGGCAAGCGCGACGCGCGCATTGCCCGTAAAGGCAACTTGCTGCATCGTCACAGCGGCGGGTCAGGCCGTCCCGGGTGGGCAGGCACCGCCGCGCCTCACCGTCCGCTGCCCGCCTCCACCACCGCCAGCGCGGTCATGTTCACCAGCCGACGCACCGTCGCAGTCGGGGTGAGGATGTGGCAGGTCTGCGCCGTACCGAGCAGGATCGGTCCGACGGTGATCCCCTCGCCGGCCACCGCCTTGAGCAGGTTGAACGAAATGTTGGCGGCATCCAACGTCGGCATGATGAGCAGGTTCGCCTCGCCCTTGAGCCGGGAATTCGGGAATCGCTGCATGCGGATCTCCTCGACCAGGGCGGCGTCGCCGTGCATCTCACCCTCGACCTCCAGATCCGGAGCGGTCTCCTCGAGCATCTCCCGCACGCGGCTCATCTTCAGCGCGGAGGGCGTGCGCGCGCTGCCGAAGCTCGAGTGCGACAGCAGCGCGATCTTCGGTGTCAGCCCGAAGCGTTTCACCTCCTCGGCAGCCAGCAGCGTGATCTCCACCAACTGCTCCGGCGTCGGGTCGGGATTGACGTAGGTGTCGCAGATGAAGATGGTGCGGTTGTGCAGCAGCAGCATGTTCATCGCCGCGAACTGCTTCACGCCCGGCTTGAGCCCGATCACGTTACCGATGTACCAGAGATGGGTGCCGTGCTCGCCGTACGTGCCGCAGAGCATCGCGTCGGCCTCGTTCTGCTTGACCATCAGCGCACCGATCAACGTGGTGCGCCGGATCACCTCGCGCTTGGCGACCTCCACAGACACGCCGCGCCGCTCCATGATGTTGTAGTACAGCTGCCAGTAGTCGCGGAAGCGCGGGTCGCTGTTCGGGTTCACCAGTTCGAAGTCGCGCCCCGGGCGCATGCGCAGGCCGAGCTTTTCCAGGCGCACATCCACGACTTCCGGGCGGCCGACCACGATCGGTTTGGCCAAGCCCTCGTCGACCACCACCTGCACCGCATGCAGCACGCGCTGGTCCTCGCCTTCGCAGAACACCACCCGCTTGGGGTTCGCCTTCGCCGCCGAGAACACAGGCTTCATGATCAGGCCGGAGTGGTAGACGAACTGGGTGAGCTGATCCCGATAGGCGTCCATGTCGGCAATGGGCCGGGTCGCCACGCCGCTTTCCATGGCCGCCTGCGCGACCGCCGGCGCGATCTTCACGATCAGGCGCGGGTCGAACGGGCGCGGGATCAGGTACTCGGGCCCGAAACTCTGGCTCACGTCGCCGTAGGCCATCGCCACGACGTCCGACTGCTCGGCCTGCGCGAGTTCGGCGATCGCCTTGGTCGCCGCCAGCTTCATCTCCTCCGTGATGGTGGTCGCGCCCGCATCGAGCGCACCGCGGAAGATGAACGGGAAGCACAGGACGTTGTTGACCTGGTTCGGATAGTCCGAGCGGCCGGTGGCGATCACGCAGTCCGGTCGTGCGGCCTTGGCGTCCTCCGGCAGGATCTCCGGGTTGGGATTGGCTAGTGCGAGGATGAGCGGCCTGGAGCCCATGCGCTTGACCATCTCCGGCTTGAGCACGTTCGCCGCCGACAGTCCGAGAAAGACGTCAGCGCCCTCGATGATCTCACCCAGCGCTCGCGCTGCGATGTCCTTGGCGTAGCGCGCCTTGTACTCGTCCATCTCCTCGACACGGCCCTTGTACACCACGCCCTTGATGTCGCTGACGTAGATGTTCTCGATCGGCAAGCCGAGGTTGACCAGGAGATCGAGGCAGGACAGCGCGGCGGCGCCTGCACCGGAGCACACCAGCTTGACGCGCTTGATGTCCTTGCCGACCACCTTCAGCCCGTTCAGCACCGCGGCGCCGACGATGATGGCGGTGCCGTGCTGGTCGTCATGGAACACCGGAATCTTCATTCGCCCGCGCAGTGCGCGCTCGATGGTGAAGCACTCCGGCGCCTTGATGTCCTCCAGGTTGATGCCGCCGAAGGTGGGTTCGAGGCTCGCGATGATGTCGACCAGCTTGTCAGGATCGCGCTCGGCGATCTCGATGTCGAACACGTCGATGCCGGCGAACTTCTTGAACAGCACGCCCTTGCCTTCCATCACCGGCTTCGCCGCGAGCGGGCCGATCGACCCCAGGCCGAGCACCGCCGTGCCGTTGGTGACCACGCCGATCAGGTTGCCGCGGGCGGTGTAGTCGCGCGCGCTGGCCGGATCCGCCACGATCTCCTCGCAGGCCGCCGCCACGCCCGGCGAGTACGCCAGCGCGAGATCGCGCTGGTTGGTGAGTCCCTTGGTGGGCGCGACCGCAACCTTGCCGGGCCTGGGAAGTCGGTGGTAGTCGAGTGCGGCCTTGCGAAGAGAAGGATCCATCGAGGTGTCCTGTCAGTGGGCGGCGCATGCGGAGCGGAACGTCCGCGAAGCGGCGATTATAGGGCGATGACGTCGAGGCTCCGGGACGATCCGGCGCGTTTGCTACACTGCCCCGGACCCAGGAGGAGAATCGCGTGTTGGAGATTCGCGTGTTCAAGCATCGGCTTCGTCTGTGGTTCGCGTTTGCCGCCGTCCTGCTGTCTCTGCCCTGTGCCGGGCAAGGCAGCACGCCTCTGCTGTTCGAGGTGAAATCGGCGACCACCACCGTGTACCTGTTCGGGACGATCCACGTCGGCTCGCACGGCATGTATCCCCTCAGCCCGCAGGTGGAGGCGGCATTCGCCGCCTCCGCGGCGCTCGCGCTCGAGGCCGATCCCACTGACGAGACCGCGAACGCACTGGCCATCTCCGCCTCGGTGTACCGCCCGCCGGAGAACCTGGAGCAGCACGTTTCCCCCGAGCTGTACCGCGACCTGGTCGCGAAGCTGCCGCAGATCGGGCTGCCGCTCGAGTACGCACGCGCGCTCAAGCCGCATCTGCTGGCCATGACCATCACCATGATGCAGGTGCAGCGGCTGGGCTACCAGCCGGCGCTCGGACTCGACCTGCACTTCGCGCAGCGCGCGCGGCGCGAGAACAAGCCGATCGTCGAGCTGGAATCGATGGCACAGCAGATGGACATGTTCGAATCGCTGCCCGCGCACGTGCAGGAGGACATGCTGCGCGCTGCGCTGAATGCGCTCGGCACGCAGGAACTGCGCGACGAGCTGGAGGCGCTGGTGAGCGCGTGGAAGGGCGGTGACGTCGAGGGCATCGAACGCGCCGTGGCGCGCGAGATGGAGGACCTGGACGAGGCGTCCGCAGAGGCATTGCAGGACCGGGTGTACGTGTCGCGCAACGAGGCGATGGCGCAGAAGCTTCGCGCGATGCTCGAGCGGGAAACCGTGCACTTCGTGGCGGTGGGTGCGGGTCACCTGACCGGCGAGTCGAGCCTGCCGGCGCTGCTGGAGGCGATGGGCTTCGCCGTAAGCCGGCTCTGACGCGGAGCCTCAGGCCTCCACGTCGATGCGCGACGGCGCGGCGTCTTCATCGCGCCGCGACGGCGCGGCGTCTTCATCGCGCCGCGACGCCGCGCGCCGATCCGCCACGCGGGTATCGATGAGCACGGGGATCTGACGCTTGCGGCGGTCCTCGCCACGGCGGTCGCTGCGCTGCCGACGCTCGCCTTCCGGAACCGGCTCCTGGGCCGGCGCTTCCTCGCGCGCCGGAAACGGCATCGGCGGCTCGGGCGCGCCCTCGCCCGGCGTATAGGCGCGCACGGGGTCGACCGCGCGGGTGTTGTGAACCTCGGTGCGAGGCTCGACCGGGGTGACGATCAGCGGACCGACGTTGTTCAGGCGCATGGCGTGTGCTCCATTCGCAGACGGCGGCGTGCGCCACCGTCATCGAGCGAGTGGATGCGGTCCCTCCCGCACCGTCCCCC
The DNA here is from genome assembly GCA_964386195.1 of uncultured Burkholderiales bacterium. Taxonomy (GTDB): domain Bacteria; phylum Pseudomonadota; class Gammaproteobacteria; order Burkholderiales; family SHXO01; genus SHXO01. The sequence continues at coordinate 597 of CAYLTE010000289.1, read as the reverse complement.
TCCCGTACCGTCCGGGTCGGATCGGTGCGCCGGTTCGAAAGGGACCCGCTCAACCCCTCACGAACCCGGCGGTTTGGTCGAATCCTGCAGCGTCTGCAGCGCGCTCTTCTGCATCTCCAGCGTCTTGATCGTCATCTGGAGGAAGTTCAGGTTCATCTTCAACCAGTTCTCGACGCTGCGCAGTTCTGCGATCTTCCTCTCCACATCCTCCACGTTCATCGTGGGCTGGAAGATGCCGGGCATCGGGAACGACGTGGGATTCCACATCTTCTGGAAGAATTCCCAGAGTTCCTTGGATGAGTCGTCTGCCATGGATGCCTCCGTCGGGGACTGGGGACTGGGGACTGGGGACTGGGGACTGGGGACTGGGGAACGTCGTGCCGCTACGCGGCGCCGTTTCCATTGTTGGAAGCCGTTGAAGTCACTCGATCTTCCCAGCCCCTAGCCCCCAGTCCCCAGTCCCGGTTTTACATCGTGGGACCCAGCACCCAGGGCGCGAACTCGTCGTCGCCGTAGCCGAAGATCTCACTCTTTGACGGCTGGCCGGATGCGGTCTTGAGGATCAGCTCGAAGATCTGCTGGCCCACTTCCTGGACG
>CAYLTE010000288.1:0-5125 GCA_964386195.1 uncultured Burkholderiales bacterium | reverse complement strand
TTCGAGGGACTTTAGAGCGCGGGCCCGGGCGGCGCGTGCAGGTCTGCTAGGATGCAGCCGCCCCCCCCGGAACGAATCGGTGACATGTCGATCCCCACACGAGACGAAATCCGCGACGGCGTGCTGAAGCTGTGCGCGCGCTTCGACGATGCCTACTGGCTGGAGCACGACCGCAGCGGCGAGTACCCGCAGGCGTTCAAGGATGCCATGGCGCAGGGCGGCTGGCTCGGCATCGCCATGCCCCGGGCGTACGGGGGATCGGGCCTGGGGGTGAGCGAAGCGGCGGTGATGATGCGCGCGGTGGCCGAATCCGGCGCGGGCATGAGCGGTGCCTCCTGCGTGCATCACTACGTGTGGGGACTGGCGCCGGTTGTGAAGTTCGGGACGCCGTCGCAGCAGGCGCGCATGCTGCCGCCGATGATTCGCGGCGACGAGATCATGGCCTTCGGCGTCACCGAACCCGATGCCGGGCTGGACACGACCCGCATCGCCACACGGGCCGAGCGCCGCGGCGACCGCTACGTGGTGTCCGGCCGCAAGGTGTGGACGACGCTGGCGCAGCGGGCGCAGCGCATCATGCTGCTCGCGCGCACCACGCCGCGCGAGCAGTGCGCCGCGCCGACCGAGGGCCTCACGCTGTTCTTCACCGCACTCGATCGCGCGCACGTGGAAGCGCGCGCGATCGACAAGATGGGCCGCAAGTGCATCGACTCCAATCAGCTGTTCATCGACGAGCTGGAGGTGCCGCTCGACGATCGCATCGGGGAGGAGGGCGCCGGCTTTCGCTACATCCTGCAGGGCTTCAATCCCGAGCGCATCCTGATCGCGGCCGAGGCGGTGGGCCTGGGCATGGCGGCGCTGAACCGCGCCGCGCGCTACGCGAAGGAGCGCGAGGTGTTCGGCCGTCCCATCGGCATGAACCAGGCGGTACAGCACCCGCTGGCAGAGAGCTGGATGGAACTCAGTGCCGCCGACCTGATGGTGATGCGCGCAGCCGAGCTATACGACCGTGGAGCATCCTGTGCGGCTGAGGCGAACGCGGCCAAGTATCTGGCCGGCGAGGCGGGGTTCAACGCCTGCACGCGCGCGGTGATGGCACACGGCGGCTACGGCTACGCGAAGGAATACCACGTCGAGCGCTATCTGCGCGAGGTGCTGATCAACCGCCTGGCGCCGGTCAGCCCGGAGCTGATCAAGTGCTTCATCGCCGAGAAGGTGCTGGGCCTTCCGAAGTCATACTGAAGCGATGAGCACGCCGTCCGGAGGCGGACCCCTCGCCGGGGTGCGCGTCATCGATCTGACCTCGGTCATCATGGGGCCGTACGCGACCCACATCCTGGCCGACATGGGTGCCGACGTGATCAAGGTGGAAAGCCCGGAAGGCGACAGCTTCCGCGGCTACCGGCCGCTGCGGCACGAGGGCATGTCGGGGTCGTTCCTCAACCTGCATCGCAACAAGCGCGGCATCGTGCTCGACCTCAAGCGCGCGCCGGCGCGCGAGGCGCTCGACCTGCTCATCCGCGGCGCGGACGTGTTCGTGCACAACCTGCGCCCGCGGGCGGCGAAGAAGCTGCGCCTGGACTACGAGACGGTGCGTGCGCAACGCGAGGACATCGTCTACTGCGGGGCCTACGGCTTCGGCGCCGACGGGCCGTACGGCGACAAGGCCGCTTACGACGATCTCATCCAGGCGGGCTCCGGCCTCGCGGCACTGTACGGTTCCGTGCACGGCGAGCCGCAGTACTGTCCCACCGTGATCTGCGACAAGATCGCCGGGCAGACCGTCGCCAACGCGATTCTCGGCGCGCTGTTCCACCGCGTGCGTGGCGGCGGCGGGCAGGCGATCGAGGTGCCGATGTTCGAGACTGCGATCGAGTTCATGCTCGTCGAGCACTATGGCGGCGGCGCCTTCGACCCGCCACTGGGCCGCATCGGCTTCCAGCGCCTGCTCAGCGCGCAGCGCAGGCCGTACCGCACCGCCGATGGCCATGCCTGCATCCTGCCCTACTCGGACCAGAATTGGCGCGACTTCTTCGCCTTCATCGGGCGTGACGATCTGGTACAGGACGCGCGCTTCCGCACGTTGCCAGAGCGTGTGCAGAACATCGACGTCCTCTACGCGCTGGTGGGGGAGGAGGCGAGCCGGCGCACCACGGCGCAGTGGGTGGAGTTCTGCGACCGGGTGAGCATTCCGTGCATGCCCGTCATGGACCTCAACGACCTGCACGCCGATCCGCACGTGCGCGCCGTCGGCCTGTTCGAGCAGGCTGAGCATCCGAGCGAGGGCGCCTACCGGCCGGTGCGAAGCCCGGTGCGTTTCAGCGCCACGCCGTACCGGCTGCGCAGCCACGCGCCGAGGCTGGGCGAGCACACGCGCGAAATCCTGGAGGAATTGGGTCTGAGCGAGGCAAACATCGAAGCGATCACCGGGTCACACGGCGGAGCGTGCTAGCGCGACGGCTCTGCGGCGCGTTCCTCCTGCAGCGCGCTTCCCTGCCCGGTGGTGCCGGCTTCTTCGGGATGTCCCAGCGAGTCCAGGCTCTGCTTGGGCACGCCTTCGCCGACGGACTCCGCCTTCTCCTCCTGGCGCTCGACGGCGACCTCGCTCTTCGCCTTGCTGCCCTCTCCGGTGCGCAGATCGGCCGGACCGGCGGGCGTGGCCTGGATGCACTCGTCGTACTCCTTGCCCGAAAGCGCGTCGCAGTCCTTGGACGTGTTGTGAATCTTGCCCTCGCTGGTTTGCACGGCCGCGCTGTCGGACGTAACCGGCTTGTCCGCCGACTGCGCTGCGTTGCCTGGGCTCGGTTCGTTCTGCGCGATGGCGCTCCCGGCAGCGAGGAGTGCTGCCACACACAGAACACGCAGTGCATTGCTCGAACTCGTAGACATGGAAACCTCCCTGGATGGGGTACGTGTGAGCCGTCCCCCGCAACCGGTGTTCCAATTGGGGAATGCCTGAGTCCGGCGGCGCCTTGGCGGCCGCAGTCTAGGCGAGCACCGGCGGCGTCAGTTCGCCGTACAGCGCCTCGGCCGGCTGCAATACCTGCGCATCGAGGATCTTCAGCAGGTGCGGCAGATCACGGTACTTCACGACCTGCTTGTGAACGGAGCCTCGGCGCAGGATGTGATCGCTGACCGGGTACTCGCGCTGGTCTGCCTGAATGATCGGGATCACGGGCAGAGAGGGGAACTGCGGCACGATGGCCTGCAGTTCGGCCGGCACGCTCTTGGGATCGGACAGGTCGGCGATGACGAAGCGCGACACGGCGGCGAACCGAACGATCGACTCGATCAGGTCGCGGTCGCCGGGCTTGTCGAAGTCGAACAGCAGCGGGACATATCGGTGCGGCGCCGAGGACAACGCGCGGCGGATGCCGTCTAGGATCGCCTTGCGCTCGGCGGTGAAGCGGCCGAGGATCAGCACGCTGCGCTGCGCGATGTCCGACAGGACCCGGCTCACCTCGGCACCATCCAGCTGACGCGCGCGCTCGAGCACGGCATCCGCCGTCTGCAGCCGCTCGCTGCGCATGCTGGCCTGGCGTCTGCGGGTGGTCTCGCGTTCCGGCCGCGGGAACAGCGGCATGCCCTCGGTGGGCATGTAGGCCATGAAGCGCGCCCAGTCGCAATCGTAGTGGGCGTGCTCGGGCTCCATCGCGTACAGGCGTGCGTAGGTCAGCGCCTCGTCGAGCGTGAGGCCGACGGCGAGCGACTTGTACAGTTTCTCGGCGAAGTTGAGCGCGGCGAGGTTGCTGACGATCCCCTGCACCCCGATCAGCGCCGGCACCCCAGCGCGCACGAAATGGCGCGTGAACGGCCACAGTCCGCTGTTGCAGGCGTTGAACACCGCCAGACGCGTGCCGGCGCGCGCGAGCCTGTGAGCGAGGACGGGAGCCGAGGCGAATTCGGCCGGCGTGCGGGTCTTCTCCAGGCGCACGCCGGTCCCTGCGCCGCGCAACGCCGCCGTGTCGGCGAGCTGCACCAGCGCCGCGTGGTCGCCGTCGATGTCCACGTGCCCGGCGTAGTGGAATACGTCGCAGCCGGCTGCAACGGCCCGGTCGATTGCCGCGTCGTCGTCGCTGCGCACGAATTCGAAGGCGAGCATCGCGCGCAGCGGCCGCATGGCCCGGCTCAGGCTGTCGTACTCGGTCTGCACGCCCCAGCCGTCGCTGCCGTCGTCGAGGAAGGTGCCGAGGAACAGGCCGGTGCGGGTGCGCTCGCTAGGCGGCGCTGCGATGACAGTGGAAGGTGGCTCGCGTACGAGCGAGATGCGGCTGTCGGTCAGCAGGAAGCCGCCGCGTGCCACGCTGGCCTCGACGTCACGCCGGTACAGCAGTTCCCAGGGCAGGTCGATGAGGTCTTCGTCCAGGCATAGGCGCAGCCGCAGCCCGAGTGCCGGGTGCGGCCCGATGCGCTGCAGGCTCTCGCCGAGCAGGCGCCACACTTCGTCCGGGAGGAGCATCTTCGCCAGGCGCTGCTCGAGCGCCGCGCCATCGGCCAAGGGCGCCTCGACCGGGAGGCGGAAGTCGTCAGGATCGAACGCGCCGACGCGGGTCGCGGCGGGCTGACGCGTGCTGCCCGCCGGGGTCGAGTGTGCGATGACCTGCAGGTACGGCCCCTCGCGCCAGGCGCGGATGGCGAAGTCGAGGAAGCGCATGGGCGCCGGCGCTGCCGTGACCGTTTGCTTCGCGGCGCGAGGCATTACCGGCAGATTCCGCCTGCGCCCAAGTGCGCCCTATGCCGTCAGCTTTGCCACCGTCCTCAGCCCGAACTTCGACACCTGGATCGCACCGTCGAGCAGGTCGGCCAGCCGCTGGCGCGACTCGGTGTCCAGGGTCGCGCGGCGCAGCAGATTGCGCAGCTCGTCGACCTCGGCCTGGCTGAAGGTGACGAAGTCGGCGACCAGGTCGTTGTAGGTGTTGCCCAACGCGACGTACAGGGCACCTCGCTGCGCCCACAGCAGAACCAGGATGTCGGGCTCGTCGAGGAAGGCCTGCATGTCCTTGCCGACGCGGGTGATCTGCTCAACCAGCCGCTTCTGCTTGGCGCGCACCTCGCGGTCCCGCGCCACCGCGAACGGCAGGTCGTTGATGGTCTCGAGCAACTGCGCCGCGCGCGCCCGGTGCTC
>CAYLTE010000287.1:0-5128 GCA_964386195.1 uncultured Burkholderiales bacterium | reverse complement strand
CGTGCTGCTGCAGAACCTGGCGCCCGGTGCGGCGGCGCGCATGGGCTTCTCCTACGAGCAGCTCAAGGCACGCTACCCGCGCCTGATCGTGTGCGACATCTCGGGCTACGGCGCGGACGGCCCCTACCGCGACAAGAAGGCCTACGACCTGCTGATCCAGAGCGAGTCGGGCCTGCTGTCGGTGACGGGCACGCCGGAGACGCCGTCGAAGGCGGGCTGCTCGATCGTGGACATCGCCTCCGGCATGTACGCCTACACCAATATCCTCGCTGGGCTCCTTCAGCGCGGCAAGACCGGCAAGGGCTGCCGCATCGACGTGTCCATGCTCGAGAGCATGGTCGAGTGGATGAGCTTCCCGCTGTACTACGCCTACGACGGCGCATCTCCGCCGGTGCGCGCAGGCGCCTCGCACGCGACGATCTATCCGTACGGCCCGTTCCCCGCCGGCGATGGCAAGGTGGTGATGCTCGGCCTGCAGAACGAGCGCGAGTGGGCGGTGTTCTGCGACAAGGTGCTGGAGCAGCCGGCGCTCAAGAGCGACGAGCGCTTCAACACCGGACCGAAGCGCTCGGCGGCGCGAGCCGAACTGTATGCGATCATCGTGCAGGTGCTATCGGGCATGACCGCCGAGCAGGTGGTGCAGCGCCTGGACCAGGCGCAGATCGGCAATGCGCGCATGAACGACATGCACGAGGTCTGGTCGCACGCGCAGCTTCACGCGCGCCGCCGTCAGGTGGAGGTGGACTCGCCGGTTGGATCGGTCAAGGCGATGCTGCCGCCGGGCGTGCCCGAGGACTTCGAGCCGCGCATGGATCCGATCCCGGCGATCGGGCAGCACACCGATGCGATCCTGACGGAAATCGGCTACGACGCGCAGGCGATCGCGCAGCTGCGTGAGCGGCGCGTGATCTAAATATTCGATCTGGATGACGACGAGGGAGTACACAGCATGACGACGATGAACATCGGCGCGCAGGCGCTGCTGATCGACGGGCAGTGGGTGCAGCCGGCAGACGGCGGCAGCATCGCGATGATCGACCCCTGCACCGGCGAGCCGTTCGCGCAGATCGCGGCAGGCGGTGCGCGCGACATCGACCGCGCGGTGCAGGCCGCACAGGCGGCCCTGGACGGTGCCTGGGGTCGCACGTCCGCAGGCGAGCGCGGCCGCATCCTGCAGCGCTGGGCCCGGCTGATCGAGGATCACCTCGAGGAGCTGACGCTGATCGAGGCGCGCGACACTGGCAAGCCGATGAACGCGGCGCGGGTCGACATCCAGGTGACGGCGCGCTACTTCGATTTCTACGGCGGCGCTGCCGACAAGCTGCACGGCCACGTGATTCCCTTCCTCGACGGTTACACGGTGAACGTGCTGCGCGAGCCGCACGGGGTCACCGGTCACATCATTCCCTGGAACTATCCGGCGCAGCAGTACGGGCGTACCGTCGCCGCCGCGCTCGCGGCGGGCAATGCGACCGTGATCAAGCCCTCCGAGGACGCCTGCCTGTCGACGCTGCGCCTGTCCGAGCTCGGGCTCGAGGCGGGCATTCCGGGCGGGGCGCTGAACGTCGTCACCGGCCTGGGCGAGACCGCCGGCGCCGCGCTCACGGCGCACCCCGGGGTCAACTTCCTGAGCTTTACCGGCTCGCCCGAGGTCGGCACTCTGGTCCAGGCCTCGGCGGCGCGCAACCACGTTCCCTGCACCCTGGAGCTGGGCGGCAAGTCGCCGCAGGTGATCTTCGCCGACGCCGAGCTCGACAAGGCCGTGCCGGTGGTGGTCAAGGCGATCGTGCAGCACGCCGGACAGACCTGCTCCGCCGGCAGCCGGCTGCTGGTGCAGCAGGACATCTACGACCGGTTCGTCGGCATGGTCGCCGAGGCGTTCGCCAAGGTGCGCGTGGGCACGCCGGAGATGAATCTGGACTGCGGACCGGTGATGAATGCCACCCAGCGCGATCGCATCCAGGCCTTCACGCAGGCTGCAATCGACAGCGGCGTCCCGGTGCTGGCTCAGGGTATATTGGCGCAGGGCCTGTCGCCCAAGGGCTTCTGGGTGACGCCCACGCTGTTCGGTCCGGTGCCGCGCGAGCACTCGCTGGCCTGCGAGGAGGTGTTCGGTCCTGTGCTCTCCGCGATCCCGTTCAAGGACGAGGAGGACGCGGTGCGGCTGGCGAATGCCACCGACTACGGCCTGGTGGGGGCGGTGTGGACCGCCAACGGCGCACGCCAGCAGCGCGTGTCCAAGCGCATGCGTTGCGGCCAGGTGTTCATCAACTGCTACGGCGCCGGCGGCGGGGTGGAGCTGCCCTTCGGCGGCGTGAAGAAGAGCGGCCACGGCCGCGAGAAGGGCTTTCTCGCACTCGAACACATGACGGTGACCAAGACCGTCGTCAATTACCACGGATAGGGAGGAATCATGAGCATGCTCTCCAACAAGGTCGCGATCGTCACCGGCGCCGCGAGCGGATTCGGCGCCGAGATCTCGCGTCTGTACGTGAAGGAGGGCGCGAAGGTCGTCGTCGCCGACCTGAACGAGGACGGCGCGAAGAAGATCGCCGGCGAACTCGGCGGCAACGCGATCGCGGTCAAGTGCGACGTGTCCAAGCGCGCCGACATCGAGAACCTGGTTGCGGCGGCGGTGAAGCAGTACGGCACCGTCGACATCGTCGTGAACAACGCCGGCTACACCCACCGCAACGGCTCGATGCTCGAGGTCGAGGAAGCACAGTTCGATCGCTGCTTCGACGTGAACGTCAAGGCCATCTACCTGATGGCGCAGTCGGTCGTGCCCATCCTGCGCAAGAAGAAATCCGGCTGCATCATCAACGTGGGGTCGGTGTCGGGCATGCGTCCGCGCCCCGGCCTGGTCTGGTATGCCGCTTCCAAGGCCGCGGCCAACCTGGTGTCGAAGGCGATGGCGGTGGAACTCGCGCCCGACAACATCCGCGTCAACGCCATCTGCCCGGTAATGTCGGCGACCGGCATGATCGAGGATTTCATGGGCATGGCGAACACGCCCGAGAACCAGGCCAAGTTCCTCGGCGGGATTCCGATGGGCCGGCTGGCCAAGCCGATCGACATCGCCAAGGCCGCGCTGTATCTCGCCTCCGATCTGGCCGACTTCATCACCGGGGTCGAACTGCCCGTCGACGGCGGGCGTTCGGTATGACCGCCCAGACCATGCGCGCCGTCGAGGCGGGAGACTTCTCGATCGAGTCGCTGCGCGTGGTGCAGCGCCCCGTGCCGCAGGTGCGGCGCGGCGAGATCCTGGTGCGCATCAAGGCCGCCAGCCTCAACTACCGTGATCTGGCCATCCTCGTCCAGAAGTATCTGCCGTCACTGCCGCTGCCCTACGTGCCGGCCTCGGATTGCTGCGGGGAGGTGGTGGCGGTGGGCGAGGAGGTGACCCGCTTCAAGGTCGGCGAGCGGGTCATGCCGCTCTACACGCAGGGCTGGTACGACGGCAAGCCCACGCTGGAGATGCGCACGCGGCGTACGCTCGGGGCGCCGCTGGCCGGCGTGCTGGCGGAGTATGTCGCGGTACCGGCGGAGGATGCGGTGTCCGTGCCTGCGAACCTCAACGACGCGGAGGCGGCAACCCTGCCCATCGCCGCGCTGACGGCGTGGACGACGCTTCAGGAAGGCGGCATCAAGCCGGGCGACAGCGTGCTGGTGCAGGGGACCGGCGGGGTGGCGCTGTTCGCCGTGCAGTTCGCCAAGCTCGCCGGCGCGCAGGTGATCATCCTGTCCTCCAGCGACGAGAAGCTCGCGCGCGCGATGACGCTCGGCGCCGACGTCGGCGTCAACTATCGCTCCACGCCCAAGTGGGAGGACGCGGTCAAGGCGGCGACCGGCGGCCGCGGCGTCGACATCGTGGTGGAGACCGCCGGCGCGTCCCTCGCGCAGTCGCTGGCCTGCACCGCCTTCGGTGGGTTCGTCGGCGTCGTCGGCTTCGTCGCCGGCTACACGGCCGAGATTCCGCTGCGGGCGCTGATCGGTCCGCTCACCCGGGTGCAGGGCATCGCGGTGGGCTCGCGCACGCGCTTCGAGGCGATGAATCGGGCGATCGAGCACCACGGGCTCAAGCCGGTGGTCGATTCGCGCTTCCCGCTCGCGGATGCCGCCGCGGCCTTTGCGCACCTGCGCGACGGCAAGCACTTCGGAAAGATCGTGATCGACGTCTGACCCGATGCCGCTTCCCGCCTACGACACCCTGGCGCACGAGACCCCGGCGCCGCACGTCCTGCTCATCCGGCTCAACCGGCCGGAGGTGCGTAACGCCTTCAACACGGCGATGGGGCGTGAACTGCTCGACCTGTGGACCCGGCTCACCGAGGACTGCGAGGACACTCGTTGCGCGGTGATCACCGGTGCGGGCGACCAGGCGTTCTGCGCCGGTGCCGACCTCAAGGAGCGCAAGGGGATGACGCGCGAGGCCTGGCGCGCGCAGCACGAGCTGTTCGAGCGCGCGTTCTGGGCGCTCGGCGACCTGCCGCTGCCGATCATCGCCGCCGTGAACGGTCCGGCCTATGCCGGCGGCCTGGAACTGGCGCTGATGTGCGACTTCATCTACGCGGCACCCACCGCACGCTTCGCGCTGACCGAGACGTCGCTGGGCATCATCCCTGGCGCAGGCGGCACGCAGAACCTGCCGCGCGCAGTCGGCGAGCGCCGCGCCAAGGAGATCATCCTCTCGGCCCGGCCGTTCGACGCCCAGCAGGCGCTCGAGTGGGGGCTGGTGAACCGATTGGTGCCGCAGCCCGACCTGCTGAACGCGGCATTGGAGACGGCCGGGGCGATTGCCGGCAACGCGCCGCTCGCCGTGCGCCAGGCCAAGAAGTCGATCCGCTACGGCGGCCAGATGGAGATCCGCACGGCCTACCGGTTCGAGGTCGAGGCCTACAACCAGCTGGTGGACACCGACGATCGCCGCGAGGGGATCCTCGCCTTCAACGAGAAGCGCAAGCCGCAGTTCAAGGGCCGTTGATGCAAGCCGCCGAGCCAGACAAATACCAGGACATCCGTGACGGCGTACGCGCGCTGTGCGCGGAGTTCCCCGACGAATACCACCGCAAGGTCGACGCGGCGCGCGCCTATCCGGAGGCCTTCGTCGATGCCTTGACCAAGGCCG
>CAYLTE010000286.1:0-5151 GCA_964386195.1 uncultured Burkholderiales bacterium | reverse complement strand
CCCATCGATCCCGCGCCGTACTGGGCACGGAACGCGTGGGCCGAAAGCGCGCGGCGCTGGACCGGCCGAATGGAGCGCAACACCTTCACCTTTTCGTCGCGCAGCGCGTCGGGCTCGAGCGCGGCGGGTGGCTCCATCGCCACCAGTGTCAGCAACTGCATGAGATGGTTCTGCAGCATGTCGCGCATCGCACCGGTGCGGTCGTAGTAGCCGGCGCGCGTCTCGATTCCTGCGCTCTCTGCCACGGTGATCTGGACGTGGTCGATGAAATTGCGGTTCCAAAGGGGCTCGACCAGCAGGTTCGCAAAACGAAACACGACGAGATTCTGGACTGTCTCTTTGCCCAGATAGTGGTCGATGCGGAATATCTGCCTCTCGTCGAAGTGCTCGTGCAGCAGGCGGTTGAGCGCCTGTGCGCTCTCCAGGTCCTCGCCGAAGGGCTTCTCCACGACGATGCGATGGAGGCCGCGCGGGCGGTTCAGTCCGACTTCGGCCAGATGCCTGGTCACCGCGCCGAAGTCGGCAGGACTGATCGCCAGGTAGAAAACGATGTTGGAGCACGCGCCGGTCTTGGGCTTGCCCAGTTCGACGAGCAGCCTGCGATAGCCGTCGACATCGTGAAGGTCGCCGCGCACGTAACTGAAGCGCGCCGCAAACCGGTCGAACAGCGGCTGCGAGAAGCGGTCCGCGCGCCGCGCTCGCAGCCACTGCTCCATCTGCGAGCACCAGCTGGCGTCGTCATGCGGGCGCCGGGCAAACGCGATGAAGTTGGTCACCTCGGGCAGGCGTCCTGCCGCCTCGAGGTCGAACAGCGCCGGCAGCAGCTTGGTCGCGGACAGATGTCCGGTGGCGCCAAAGATCACGAAGCTGCAGGGGTAACACGCGTCGTCGGTCATGCGAGGGACAGGAAGTACGAGGCGGGCAAATCAGCATACCGGATAGAATCCTGTGATGTGGATCCGCCTCTGCAGCGTCTTCGTCGCAGTGTTCTTCGGCCTCGGAGCTGCAACCGTCGTGGCACAGGACGCGTTGCCGCGATTGGCTGCGGCGACAGACCAGACCACCGTCTCGGGCATCTCCTCCGGCGGCTACATGGCGGTGCAGTTCCAGGTTGCGCATGCCCGGCTCGTGCGTGGCGCTGGGGTGCTTGCCGCCGGCCCGTACTACTGTGCACAAGGCAATGCGCTGCGCGCGCGTTATGCCTGCATGAATCCGTCCCGGTTCTGGCCGCTGCCGGACGTTCGCGCACTGCAGCGCGCTACGCGTTCCCTAGCGCAGGCAGGGCGCATCGACGCCACGCGGCATCTGAGTGACGATCGCGTCTGGCTGTTCTCGGGTCGGGAAGACGACATCGTCGCGCGTGAAGTGGTCGAGGGCCTGCGGGCGTGGTACCTGGGCTTCGTCCCGGCCGGGCAGATCCGGTTGGTCGACGACATCGACGCGGGGCATGCGATGGTGACCATGAACTACGGCCGACCCTGCGATACCACTGCGGCCCCGTACCTGAACGACTGCGACTTCGATGCGGCAGGCGCCCTGCTGGAGCATCTCTACGGCCGCATGGAACCGCCGCCGTCGAGCCCGGCGGGGCGCATGCTGCGTTTCGATCAGCGCGAGTTCACCGCCTCACCGTACGGCGTCAGCATGGACGATTGGGGTTACGTCTACGTACCTCAGTCGTGCGGCGCGGGTGGCTGCCGGGTGCACATCGCCTTCCACGGATGCATGCAAGGTGCTCAGGAGATCGGCGAAACCTTCGTCACCCATGCGGGCTACAACCGCTGGGCGGACAGCAACCGGATCGTCGTGCTCTATCCGCAGGCGATCATGCGTCGAGGGTGGGGGCCGTGGCCCTGGCCGACCGGGTTCATCTACAACCCCAACGGCTGCTGGGACTGGTGGGGTTACACCGGTCCGAGCTACCACACACGCAGCGGTGCGCAGATCCAGTCGGTCGCGCGCATGCTTCAGCGTCTCCAGGCGCTACCGTAAGGCGGCTGTCAGGCGGGCCGGCAGAAGGTGATCGACTCGTAGCCGACCCAGCACCAGGTCATGGCTGCCGGCGGATCGGCTTCCAGTTCGATGCGCCAGTCCGGTGTGCTGCTGAACGGACCCACGACCCGGTGCTCGGCGATCTCGCAATCCTTGCCCAGCCGCTCCGGATGGGTGCTCGCTGCCTCGAACGCTTTCTGGCGGCGCATCTCCCAGGCGCGCTGGAACGCCTCCTGCGCATCCTCGACGGCGTCCTCCCCGATCCCATTGCCCACCACCAGTTCGTAGTGGAAGCGCGACACCGGTGCGCAGGCAAGCACGTCGACGATGCCGTGCTTCGGCATGGCCTCCTTGCCGCGCTTGCTCCGCTTGCGCACTTTCACGTCCATGTCAATTCGGCGATCGTCTCGTTTGCCCATGTACTGACTCGTTCGGCGGCTTCTGTCATGAAAGGTTCACTGAATTCCCACGCTGGAGGGAAATTGCGGGCGACTGTAGTGCCCCCGGACGCACGCGTCAACGCATGCGCTTCACCTCGTGCAGCAGAGCAAGTGTGAGCAGTGTCAGTACGCCGCCGTTGAGCAGGTGCCAGAAGAAGTGCGTGCCGAGCGGAAAACGGTCGCACCACGCCTGGTCCCCTGTTCTCAGCACGAGGGCGATGCAGAACAGCACGATCGCCCCGCCGAATGCGCGGGCTGTCGAGCGTCCGCGCAGCGCCAGCCATGCCGTCATGGAAAGCAGGCCGATGAGATAGGGCAGGTAGCCTCCCGAGCGATTGAGCCACCCGGGCGGCAGCAGGCGCGGCGTGAAGTAACTCGCCACGCCGAAGACCACTGCCACCAGCATGGCAGGGAGCGCCGCAGTCGAGGCGCAGTGCCGCAGGAAGGCGTACAGGAACAGGCAGCCGAACAGCAGAATGAACAACTGGTCGGCAATCGCGGCCCACAGCACCGCGAGCGTGTGGAACACAAAGCTGAATGTACCGACCAAAGCCATCGACACCGGAAGCAGCCGGACTGCAAGGGGTGGCGGGCGATCGGTCCGTCGCATGGCGTGCCACGCGACCAGCGCGCCGACGAGAAACGCGAGGTTCGAGATCGCGTTCACAGGTTCGTCCCAGAAACCGGGTTGCGTACGTTCGCAGTACAGGTCGATGAACTGGTTGAGCGGCACCGGATCCTCCTCGGCCGGCACTGTTGCACAGCATGTCCCGGGACATCAAGGGGACGGCCCGGTTCAGCGCGATAATCGGGGCTTGCTCCAGCGCAAGGATCCGTATGCAAGACCACGATGACGCCTCCAATCCCCGGCGCGACCCTGGTTTCGCCGAGCTGCTGCAGTTCGATGGCCGTCGCCGTCGCGTGGTGTTCGGCGGTCTAGGCGCTGCCGTGACATCCTTCCTGCTCTTCCCCACGCTGGCCCGGTCACGGGCGGGGGGAATGGCGTCTCCGGCGATTGGATTCACGGGCGTGCCGGTCTCTCGAGACGACGCCGTGCATGTCCCCGAGGGATACGTCGCACAGGTGCTGTACGCCTGGGGCGACCCGGTGTCGGATGGCCCGGCGTTTCGCGCAGATGCGTCGAACTCCTCTGCCGAGCAGGAACTGCAGGCCGGTATGCATCACGACGGGATGCACTATTTCGCCCTGCCTGGCAGCGACGCAGGCGCGCAGGGACTGCTCGCGGTCAATCACGAATACGCCGACGACGGGCTGCTTCATCCGGACGGAATGCACGCCTGGAGTGCGGAGAAGGTGCGCAAGAGCCAGGCTGCGCACGGCGTGTCGGTGATCGAAGTGCAATGCAAAGGCGGGCGATGGGGTGTGGTCAGACCGTCACGCTACGGGCGGCGCATCACCGCGCGCACCCCGATGCGGCTATCCGGGCCCGCCGCCGGACACCCATGGCTGCGCACCACTGCCGATCCCACTGGGCGTAGCGTCCTCGGCACGTTCAACAACTGTGGCTGCGGGTTCACGCCCTGGGGCACCTATCTCACCTGCGAGGAGAACTTCCACTTCTACTTCAGGCACGGGGGAGAGCCGGATGCGGCGCAGCGTCGGTACGGGCTAGGGGCTCGAGGTGGATATCGCTGGGAGGAGTTCGACGAGCGGTTCGACGCGCAGCGCCATCCCAACGAGCCGAACCGATTCGGTTGGGTGGTCGAGATCGATCCCTTCGATCCAACCTCGATCCCGGTGAAGCGCTCCGCTCTGGGGCGCTTCAGCCATGAGGCGGCGGTGCATGCCGTCGCCCCGGACGGCCGCGTCGTGATCTACAGCGGGGACGATCAGCGAAACGAGTACATCTACAAGTTCGTTTCACGCGACCGTTGGGACCCGGCGCAGCCCGCCGCAGCGCGTGATCTGCTCGATCACGGGACCCTTTACGTGGCGCGATTCGGGCCGGACGGCGCCGGCGAGTGGCTCGAACTCACTCACGGAACTAACGGTCTCGTACCAGAGAACGGCTTCGCGTCGCAAGCCGAGGTGTTGATCCACGCGAGGATGGCGGCTGACCGTGTCGGTGCCACGATGATGGACAGGCCCGAGTGGCTCGCGGTGCACCCCCAACGTGGTGAGGTGTACTGCTCGCTCACCAACAACAACCGCCGCGGTGCGCAGCCGTCGTCGTCGAACCGCAGCGACGGCAGCACGCGGCTGGCAAGCGCGAGCCCCGCCGTGGATGCTGCCAATCCCCGGGCGGACAACGTCTTCGGGCACATCCTGCGCTGGCGCGAGTCCGAAGACGGTCCGGCCAGTACCCGCTTCGAGTGGGAGGTCTTCGTCCTGTGTGGCGATCCTGCGCATGCGGACGAAGCCAGGCGCGGTACCGTGCGAGGCGACGCGTTCGGAAGTCCGGATGCGCTCTGGATCGATGGCCAGGGGCGGCTGTGGATCCAGACCGACGTGTCCCCTGGCTCGTTGAACCGCGGCGACTATGCCAACCTCGGAAACAATCAGATGCTGTGTGCAGATCCCGCGACGGGCACTGTGCGACGCTTCCTGACGGGACCGCGCGGTTGCGAGATCGCGGGTGCGACCGGAACTCCCGACGGTCGCACACTGTTCGTCAACGTGCAGCATCCAGGCGAGACACCCGGCGAGCGAAGCGATCCGAAGCGTCCCGGCGCGATCAGCACCTGGCCCGACGGAGGCC
>CAYLTE010000285.1:0-5186 GCA_964386195.1 uncultured Burkholderiales bacterium | reverse complement strand
GCCGGTGTAGGTGCTGTGATAGATCGGATCGCGCCGCATCGTGATGCGCTCGATGGTGAACACCGGAAAGCGGTCCTGCTCGTTGTAGTAGCCGGTGTGGTCGCCGAACGGGCCCTCCAGCGCGGTCTCGCCCGGAGCGATCGACCCCTCGAGCACGATCTCGGCGCTGGCCGGCACCTGCAGATCGCTCCCCACGCACCTGACCAGTTCCGTGCGCGCACCGCGCAGCAGGCCGGCGAACTGATACTCCGAGAGTGTGTCGGGGACCGGCGTGACCGCGCCGAGAATGGTGGCGGGATCCGCGCCCAGGGCCACCGCCACCGGAAACGCCTGCTCGGGATGCGCGAGGCAATGGTCCTGGAAGTCGAGCGCGCCGCCCCGGTGCGCCAGCCAGCGCATGATCACCTTGTTGCGTCCGATCACCTGCTGTCGGTAGATCCCCAGGTTCTGGCGCTTCTTGCGTGGCCCGCGCGTCACCGTCAGTCCCCAGGTGATGAGCGGTGCCGCATCGCCCGGCCAGCAGGTCTGGATCGGCAGGCGGGCAAGGTCGACGTCCACCCCGTCCCACACGATCTCCTGGCAGGGCGCCGCATTGCGCTCCTTCGGCGCCATGTCGAGCACCTTCCTGAGCACCGGCAGCTTGTCCCAGGCGTCCTTGAGACCCTTCGGAGGATCCGGTTCCTTCAGGTATGCGAGCAGCTTGCCGACCTCGCGCAGCGCCTCGACCGATTCCTCGCCCATCCCCAGTGCCACGCGCCGGGGCGTGCCGAACAGGTTGGCGAGCACGGGGATCGAATGGCCGGCAGGCTTCTCGAAAAGCAGCGCCGGGCCGCCCGCCTTGAGCACGCGGTCGCAGATCTCGGTCATCTCGAGCCGGGGGGAGACGTCGAGGGCTACGCGCTTCAGTTCCCCGAGCGACTCGAGTTGCGCGAGGAAGTCGCGCAGGTCCGCGTAGCGCATCTCAGATCAGCGGGTTGGCGCCGCCGTCCATCGGAATGAGGGCGCCGGTCACGTAGCTCGCGCGGTCCGAAGCCAGGAACAGGGTCAGCTCCGCGACATCCTCGGGGGCGGCATAGCGGCGCAACGGCACCTTCGCCTCGCCCTGTGCCAGTACCTCCTGCTCACTGGTCCCGCGCATCTGCGCCTCCAGCTTGAGCGCCTCCTGCACGCGCGTGGTCATGGTCGCCGCCGGGTTGATGGCGTTCACGCGCACACCCTTCGGTCCGTAGACATTGGCCAGCCCGACCGTCGCGAGCATAAGAGCAGAGTTGGCGGCACCACCGGGCAGGTGGTAGGGCGTGGCGACCTTGCCTCCCATGCCGACGATGTTCACCACCACGCCACGTCCCCGTGCAGCCATGCGCGGCAACACGGCGTCCATCGTATGGATGTAGGTGAAGTACTTGGCGTCCATCGCGTCGTGCCACGCCGCCGCATTGAGGTCCTCGGGCAGGTAGCGCTTCGCGGCACCGGCGGAATTGACCAGGATGTCGATGCTGCCCCACTGCGCATCGACGTTGGCAACCATCGCCTGCGCCGACGCGGCGTCCTTCAGGTCGGCAGCCAGTGCGATCAGCTGCGTCGTCGATGGCGGATTGAGCTGCTGCATGGCTTCGTCGAGGTTGGCGCGGCTGCGCGACACCAGCGCCACGCGCGCGCCCTCGGCGAGGAAGGCGCGCGCGCAGGCCAGGCCGATGCCCTTGCTGCCCCCGGTGACGAGTACGGTTCTTCCGGTGAGTCCGAGATCCATGTGCGCGATCCTGTTTTCGTTGGTGTCAGCGGACTATAGGCAGGGACGCTCAGGCGGGCAACTGCAACGAGATCGCCAGTCCGACGAATACCGCGGCACCCACCCGGTTGTTGCCGAGAAAGGCGCGGAAGCAGCGCGCCGGCTCCCGATGGCGGATGAGGACGTACTGATGGAGCACGAAGCCCGCCGCCACCACGAGCGCTGCGTGGTACGGCCAGGCGAGCCCGCGTGCGGCACCGATCCAGGCGAGCATGGCGAGAAACGCTACGTGGCAGCCCATCACCGCGGCCACGTCGAACCGGCCGAGCAGGATCGCGGAGGTGCGGATGCCGATCTTGCGGTCGTCCTCGCGGTCGACCATCGCGTATTCGGTGTCGTAGGCGATCGTCCAGACGATGTTCGCGAGCAGGAGCAGCCACGCCTCGAGCGGCACGGTGCCGAGCACCGCCGCGTACGCCATCGGGATACCGAAGCCGAACGCGATTCCCAGATAGGCCTGCGGCATCGCGAAGAAGCGTTTGGTGAAAGGGTAGCTGACGGCCAGGAACAGCCCCACGAAGGACAGCGCGACGGTCAGCGCGTTGAGCGTAAGCACCAGTCCGAAGGCGACGAGCGCGAGCAGGGCGGCCAGTGCAAGAGCCTCGTGCGATCCGATGCGCCGTGCCGCGAGCGGGCGCGCGCGCGTGCGCTCGACGTGCGGGTCGAAATCGCGATCGGCGAAGTCGTTGACGGCGCAGCCGGACGAGCGCATGAGCAGGGTGCCGGCCATGAAGACCGCCAGCACGTGCGCGCCAGGCGGGCCGTCCGCAGCGAGCCACAGCGCCCACAGGGTCGGCCACAACAGCAACAGCGTTCCGATCGGCTTGTCGAGGCGGATCAGGAGCGCATAGGCGTGCAGCTTGTCGGCGAGGAAGGAAGCGCTCATCGGGGTCCGGTGCGGCGTGGCGAGCCCCGCTTCAGGCAGCGGCGTGGCTATCGATGGCCGTGAGGATGCCCTGGATGATCTGCACCGGCGTGGGGGGACAGCCCGGCACGGCGACATCCACCGGGATCACCTTCGAGACACGGCCGCAGCTGGCGTAGCTCTCGCCGAAGATGCCGCCGGTGCAGCCGCAGTCGCCCACCGCGACCACCAGCCGCGGTTCGGGCGTGGCCTCGAAGGTGCGGCGCAAGGCGGTCTGCATGTTGCGCGAGACCGGCCCCGTGACCAGCAGCATGTCCGCGTGCCGCGGGCTGGCCACGAAGCGGATGCCCAGTCCCTCCAGGTTGTAATAGGGATTGCTGGTGGCGTGGATCTCCAGCTCGCAGCCGTTGCACGAACCGGCATCGACGTGACGGATGGCCAGTGCACCGGCGAAGCTGCGCAGCACCGCCTCGTGCAAACGCGCACTCAGGACGCGGTAGCGCTCTTCGGGAGAAGGCGGCGTCTCCGAAACCAGTCCAGTCCGGGCGATCTGCCTGAGGATGCGATACATGCTTACAAGTCCTGCCCGCTGTAGCTCAAGTTGAACGACTTGTTGATGAGCGGGAAATCGGGAACGATGTTGCCCATGATGGCATGCTCGAGCACCGGCCAGTTGCGCCAGGAGGGGTCGTGCGGGTGCACCCGCCGCAGCGCGCCGTTGGACCCGGCTTCGAGCGCGACGAGCACGTCGCCGCGCCATCCCTCGACGTAGCCCACACCGATTGAGCCCTCCTC
Source organism: uncultured Burkholderiales bacterium (assembly GCA_964386195.1). Classification (GTDB taxonomy): domain Bacteria; phylum Pseudomonadota; class Gammaproteobacteria; order Burkholderiales; family SHXO01; genus SHXO01. The sequence goes on along the minus strand of CAYLTE010000285.1, from coordinate 1,737 downwards.
GGGCGCCGGAAACAGCGTGGCGATATTGCCCTCGGGCATCTGGTCCAGGATCCGCCCGCACAATGCCATCGACTGCGCGATCTCGTCGAAGCGCACCGCCACGCGCGCTGCCACGTCACCCGCCTCGTGCACGACGATGGCCGGCTCCAGCGCGTCGTAGGGCGCGCAGGGGAAGAGCACACGTGCATCGAGTGGCATGCCGCTCGCGCGTGCAGCCATGCCGGTCATGCCGAGTCGCTCGCCCAGCTCGCGCGGGACGCGACCGGTGCCCTGCAACCGGTCCTGCAGTCCCGGATGCTCGTCGAAGATCGATTTCAGTCTGGCGAGTTCGCCGCGCAGACGCAGGATGTCGTCGCGCATGCGCGCCGTCCCGTCCTCGCCCAGATCCACGGCCGCGCCGCCCGGGACGATGCGGTCCATCAGGTAGCGGTGCCCGAAGACGTACTCGTTGCTGCGCAGCCAGTCCTCTTTCAGCCTCGAAAACTGCGCGAGGGCGAAGCCCAGCCCGGCGTCGTTCCCGATGTAGCCGAGGTCGCCGAGGTGGTTGGCCACGCGTTCGCGCTCGAGCCACAACGCGCGCAGCCACAGCGCGCGTGGCGGTGGCGTGAGTCCGGCCGCCGCCTCCGCGGCCATTGCATAGGCCCATGCATAGGCCACGGTGGAGTCGCCGCTGATGCGCCCGGCCAGCTTGTACCCGTCGTGCACGCCGAGCGATTCGAAGCGCTTCTCGATGCCCTTGTGCACGTAGCCCAGGCGTTCCTCCAGCCGGAGCACGCGCTCGCCGACGACGGAAAACCGGAAGTGTCCAGGCTCGATGATGCCGGCATGCACGGGCCCGACCGGAATCTCGTGCACACCCTCCCCCAGCACCCGCACGAAGGCGTAATCGTCGGAGACGGGCTCAAAGCGCCGCTCGGCGTCGAAGCCGCGGCGCAGGGGAAACTCGTTCACCGGCCAAGCCCCGTGACGCAGCCAGCGTCGCTTGTCCACGCCGTCGCCGCGCGCACGCACGCCGACCAGATCGAAGGCTGCGCGCTGCAAGCGGCTTGCCGATGGAAACAGGTCGCTCAGATCCGGGTACTCCGGCTCCGGCCCCTTCAGCGGGAGCGACAGCCACAGCAGCCGGCCGGCGAACACGAGGACCGCATGCACGCCGGGAGAGCGGCCGGTGTCGGCACCCCACAGCGCGACGAGCCTGCCGCCGTGCTCCCACGCCTGGTGGGCACACAGCCGCCAGGTCGCGGCATCGACCTGCGCGCGCCAGGCGGTCACGGCGCCCGGAACGGGCTCGAACTCGGGGACGAGGATGTCGACCTTCATCGGCGCTACCCGAGCATGGCCGCGGCCTGGCGATACCACGCGGCGAGATAGGGCGGAATGTACAGGCCGAGGACGAGCACCAGGGCGAGATGCACGAACACCGGCAGCAATGCGGGCGGATGCGGCAGCCGCTTGGCCGTCGTCTCACCGAACACCATCGCCTGCAGGCGTGCGAACACGGATGCAAACGCCACCCCGAGTCCGATCAGGAGGATGGGCGCAGCCCACGGATGGTCGCGCATCGCGGTGGTGAGAATGACGAACTCGCTGGCGAACACACCGAAGGGTGGGATGCCCAGGATCGCGATGCCTCCGATCATGAGGCCCCAGCCGACCGCAGGGCTGACGTGCACCAGCCCGCGGATCTCGTCCATCGTCTGCGTGCCAGTCTTCTGTGCCGCGTGGCCCACCGCGAAG
>CAYLTE010000284.1:0-5194 GCA_964386195.1 uncultured Burkholderiales bacterium | reverse complement strand
CTAGTCGCAACCGCCTGCCCAGAAGGTGGGCAAAGTCTTATGCCCCGGCCATGTTCATATGGGCGGCCACGGGATATGGTGCTCATTGCCACTCCATACTTGGCGAGGCACCCTATGACCGACGTACAGCGAAAGCTTGCTGCCGTACTGGCGGCCGATGTTGTGGGTTACACGCGTCTGATCGAGTCAGCCGAAGTGGAAACCCACCGACAGCTCATGCGCTTGTTCAGCGAGGTGATTGATCCGGTGATTGCCGCCCACCAGGGCTGGATCGTGAAGAAAATGGGTGATGGCTTCATCGCCGTCTTTGGCACCGCGGGAATGGCTGCGATCTGTGCCGTGAAACTCCAGCAGGAGCTGTTCAGCGCGACTGTCGCGCAGCCACCCAGCCTACGTATTGTCTTCCGCATGGGCATCAACTTCGCCGACATCATCGTCGAGAAGAACGATGTGTATGGCGAGGGGGTGAACGTCGCGGCCCGTCTTCAGACCTACGCTGAGCCAGGCGACGTTATTGTTTCTCATACGGCCGCCGAGATGTTGCCGCCCCGGATGCGCGCCGGCGCCACTGATCTCGGGGAGCTCGTGCTGCGGAACATGCAAAAGCCGGTCCGTGTTTATTCCCTGCGACCAGATCCAGCGGCCGCCTCGTCGCATCGCCTGGGTGAAGCCGTAAGCGACGAGGAGGTGCGGCCCTCGATCGCGCTTCTGCCCTTCCGGACGCATCGCGGCGATGGAGAATCGGACAATGTTGCGTACGGTATCGTCGAGGCCATTGCGCACGGTCTTTCCGGTCTCAAGGACCTGTTCGTGGTCTCGCGCGGCTCAACGCTTGCATTCGCCGGCGAGCAGGCCGACCCGGTTGCCGTCGGGCGCAGGCTGGGCGTCCGCTACATCCTTAGTGGTGGCGTGCTGCGCGAGAGCAATCGGCTGCGCATCAACACGGAACTCACCGATGCCCACGGCGAGACCGTCGTCTACTCCGAAAACCATGACGGCCTAATCGATGATCTTTTCAATCTGCAGGATCGTCTCGCGCTTCGCCTGGTGAAGACCATCGCTCCAAACGTGCGCGAGCGGGAGCTGCGCCGGGCCCTGCGAAAGCACCCGTCCAGCATGACGGCGTATGACCTGCTGCTGCAGGCGCTTGACCTTCTCTACCGCATGGATGTCGACAGTTTTCGTAAGGCCCGAGGCCTCCTTCAGCAGGCGATCGCCCATGATCCCGGTTATGCGCCACCCTATACTTTCGCCGCGCTTTGGCACGTCTTCCGGGTCGGCGAGATGGGCTCACCCGATCCGGATGCCGATGCCATGGCAGCTGCTGATCGTGCCCTGGCAGCCATAGAGCGGGACGGCAACGACGCCCTCGCGCTCGCAATCTACGGGCATGTCCAGTCCTTCCTGTTGCGCGACACCTCAACCGCCATTCACTTCCTGGATCGGGCTATCGATGCCGGTCCGAGCGTGGCTATGGCCTGGACGATGAGCAGCGCCACGCATGGATTCATAGGTGACGGTGCGCATGCGGTCGCACACGCGGAGCACGGCCAGAAGCTGGCGCCCTCCGATCCATACACATTCTGGCACGAAGGAATTCTCGCCCAGGCGCATTACATCAACGGCGACTTCGATCAGGCGGTGATCTGGGCGCGCAGTGCCGTCGCTCATAATCCTGCGATCCGCTTCACGCTGCGCATCCTGATTGCGAGCCTGATGGCGCAAGGCCGCCGGGCGGAGGCCCAGGTGGCGGCGCGCCGCCTGCTTGCGGTGCAACCGGACTTCCGGTTGGAGGTCTATGCTCCCCGATGTCCGTTCGTCGAGCCGATTCTCGGGACCTGGATCGGCCGTTTGCGCGAGGGCGGCCTGCCGCAGTAAAATTCGTCGGAAACTCAAGTGAAGATTGTGCCAGGAGGAGTAGCGCCAAACAGAGGAGACGGGTCATGACGGGAAATACAGGAAATACCGGGAATACCGGAAACACCGGCAATACGGGCAATACGGGAAATTCGGGGAATGCCGCCAGCGCGGGCTGGTTCGTTGCCGACCGGGTCGACTGGCCGTTCGTGACGCGAGAGTCCGGGGGCAAAGAGCTTGGCAGCCTGCGGCGCGCCCCTCCCACCGGTGGCTTCGGCGACCGGCAATGGGAGGCGAACTGGAGTGCTTGGCGAGTGCTTCACGAGATGCTTGCCAGAGTTCCGGGCTGGGCGGGGATCATCGACGGAGACGCCACCTTCACGAATATCCGAACGTTTCTGGTGGCCAACTATGGTGCCCAGATCGACAACCTCGTCTTGGCGGCGCGGGATGAACGGCCAGACGCGATGGGCCCGATCCTTTCGCAGGACAGTGAATTCTTCACCGACTTCATGACCATCCTGACGATGCGGCCGGGTTCGCACCCGAAGACCTTTCGCGTCCTGCATATCGCCAGTCTGATCGCGTCGTTCGCAGCCTTGTATTTCAAGTCCAAGTATGACCTGCCCCGGCCAACGCAGATTTGTCCGGCGTTGCTGCCGCCCATTGCCGTTCCCGGCCACGCGTCGTGGCCGAGCGGACATGCCACGCAGGCGTTCTTCATGATGAGATGCATGGTGAAGGTGTTGGCCGCATCGACCATGCCTACAGCTGCTCGGGGTGTGATCACGACCGACCTGACGGTTCTGGCGGAAACGATCGCGCGCAACCGCGAGATTGCCGGCCTGCATTATCCGAAGGATTCCGAAGGGGGGAGCAGGCTGGCGCAACTGCTGGACACCCAGATCTTCACGTCGACTGCCGTCCCGATGTTCAATGCTGCGATCGCTGCTGCATCAGGTGAATGGTCATGAGCACCTTGCAGCCGTGTACCCCCGGGTTTGACCATGAGGGCTTGGTAAATCTCGTCAGAGCCTCGGTGGCGAGTTCCTTGCCTCCTCCGGGGTTCGATCCGATGACGGCGTCGGACGCCGATCTGGAGACGTTTGGCTTTCCGAGCCGGCCGCAGCCCGCGCTGCAGCCTGCCGAGTTCGCCTTCTGGCAGCAGATGTTCGCAACGCCGCTGGAGTTCGAGCCGTTCGATTTCGAGGTCTTCCCTCTGTTCACAGCGGAAGGCCGCAAATGGAATCCCTCCCTCCCGCGGCGGCAATCGAGCTCAAACTGGTCCGGCGCCTACATCACGCCAAGGGATGGAGCTGTGTTCCGGACGATGTGGGGCAAGTGGCAGGTACCTACGCCGACGCTGCCCGCCGGGGGCGTCGCCGACGACAGGTACCGGAGTTCGACATGGATCGGTTTCGACGGGCAACGTCGTTACTACCGATCGACGCTGCCGCAGTTTGGCACCTCGCAGATCATCGACGAAGCGACGGGCGCGGCGAAATTCGGCGCGTGGTGGCAATGGTGGGTGAGGGGGGTGGCAGGCCAGGCCTATCCAATCGTGCTGACCTCGCCGGGCATTCACGCTGGCGACCTCATCCTGTGCTACATGAAGGTGAAGAAGAATCGCCGCAGAGTGTATTTCGTGATCAAGAACGTCACGACCGGGCAGTCGGTGCACTTCTACCAGAACGCGCCCACTCTTCCCGGCTTCGCGTCGATCATGGTGTCGGGCGCGACGGCGGAATGGGTGATGGAGCGGCCGGCAGATGCTCCCGACCCTACGCCGCAACCGCTGCCGGATTACGGCACGGTCGATTTCAGAGACTGCGGCGCTTCAACGATCAATAGTCACGGAGCGAAGGTGGAGCGCTCGCTGTCGGCCGCCCGGCTGATCGACATGTACATCGTGAAGCACAATCCTGAACGAACGGCCAAAATTTCGATCGCCAGGCCGATCGACGAAACGGAGTTCCTCACGCACTTTCGTTAGAGATGGCGCGCTCCTCGCTGCTTCAGTGCGGCCAGTATCGAGTGTCCCTCGCGGGGCGTGATCGGACAGCCGCCGCAGTCCTTGTGTGGCGGCCTTTCACCGTGCCAGATTGTCAACAATCGACGATTGACCTCAAACGGGTGATAATTGGCTCTATCCGATGTCTCGATGCGGGATGCGGGCGCGCTGCTGGGGCGAGTGCCGAAGGCAACCCTGCGTGCCCACATCGTCGAGCGGCTGCGGTCCGCGATCCTGGCGGGCGACATTCCGCCCGGGGCGCCGCTGGTCGAGACGGCGTTGTCGGAGCGGTTCGACGTCAGCCGCGGGCCGTTGCGCGAGGCGCTGCGGCAGCTGATCGAGGAGGGGCTGGTCCTGACCGTGCCCTACACCGGCACGCACGTCGCCGAGCTCTCGGTCGAGGATGTCCACGAGATCTACTCGCTGCGCACTGTGCTCGAGACCTTCGCCTTCGAACAGGTCTGGGCGCGCCGCGACGACCGCTTTTGCGCCGAGCTCGGACGCCGCAACGACGTGCTGATCGCCTCGATCGATGCCGGCGACGACCGCGCCAGCATCCTCAACGAGCTCGACTTCCACGGCCTCGTCTACGAGGCGAGCGGGCACAAGCTGCTGCAGCGCGCCTGGCACGGGCTGCGCGGCCGGCTGCAGCTCTACTGGGCGGCGCATCATCGCGCGCACGGTCGGCGCGGGCCCAGGCGCGACAGCCACGACAGCTACATCGAGGCGGCCTTCGGCAAGGACTTCGGGGCGATGAAGGCGGAGATCGCCGATCACATGCGTCGCGGCATGGAAACCACCGAGAAGTTTCTGCGCTCGATGCCGGATTTGTCTGGGAAGCAAAAGAGGGGAGTCAATTCATGAGCATCAATCGACGTTCGTTGTTCGCCGTCGCGGGCGCGAGTACAGCCGCGCTGGCCATTCCTTTCGGCGCGCGCGCCGAGGGCACGCTCGACGAGGTGAAGAAGCGCGGCGTTCTGAGGGTCGGCGTCACCCAGGCGCCGCCCTGGTACTCGAAGGATCCCAAGACCGGCCAATGGGCATCGGGTCTCGGCATCGAGATGGGCAAGGCGATGGCGCAGAAGCTGGGCGTGAAGTTCGAGCCGGTCGAGGTGACCTGGGGCAATGCGATCGCAGCCCTGCAGGGCGACAAGATCGACCTGATGTTCATGCTCGACGCCACGGCCGAGCGCAAACAGGCCGCCAACTTTCCGGAGACGCCGCTCCTCTGGTACTCGCTCGCCGTGCTGGCGCGCGACGACCTCAATGCGAAGACCTGGGAGGACCTCAACAAGCAGGGCGTGCGCATCGCCGTGCCGCAGGCCT
>CAYLTE010000283.1:0-5220 GCA_964386195.1 uncultured Burkholderiales bacterium | reverse complement strand
GGCGCTGCCAGATGAGCAGCGCGAGGGTGAGGCGGGCGCGCTCCCCGCCGGAGAAGCGCCCGACCGGCGCATCGGCGGCACTGCCGCGGAAGTCGAAGCTGCCCAGATAGTCGCGCAGCTCCTGTTCGCGCGTCACGCGGTCCAGCCGGGCCAGGTGCTGCAGCGGGGTCTCCTCGGCGCGCAGCTGCTCGAGCTGGTGCTGAGCGAAGTAGCCGATGGCCAGCCCCTTGCCCTCGAGGCGTTGCCCGCCCACAGGGGCGCTCTGCCCTGCCAGCATCTTCATCAGCGTGGACTTGCCTGCGCCGTTGGCGCCCAGCAGCCCGATGCGCGCGCCCTGGCGCAACGTGAGCTGGACGTCCTGGACCACCGCCACGTCGCCGTAACCCGCGGAGACGCCGTCGAGGGTGAGCAGGACGTTCGACGCCGGTTGCGGATCGCGGAAGGCAAAGGTGAAGGGCGTGGAAACGTGGACCGCCGCGACCGTTTCCATGCGATCGAGCATCTTGAGCCGGCTTTGCGCCTGGCGCGCCTTGGTGGCCTTGGCCCGGAAGCGCTCGACGAAGCTGCGCAGGTGCGCGATCTGCCGCTGCTGCTTGTCGAACATGGCCTGCTGGGCGGCGAGAAACGCGGCCCGCTGGCCCTCGAAGTCCGAATAGTTGCCCTTGTACAGGCGCAGCGACCGCGCCTCGAGGTGGCAGATCGCGTCCACCGTGGCGTCCAGGAACTCGCGATCGTGGGAGATCAGCAGGACCGTGCCCTCGTAACGCCGCAGCCACTCCTCCAGCCAGAACACCGCGTCGAGGTCGAGGTGGTTGGTGGGTTCATCCAGGAGCAGCACGTCGGAAGGACACAGCAGCGCCTGGGCGAGGTTGAGGCGCATCCGCCATCCCCCGGAGAACTCCGCCACCGGCCGGTCGAGATCGGCGTTCGAGAAGCCCAGCCCGGCAAGAATCCGCGCCGCCCGCGACCGCGCGCTATAGCCGTCAAGCTGTTCGTACTCGGCGTGCAGCGACGCCAGTCGATCGTGGTCGCGCGCCGCCTCCGCTTCGCTCAGCGCACGCTCTACGCGGCGCAACTCGAGATTGCCATCGAGCGCGTACTCGATCGCGGCTGCTGGCGATGGCGGCGTCTCCTGCGCCACGTGCGCGATGCGCAAGCCTGGCTGGATATCCACGTCCCCGGCCTCGGCGTGCAGCTGTCCGAGCAGGAGCGCGAGCAGACTGCTCTTGCCGGTGCCGTTGGCGCCGGTCACGCCGATCTTCTGGCGAGGGACGATGGTGAGATCCACCCCCTCGAGCAGGCGCTTCGCGCCACGCTGCAGGGTGAGCTTGCGCAGGGTGATCATGCGCGTCGCGAGGAGCTAAAGAGAGATGGGGTGGCTGACGGGACTCGAACCCGCGACAACTGGAATCACAATCCAGGACTCTACCAACTGAGCTACAGCCACCACTGATGACACGCCAAGCACAGACACCTCGACGGCGCCGAGTGGCCTGCCCGACGGGACTCGAACCCATAACCCCCGGCTTAGAAGGCCGGTGCTCTATCCGGTTGAGCTACGGGCAGGAATTACGAGCCTGAAGCTTGGTCGAGGTGCCCGAAACTGGTCGGGGTGAGAGGATTCGAACCTCCGACATCCTGCTCCCAAAGCAGGCACGCTACCAGGCTGCGTCACACCCCGGAAGCCCGACATTATGCCGGGGCCGGAGAGGGGCGGTCAATTTCGGGCCGCGAATCCAGGATTCTCGGTTACGCGAACGCCGGGATTGGAAGTTGCTTGCAGGGCCCTCCGAATTCTGCTATTAAACCGCCTTTTTTCGGGAAGCCCTGCCCTCATTCCGAGGCATGGACCCGAGAAGCCACGAAGGGATTCCTCGACATGCCTACCGAGTTCCACGCGCACTTCAAGCCCTACCAGCCGAAGAAGGGCGAGGCTTACATGAATCCCAAGCAGCTGGATCACTTCCGTACGATCCTGAAGTCGCTGAAGGACGAACTGAGCCAGGACATCGACCGCACCGTCCACACCATGCAGGACGAGGCGACCATCTTCGCCGATCCCAACGACCGCGCGAGCCAGGAATCGGATATGGCGCTGGAATTGCGCAACCGCGACCGGGAGCGCAAGCTCATCAAGAAGATCGAGGAGACGATCGCGAAGATCGATGCAGGCGATTACGGCTACTGCGACAGTTGCGGCATCGAGATCGGCCTGAAGCGCCTCGAGGCCCGGCCCACCGCGACCCTGTGCATCGACTGCAAGACACTCGACGAGATGCGCGAGCGCCAGGTCGCGAAGTAAGCCGACGTTCCGGCGCGTACGACGCGCCGTCGAAGACAGGCCGATGGACATTTCCATCGGCCTGTTTTTCTTGTGACCTCCAAACGCATTCTCTATAGTGACTGCGGGTGATCCACCCGTGCACCCGGTCGTCGTCCACCGACGACTCGCGCGACTTTAGTACTTCTGTTTCTTTCGGCTTCACGGGCCGCGTCGCGCCGGCCCCCAATGCATAGGAGATCGTTGATGATGCGACGCAACCGGCCCGCCCTCCGCATGCTGCTCGCGGCCGCCCTGTCGATGGCCACAGCGGCCGGCGCTGCCAACCCGTACGCGGGCAACGTCACGTACGAGCGCATTCGCGACGCCGAGAAGATGCCCGGCGACTGGACCACGTATCACGGCAGCTATCGCGGCTGGCATTACAGCGCGCTCGACCATATCGACGCGAAGAACGTGGACAGGCTGCGTGTCGCGTGGACGCACGCGATGCCGCGATCCATCCGGGGTCTGCAGTCGATGCCGCTCGCTGCCGATGGCATCCTGTACTACTCGGGCAGCTACAACCAGGTGTTCGCGCTCGACGGCAGCACCGGCGAGGTGCTCTGGTACCACAGGCAGAAGCTCGACGACGGCGTGGTATCCGGACTGGCTCACTCGCCGTACAACCGTGGCATCGCGCTCGGTCAAGGCAACGTTTACATGGGCACCCTGGACGGCAAGCTCGTCGCCCTCGACATGAAGAGCGGGCAGCTCAAGTGGGAGACGAAGCTGATCGACACCGAGCGGGTCGGAACCGGATTCACCGGTGCACCGCTGTTCGTGAAAGACAAAGTCATAATCGGTTCGCATGCAGACGGACTGAGCTATCGCGGCCCGATCTTCGGCGTCGACGCCGCCAGCGGCAAGGAGGTGTGGAAGTTCTACACTGCAGGCGGAAACGACGGGACCAAGTCGGACGCGCGCAATACCTGGGGCAACGACAGCTGGAAGACCGGAGGCGGCGGCGGCTGGATGCCCGGCGGATATGACCCGGAGACCAACCTCGTCTGGTGGGGCACCGGCAGCCCCACGCCGCTGTACGACCCGACGGGAAAGGACTGGATGACGGCAGGCGCGCGGCCGGGGACGAACCTGTACACCAGTTCGATCATCGCGCTCGATGCCGACAGCGGCGAACTGAAGGCCTACCACCAGCAGCTTCCGCACGACTCGTGGGGCTTCAACAGCGCGGGCGGCGAGTTCCTCATGCTCGAGCGCGCCGGCAAGAAGTACGTTGTCCATCCCAGCCGTAGCGGCTTCGTCTTCGTGTACGACCGCGGCGGCAAGCTGCAGAACGTATGGCGCCTGATCAAGCACATCAACTTCGTGGAGGACATCAAGCCGGACGGCACGCTGGTCGGGCGACGCGAACCGGCCGAAGGCCTGCAGAAGGGCATCTGCCCCGCCAGTTCGGGGGGAACCGGTTGGAGCGCCGGCAGCTTCAATCCCAAGACCGGGCTCTACTACAAGGTCGGCAACGAGTGGTGCATGGACGTCGATGCGAGCAAGTCCGCGCCGGGACCCGGAACCGGCAAGAGCTTCAGCGTCGTGCCGCCTTCGGGGGAGAAGGCCTACGGGCACGTCTCCGCCCGGGACCCGCTCACGGGCGCCAAGAAGTGGGAGATTCGCTTCGCCGAACCACCCGTGGCAAGTCTGCTGTCGACCGCGGGGAATCTGCTGTTCGTACCCGATGCCCGCGGAATCCTGCGTGCCTTCGACGCCGGGAACGGGCGGGAGCTATGGCGACACAACAACGGCCAGGGACACGCTGGCGGAATCATCAGCTATGCCGGCAAGGACGGGAAGCAGTTCATCGCAGTCGCGACAGGCTGGGACAGGGCAGCCGCCGAGCATTACGAGACACTCTTCGGCTCGCCTTTCGACAGCCTCCCGAATGACTCGGGCGTACTGATGGTGTTCAGTCTCCCCTGAAATACGCCGCGGGTGCCGGTCGCGTCGAGGGCACCGTCACCCGCCTCCATCCTGACCGCATGATCGGGCACGACGCTCGCAGCATGCGGGAAATCTGGCCAGCGCCGCGACGAAATTCCGACAGCGTAATTGCGCCGCGGCACTCGGTCGGGAAAACTCCTATAGCCAAAGGTACTATGCAAGGATCATTATTTGCTAGGGATGACGAAGAATCGTCCTGACGATCCGCCCAGTCCCTCGATGCCATTGTAATGATGACAAAGAGGGGAACTAAATCCCGGCCGGACTCGCCCAATAGCGAAAGGGGCTTCTAGCCTCCCGAGCAGTTCAACTGATGCCGCCACGACATACACCATGAAGCGAAACGAAAAGACGCTCAACCCACGCGAAATACGTCACAAGCTAGGTCTCAACCAGCAGGAATTCTGGGGCCGCATCGGCGTGACCCAAAGCGGTGGATCGCGCTATGAGAGCGGGCGGGCCATGCCCAAGCCCGTGCAGGAACTCCTGCGGCTCGTCCACGTGGACCAGATCGACGTGCGCAAGATCACCAGCGGAGATTTCCAGGTCATTTCCTACCTGAAGTCTCGCGATCCGGCGCTGTACAAGCGCCTTCGTCAGGAAGCGCAGAGCGCCAGCAGCAGTTCCGCCCCGGCAAAGCGGGGACGCGGCCGCTGACCTCCATTCCGGGCACCTGCGGGTGCCCGGGTGCCCGGCGGCCCGCCCGGCATGCCATCCTGAATGCCGTATCATCGTCGCCTTCTGCCTAGGGAAGGATGGCGGAGCGGTTGAACGCACCGGTCTTGAAAACCGGCAGGGGCGCGAGTCCCTCGTGGGTTCGAATCCCACTCCTTCCGCCCGCCCGGCCGGGTAATCCTTGCAACTTTTGAAAACCCTGCCCGGTCGAAGCACTCGATTCAGTCGATCCGGAGGTTTCGATGCAACCTGACTATTCCGTCCTGCGC
>CAYLTE010000282.1:0-5223 GCA_964386195.1 uncultured Burkholderiales bacterium | reverse complement strand
GGGCTGGACCGTGTTCGAGAGCTCCGCCTCCGAGCTGATCGCCGGCCAGGCCTATATCGGCGACCTCGAGGAGCGCATGCGCACCCTGCTCGCCGCAGTGCACGTCGACAAGCGCGTGCTCTGGTACTTACCCGCCTTCCATGACACGCACTTCGCCGGACGGCACCGCTACAGTCCGACCGGGCTGCTCGACATCATGCTCCCCGCCATCGAGAGCGGCCGCGTGTGCGTGGTGGGAGAGACCCATCCGAGGGCCCTGGAAAAGCTGCTGCAGCAGCGCCCGCGGCTGCGCAACCTGATGCAGACGGTGCGCCTGGAACCTGCCACCTCCGGCGAGACGAAGGCACTTGCCGCCCGCATGTTTCCACAGGAGGGCGCCGGCGCGGCGGTCCGGCCCGGCGTGCTCGACGAGGCCCTCGAGCTGGCGCGCAATTACCTCACCGCGACCATGACGCCGGGCAACGTGCTCGATCTGCTGCGCCAGACCCGTACGCTGCTGCCGGGCGATGCCGGCGCGCCGCCGATCGGCCGCGAGGACCTGCTCGCCGCCGTCGCCCGCATCACCGGCCTGCCTCTCGCGGTGATCGACGAGCGCGAAGGCCTCGACGCCGGCGGTCTGCGCGCCTTCCTCGAGAGTCGCGTCATGGGCCAGCCAGAGGCGGTGTCCTGCCTGGTCGACCGCATCGCGATGCTCAAGGCCGGCCTGACCGATCCCCGCCGCCCGATCGGCGTGTTCCTGTTCGCGGGTCCGACCGGGACGGGTAAGACCGAGGTCGCGAAGACGCTGGCGGAACACCTGTTCGGATCGGTGGACCGCATGATCCGCCTGGACATGAGCGAGTTCCAGGAGCCGCATTCGCTCGCGCGCATCGTCGGCGATGCCGGCGAGGACGGCGAGACGCAGTCGGTGGTCGCGCGCATCCGCCAGCAGCCGTTCTCGGTGCTGCTGCTCGACGAGTTCGAGAAGGCCCACCCGCGGGTCTGGGACCTGTTCCTGCAGGTGTTCGACGATGGCCGCCTGACCGACGCGCAGGGCAACCTGGCCGACTTCCGGCACTGCATCGTCATCCTCACTTCCAATCTCGGCGCCACCGAGCACCGCAGCGCGAGCCTGGGCTTCGTGCGCGGCGACGGCGACTTCGGCGGCAGCCAGGTGCTGCGCGCCATCGCGGCGACCTTCCGGCCGGAATTCGTCAACCGGATCGACCGCGTGGTGGTGTTCCGCCCGCTGTCGAAGAGCGTGATGCGCGACATCCTGCGCAAGGAACTGCGCGCGGTGCTCGACCGTCGCGGCTTCCGCAATCGCGACTGGGCCGTCGAGTGGGAGGAGTCGGCCATCGAGTTCCTGCTCGAGCGCGGCTTCACGCCCGACATGGGCGCGCGCCCGCTGCGGCGGGCAATCGACGAGCACGTGCTCGCGCCGATTGCGATGACGATCGTCGAGAACCGCTTTCCGGAGGGCGACCAGTTCCTGTTCGTGCGCGGCGCGGCCGATCGCATCGAGGTCGAGTTCGTCGATCCCGACTCGCCCGCCGACGCACCGTCGGCGGCACCGCATGATGGCCTGTCGTGTGCGCGAATCATGCTGTCGGCGAGCGGGAGCGAGCCTGAACGCACATTCCTTGAAAGTACGCTGGCACGTCTGGATACGCACGTGAGCGCGCCCGAGTGGGTCTCGCGCAAGCAGGAACTGCTGCAGGCGATGGCGCGCAGCGGATTCTGGGAGGACGTCGGACGCCACGCGTTGCTCGCGGAACTGGAGAACGTCGACAGCATCGAGGCCGGCCTGGCCAATGCACACTCGCTCGCGCGCCGTCTGAAGGGGCGCGGGGCGCACGGCGGCGCGCCGGTGTCGGTGCTCTCGAATCTCTCGCAGCAGCTCTATCTCATCGAGCGGGCACTGACCGATCGCGACGCGGATCTCGCACCCGAGATCTACCTGGGCATCGACACCGTCGCGGAGGACTCGCGCGATCTCGCGGGCGCGCAACGCTGGAGCGAGCGCCTCCTCGACATGTATCGCGCGTGGGCACGCAAGCGGCGCGTGCGCTTCGCGCTGCTTCGCACGGGCTCGGCAAGCGAGGACGTGAGCCACGTGGCGGCGGTGGCGGGCTTCGGCGTGCACGGCATCCTCGCCCGCGAGGCCGGCGTGCACGTCTGGGAAACGCCCGACGTGGTGGGGGGATTCGACCGCCTCAGCGCGCGCGTGCGCATCGTCGCGCAGCCCGTGCACCCGCGGCAGCCGGCCGACAGCGAGGCGGAGTTCGCCGCGCGCTGCCTGGCCACCGCAGCGCCCGGAACCACCATCGTACGGCGCTACCGCGAACAGCCCTCGCCGCTCGTGCGCGATGCCGTGGCCGGATGGCGCAGCGGCCGGCTGGACCAGGTGCTGGGTGGAGACTTCGATCTGATCGGCTGAGGAACAGCCGCCAGCTGTCCGGCCCGCCTACCGCTCAGCGCTTGCGGCGCCCGAACGGCCCCCGGCCGCGCCAGGTCTGGATCATGAAGTAGCCGGCAACCATTCCGCCCAGGTGCGCGAAGTGGGCAACACCCTGCTGCGTGCCGGTCACGCCCAGATACAGCTCGATGCCACCGTAGAGGGTGACGAAGAGCCACGCCGGCATGGGGATCGGCGGGAAGATCAGCATGATCATGCGCCGCGGGTACATCATGCCGAAGGCGAGCAGCAAGCCGAACACGCCGCCCGAGGCGCCCAGCGTCGGATAGGGCGGCCCCGACTGCACACCGGTCACGACGAGCTGCGCCACCGCCGCGCCGACGATGCAGACGAGATAGTAGGTTAGGTAGCGGCGCTCGCCCCACACGCGCTCGATCTCGCCGCCGAACATGTACAGCGCGAACATGTTGAACAGCAGGTGCGCCAGGCCGCCGTGCAGGAAGCCGTAAGTGAGGATCTGCCACGGCTGGAAGTTGCCCCAGCCACGTACCTCGTACCCGCTGCCCAGCTGGAGAGGCCACAACGCGAATGTCGACACGATCCAATCGCCCAGCAGCATCTGCGCGAGGAACACGGTGACGTTGACGATGATCAGGGTCTGAGTGAGAGGCGGAACCGCTGGAAACATGTCTCGAGAGGCGGTGGGGTCGATGCCGTGGGCACCGGAAACCGTGTCGCAGGCAAAGGAATCGGTGCCGTGAGCGTCGCAACGGTCCGGACAGGCACGCAACGGTCATACCGGGAGCCTGGAACGGCATGCTTGTCCCGACACCGGCGCGCACGAACGCTTGACGCAGGTCAACCCGATCAACCTGCGCAAGTGTAGTGTAGTCGCATCGGGGGGTGCGCATGGTCGCACCTGTGCGCACGACGTTTACACCAAGAACAGCCAGAAGGAGGCAATGCCATGGCACTCACGGATCTGCTCACCACCGACTACGGTCTGCTCAGCCTGGCGGTGATCCTCGGCTGTGTCGTCATCGGCGTGTTCCTCCTGCGCAAGCTCAACCAGCTGATGAACGAGTCGCCCGACAAGGGCTGATTGCGTTTTCTCCCGCTCGACTCGCCTCCGGCGAGGGGGAGGCGAGTCGCCGTCCGCGGGGTGGCGCCGACTCGCTAGAATGCCGGTTCCGGCTCCGCCGTTCCGGCGGGGCTCCACGCCCGGTCCCCCATGAAGCCCCGCGACCTCAATCCCGCGCGCGCCGCGTACGACGCCATCCACGTCCATGGCGCGCGCCAGAACAACCTCAAGAACCTCGACCTCGCCATTCCGCTCGGAGAGCTGGTGGTGGTGACCGGCGTGTCCGGCTCGGGGAAGTCATCGTTGGTTTTCGACACGCTCTACGCCGAGGGGCAGCGGCGCTACGTCGAGACCTTCTCGCCTTACGCGCGCCAATTCCTCGACCGCATGGACAAGCCGGCGGTCGATCACATCGACGGCATCCCGCCGGCCATCGCCATCGACCAGACCAATCCGGTGCGCACGTCGCGCTCCACGGTCGGCACGATGACGGAGCTCAACGACCACCTCAAGCTGATGTTCGCGCGCGCGGCGCAGCTGTACTGCCGCGGATGCGGTCAGCCCGTGCGCCGCGACACGCCCGACACGATCGAACGCGAGCTGGCCATACGCGCCCAGGCGGCTGGCGATCCACGCCTCGTCGTCACCTTTCCGGTCGAAGTACCCGACAGCTTCAGCGAGGACGAGGTGCGCGCGCTGCTCGAGCAGCAGGGCTACACGCGCATCCACGCCCGCCAGGGCAACGTGCTCGAGGTGGTACAGGATCGCTTCCGCCAGGGCTCCGTGGAGCGCGCGCGCACGATCGAGGCACTGGAGTCGGCGCTGCGGGTCGGCAGAGGACGAGTGAGCGTGCATCCCGACCTGGAAGGGAGCGACGCGCCGGCGTGGCGCTTCTCCTCCGACCTGCACTGCGCTGACTGCGACATCCATTACCAGGAGCCCACGCCGAGCCTGTTCTCGTTCAACTCGCCGGTGGGTGCCTGCGAGACCTGCCGCGGCTTCGGACGCGTCATCGGCATCGACTTCGGGCTGGTGATCCCGGATACCGGCAAGACGCTGCGCGGCGGCGCGATCAAGCCCTGGCAGACGAAGAGCTTCAGCGAGTGCCAGGACGACATGGCCAAGCACGCGCCGAAAGCGGGCGTGCCGATGGACGTGCCGTTCGCACAGCTGACCGATGCGCAACGCCACTGGGTGCTGGAGGGCGACGACGGCTGGGAGAGCTGGAACCAGTCCTGGCCCGGCAAGTGGTACGGTGTGCGCCGCTTCTTCGAGTGGCTGGAGTCGAAGGCCTACAAGATGCACGTGCGCGTGCTGCTGTCGCGCTATCGCGCCTACACGCCTTGCCAGACCTGCGAGGGCGCGCGGCTCAAGCCCGAGGCGCTCATGTGGCGGCTGGGCGCGCGCGCGGATGCGGATGCGGTGCTCGACCCGGCACAGCGCTTCCGTCCACGAGGCTTCGACTGCAACGACGAGCGTCTGCGCGCGCTCCCCGGGCTCACCGTCCACGACCTGATGCTGCTGCCGATCGAGCGCACGCGCGCATTCTTCTCGCGCGTGCAGCTGCCCGCGCCGCTGGACGAGGCCACCGATCTCCTGCTGGGGGAGATCCGTGTCCGGCTGGGCTATCTCGAGCAGGTGGGGCTGGGCTACCTCACGCTCGACCGCCAGTCGCGCACGCTCTCCGGCGGCGAAGTCCAGCGCATCAATCTCACCACCGCGCTCGGCACGTCGCTGGTCAACA
>CAYLTE010000281.1:0-5259 GCA_964386195.1 uncultured Burkholderiales bacterium | reverse complement strand
CTGGGAGGCGCTGCTCGGCACCCAGCACACCGACCCGCGCAGTCCGTTCCGCTCGCTCATCGAGCAGGCGCTGCCCGACGCGCTGTTCGTACACGACGGCGACGGCCGGTTCATGGAGGTGAACCAGCGCGCGTGCGAGAGTGTGGGTTACACCCGTGCCGAACTGCTCAACCTGAGCGTGTTCGACATCGAACAGGACTTCGACCTGCCCGCCGCGCGCGCGGAATGGAACGCGATGCAGCCCGGCGTGCGCAAGGTGATCGTCGGCACGCACCGCCGGCGCGACGGCAGCCTGTTTCCGGTCGAAGTGCACTTCGGCGTGCTCGAAGCGAAGGGCCAGCGCTGCTTCCTGTGCATCGCCTGCGACATCAGCGAGCGCGTGCAGAGCCAGCGCGTGCTGTTGGAGCGCGAGGCGCAGTTGATGCGCGCCCTCGAGGCGGCAGAGGCCGCGAACGCGGCGAAGTCGGCCTTTCTGTCCAACATGTCCCACGAATTCCGCACCCCGCTGCACGCCATCGTCGGGATGTCGGAACTGATCCGGCGCGAAGGCGGGCTGAGCGCGAAGCAGCGCGAATGGCTGGGGACGCTCGACGCATCCTGCCGCCGGCTGGAGGGCATGGTGCAGTCGGTGCTGGAGCTGTCCCGAATGGAATCCGGGCAGTGGCCCGCGGTCGCCGACGTGCTGCACCTGCCCGATTTCGTCGAGCGGCTGCGCGCCCGCGTGGAAGCGGATGTCGGCGCCAAGCCGATCGAGGTGTTCTGCGACGTCGACCCGGCATTGCCGCCGCTGTCGGCCAACGTGCGCATGGCCGAGCGGGCCTTCGCGCTGCTCGCGGACAATGCCGTCAAGTTCACCGGGCGGGGGAGGATCACCCTGCGTGCGCGCGTCGAGCGCGACCAGGGCAGGTCGTCCGAGGGCGCGTCGGACGAGGCAGAATCAGTGGTGCTGCGCCTCGAGGTCGAGGATACCGGCGTCGGCATCGTCAGGGAAACGCTCTCCACCCTGTTCACTCCCTTCACGCAGGGCGATGCCTCGACCACGCGCAAGGCTGGCGGAATGGGTCTGGGCCTGATCACCGTGCGCCGGATTGCACAGCTGCTCGGCGGGGACGTCGGCGTGCGCAGTACCCCCGGCATCGGCAGCACGTTCTGGTTCACCGCGCGCGCCCAGCGCATCGTTGGGATACCCAGCGCTGCGCAGTGCGGCGACGTCTCGTAGCGCCGCGCCCGCACGCGATTCTCATCTCCGGACGGCGAACTGCCGAGTCGATGCGGCGTTGCGACGTCGAATGACTTGGGTTCGTCTTAATTGCATGGCATCCTTGCTCCGAAGTGCCGGGCCACACGCGAGGCCGGCGCAATCGGCGACCCATGCTCAAGGAGACCCTCGATGGCCAGGCTCATGATCGGCAACCTCCCGGACGACGCAACCGAGGACGGCTTGCGCGAGGCGCTGTCGCGCATCATGGTGGTGGACACGGTACACATGGTCCGCGAGGGCGACGTGCCCTCGGCGGTGGTCGAGACGCGCATGACGCAGGCCCAGGCCGAAGCGGTCGCCCAGCGCATCCAGGGCATCTTCTACAAAGGGCGGGAACTGCGCGCGTGGGTGCCGGTCATGCCCTGGAAGTGAGCATCCACAGGATTCCGCTGCGGTCATGACGGGCATCGCCGACGTATTCGCCTACCTGTTCGGCGGGCGATCCGATGCGGCAAGCGTGGACGACGAGCTGGTCGCGGCGACGGTCGAGGCCATCGTCGACCGTGTCGAGCCGCGCATCCGCCTCGACCCCGGATATCGGAAGCGGCTCGCCGGGGGCGTCCGGCACACCCTCACCTATCTGCGCGGACTGCGGGACGAACTGCCGCAGGAGGTGCTGACCCTCGCCCGCGCGCGTTGGCGGGAGGATCCTCAGCTCAACGCCTTCTTCTCCAGCGCCGACGACCTGCGCGTGGTGGTGGGACGCAGTCGCGACCTGCGCGCCATGCTCGAGGACATGCCCGCTGCGCCCGAAGCCTTCGCGCTGCTTGCCATGCAGCTGGAGAAGAAGCAGGTGTTCGCCCCCAAGCTCGTGGGCGGCGCACTGCGCCAGGACGTGGCCCAGACCAGCGTCAGTTTCTCCGGGCATCGCCTGCTGGCGCCTCAGCCGACGCTGGAAACGGCCCGGCGCGAGATCGGACAGCGGCTGTTCCTGCGCCTGGCGCAGGTCGCCCTCAAGGGCATCATCGAGAGCAACGAGCGGGCGATGGACCTGGAGCAGCAGAAGGCTTATCTGCAGACGAGGCTGCGCTTTCTGGATCTGGCCAAGGACGGGCTCGAGGGAATCGTCCAGGACAGGGCGACGATCGACGCGCAGATCCGGGCGGTACGGCAGGAGCTGGAGGAAACGGTGGACGTCTTCATCGAGGTCAAGTCGAGCATCGCCACGCTCGACCGCTATACGCAGCGCATCGACGCCGTGCTGCGCAACCCAGAGCAGCACCTGCAGATCGTGCACCAGCCCCTGCGTGTCAACCGGCTGGGGATCGAAGTGAGCAGGGAGGAGGACGAACCCGCGCACGAGATCGTTTTGCACGAGCTGCGGCTGGACGACGCGCGCGCGATGATCTGCCTGGTGCGCTGCCCGCGCGAAGAGATGCCGCCCCCGGAGGACCTGGTGGCGGCAGCGGCACGCACCCTCTGATCCGGATCGCCACGTGCAGCGACTGGCGTTTCTACGACCGATGCCATCGAGGAGGTATGCCGATGAACGATCCGACCGGCCGCCCGACCCCGCAGCAGCAGCCCCTTTTGCAGGGTGAACTTCAGCTGATCGACGCCTGGTGGCGTGCCTGCAACTACCTGTCGGTGGGCATGATCTACCTGAAGGACAACCCACTCCTGCACGAGCCGTTGCGCCCGCAGCACGTCAAGCACCGGCTGCTCGGGCACTGGGGCGCCAGCCCTGCCCTGTCCTTTGCGTGGGCTCACCTGAACCGTGTCATCAAGCGCTATGACCTGGACATGATGTTCGTCGCAGGACCCGGCCACGGCGCGCCCGGCGTCCTGGGGCCGACCTATCTGGAAGGCGCCTATTCCGAGATCTACCCCGACAAGAGCGAGGATCTGGATGGGCTGCAGAAGTTCTTCAAGCAGTTCTCGTTTCCCGGCCAGATCGGCTCGCATGTCACGCCGGAGACGCCGGGTTCCATCCACGAGGGCGGCGAACTGGGCTACAGCCTGTCGCACGCATTCGGCGCTGCCTTCGACAACCCGGCGCTCATCGTCGCCTGCGTGGTGGGCGATGGAGAAGCGGAGACCGGCGCGCTGGCCACCGCCTGGCACTCGAACAAGTTCCTCAACCCGTCGCGCGACGGTGCCGTGCTGCCGATCCTGAGCCTCAACGGCTACAAGATCGCCAATCCGACCATCCTCGCGCGAATCGGCCACGAAGAGCTTGAAGCGCTGTTCGTAGGCTACGGCTACAAGCCCTACTTCGTCGAAGGCTCGGACCCGGTGCAGATGCACCAGGCGATGGCCGCAACCCTCGATCAGGCCATCGACGAGATCCGCGCGATCCAGCGCAACGCGCGCACCGTGAGCGGATTCGAACGCCCGCGCTGGCCGATGATCGTGCTGCGCGCGCCCAAGGGCTGGACCGGGCCGAAGGAGATCGGCGGACACCAGGTGGAAGGCACGTGGCGCTCGCACCAGGTGCCCTTCGCCGACGTGCGCGACAACCCGGCGCACCTAAAGCTGCTGGAGGACTGGTTGCGCAGCTATCGCCCGGAAGAGCTGTTCGACGCGCAGGGGCGCCTGGAGCCGGAACTGCGCGCCCTCGCCCCGCTCGGACCGCGGCGCATGAGCGCGAATCCGCATGCCAACGGCGGTGTGCTGCGCAAGGATCTCAAGCTGCCCGACTTCCGGCACTACGCGGTGAGCGTTCCCGAAGCCGGCCGGGTGCTGCACGAGAACACCCGCCCGCTGGGCGAGTTCCTGCGCGACGTGATGCGGGACAACCCTTCCAGCTTCCGCCTGTTCGGTCCGGACGAGACTGCATCGAACCGTCTGCAGGCCGTCTACGCCGCGAGCAAGAAGACCTGGATGGCGGAGCTCTGGCCCGAGGATGCGGACGGCGGCGAGCTCAGCCGCGACGGCCGCGTGATGGAGATGCTATCGGAGCACACGCTGCTGGGCTGGCTGGAGGGCTACCTGCTCACCGGGCGCCACGGCCTGTTCCACACCTACGAGGCGTTCGCCCACGTCATCGACTCGATGTTCAACCAGTACGCGAAGTGGCTCGACATCGCCAAGAACCACGTGCCGTGGCGCGCGTCGGTCTCCTCGCAGAACATCCTGCTCTCGTCGACCGTGTGGCGGCAGGACCACAACGGCTTCTCGCACCAGGATCCGGGCTTCATCGACCTGGTGACCAACAAGAGCCCGAGCGTCACCCGGGTCTACCTGCCGCCCGACGCCAATACCCTGCTCGTCGTGGCCGACCGCTGTCTGCGCTCGAAGGACTGCATCAACGTGATCGTCGCGGACAAGCAGAAGCACCTGCAGTTCACCACCATCGAGGAGGCGGTCGTGCACTGCGCGAAGGGCATCGGCATCTGGGGACGGGCGAGCACCGACGTGGGCGAGGAACCCGACGTCGTCCTGGCCTCGTGCGGCGACGTCGCCACCCAGGAGGCGCTCGCCGCCGCCGCGATCCTGCGCGAGCACCTGCCCGACCTGAAGCTGCGCTTCGTCAACGTGGTCGACCTGTTCAAGATGCAGCCGGCGAGCGAACACCCGCACGGGTCGACCGAGCGCGAGTACGACAGCCTGTTCACCGTGGACAAGCCGATCATCTTCAACTTCCACGGTTATCCCTGGCTCATCCACAAGCTCGCGTACCGCTTCCGCAACCACGACAACCTGCACGTGCGAGGCTACAAGGAGAAGGGCAACATCAACACGCCGCTGGAGCTGGCCATCCTCAATCAGGTCGACCGCTTCAATCTGGTGATCGACGTCATCGACCGTGTACCGCGCCTGCAGGTGAAGGCCGCGCACCTCAAGGAGCGGATGAAGAACGAGATCATTCTCAATCTCGCCTACGCGCGGGAACACGGCACGGACCGGCCCGAGGTCGCGGATTGGGTGTGGCCGTATTGAAGTCCTTCCGGTGGGAAAGCCACGTGGCTGGAAGGACAGAGCCTCCGCACGAACTACACGCGCGGCAGGGGAAAGATGCGATGGGTTCGCGGCAAGCGGAAACGGGCGCCGCTTGC
>CAYLTE010000280.1:0-5266 GCA_964386195.1 uncultured Burkholderiales bacterium | reverse complement strand
GACGACGGTGATCGAGGTCGGCGTGGACGTTCCCAATGCGTCCCTGATGGTGATCGAGCACGCCGAGCGCATGGGCCTGTCGCAGATGCACCAGCTGCGCGGGCGCGTGGGACGGGGTGCTGCCGCGAGCGTGTGCATCCTGCTGTTCCAGAATCCGCTGTCGGACAACGCACGCGAGCGGTTGCGCATCATGTACGAGCACACCGACGGCTTCGAGATCGCGCGTCACGACCTGCGCATCCGCGGCCCTGGCGAACTGCTGGGTGCGCGCCAGAGCGGCGTCCCCATGCTGCGCTTCGCGGATCTGGAAACCGATGCAGACCTGGTCGAGGCCGCGCGCGATGCCGCTGCACGCATGCTGCGCGACCATCCCCAGGCGGCGCAGCTGCATCTGCGCCGCTGGATGGGCGCACGCCAGGAGTATCTGCGCGTGTAATGACGCACGCCGCGCCGCCACGAGGGACGCAGCGGGTACAAGGCTGCGCTATCATCTGGCGGCGCCCTTCAGAACCGGGGACACGGCCGCGCGGCGGACCGGATCGCTCTGGCACGGCACGGGTGCGCGGGCCTGCGCGGGCGGGCCGCTCGCAAAGACCTCAGGTGCCCCTTCTCGACCTCACCCTCGCCGTCGTCATGTACTGGATCGCGCTCGGCGCGGCCGGATTGGCGGCGCCACTCGAGCGCGCGGTACACGCGCGGGTGTTCTTCTCGCTCAGCGCTCTGGGCGGACTCGTCCTGACCGCGGTCGGACTCGCCGGTCTGGGGGGCTGGCCGCAGGCGGGCGTGCTGCCGCTGGGCCTTCCCGACCTGCCGTTCCACGTGCGGCTGGATCCGCTGTCGTCGTTCTTCCTGCTGCTGCTGGGCGCGGCCGGCGCGGCGGTCTCGGCTTTCTCCGCCGAGTACTTCCAGCGTGGCGGCGGCGGCGAGATCCGGCTGGTGTGCCTGCAGTACCACGTCTTCCTGGCCGCGATGACGATGGTGCTCGTCGCCGACGATGCCTACCTGTTCATGGTGGCGTGGGAGACGATGGCGCTCGCCTCGTACTTCCTGGTGATCACCGATCACCGCTTCGCGGAGATCCGGCGCGCCGGATTCATCTATCTCCTGGTTGCGCACCTGGGCGCCATCGCCATCCTCCTGGCCTTCGGACTGCTGCAGATGGGCCAGTGGGAGTACACCTTCGAGGCGATGCGCGCGGCGGATCCGGGGCCCGGCTGGAGCGCAACGATCTTTCTGCTCGCGCTGATCGGATTCGGTGCCAAGGCCGGCTTCCTGCCCCTGCACGTGTGGCTTCCGGAGGCGCATCCGGCAGCGCCCTCCCCGGTCTCGGCGCTGATGAGCGGCGTGATGCTCAAGACCGCGATCTACGGATTCCTGCGCGTGAGCTTCGATCTGCTGCAGGAGCAGGCGTGGTGGTGGGGCGTGGTGGCGCTCGCGCTCGGCCTGGCCACCGCGTTCTACGGCGCGGTGTTCGCCGCCGTGCAGACCGACATGAAACGGCTGCTCGCCTATTCCTCGATCGAGAACATCGGCATCGTCCTGACCGGCGCCGGCCTCGCGCTCGTGTTCCACGCCTACGATATGCAGCTGCTCGCCGCGCTGGCACTCGCTGCGACCCTGCTGCACTGCCTCAACCACGCGCTGTTCAAGACCCTGCTGTTCCTGGCAACCGGCGCGGTGATGCACGCGACGCGACAGCGCAGCCTCGGCAAGCTCGGCGGTCTGGTCCGCCGCATGCCCTGGGTGGCCGCCCTGGCGCTGGTCGGTACGCTGGCCATCGCGGGCCTGCCCCCGCTGAACGGGTTCGTGTCGGAGTGGCTCCTGTTCCAGTCCTTCCTCCTCAGTCCGGGGCTGCCCAACTCCTATCTCAACATGTTCATTCCCATCGGCACTGCGCTGCTCGCGCTGGTGGTGGCGTTGTCCGGCTACGTGATGGTGAAGTTCTTCGGCATCGTCTTCCTCGGCCTGCCGCGCGAGGAGCGATTGCACGACGCGCACGACGCCGGCACGCCGGGCCGCGTCGCCATGGGCTGGCTCGCCTTGTGGTGCGTCGCGATTGGGCTCGCGCCGGTCCTGTTTCTGCGGGCGCTCGACCCGCTGTTGCAGAGCATGGTCGGCACCGGTCTGCGCGAGAGCCTGGCCAGGTCGAACTGGACTTTCATCACGGCGGTTGCGCCCGAGCACGCGAGCTACGGCCCGTTGGTGTTTGCGCTGGTGATCGTCGCCGTCATCGTCGCGACGGTGGCGCTGCTGCGCCGCCGCTTCGCCGCCGAGCGCCGTCGTGCGCCGGCATGGGACTGCGGGTTCGGTCCGCTCGACGCGCGCATGCAGGACACAGCGGAAGGGTACGGACAACCGATCAAGCAGATCTTCCAGGCATTCCTGCAACTGGAACGCCACACGCCGAGTCCCTTCGATCTGCAGCCGCGCTACTACTCGCGCATCGAGGATCCGGTGTGGGAACGTCTCTACCTGCCGGTCGCCCGTGGGGTCGGGCGGCTCGCCTCGATCGTGGGGGCCGTGCAGCACGGACGCATCGCGGTCTATCTCGTGTACAGCTTCGTAACCCTGCTCGTGCTGCTGGCGCTGATCCTGTGAACATCTCCCATGTTCTCCTTCAGGCGCTCCAGGGCGCGGTGGCGGTGGCCATCGCGCCCCTCGTGCTGGGCTGGCTGAACCAGTGCCGCGCATGGCTGCAGAATCGCCGGGCGCCCGCGCTGACACAGCCCTACCGCGTGCTGCTCAAGCTGCTGCGCAAAGAGATCGTGCTGGCGACCAACGCATCCTGGCTGTTCCGGGTTGCCCCCTACGTGGTGTTCGCCTGCATGGTGCTGGCGGCTGTCATCGTGCCGCTGATCGCGACCGACCTGCCCTTCGCGCTGGCGGCCGACGTGATCGCGCTGGTGGGACTGCTCGCGCTCGCCCGGGTGTTCATGGCGCTGGCGGCGATGGACGTGGGCACCGCCTTCGGCTCGCTGGGTTCGCGCCGCGAGATGCTCATCGCCGCCCTGGCCGAGCCGGCGCTGCTGATGGTGTTCTTCACACCCGCGCTCATCAGCCAGTCGACCGCGCTGACCACCATCGTGGATCAGTTCTCCAACGGTCCCCTGCACCTGTATCCCAGCATGGCGTTCGCCGCGATCGCATTCGCCATGGTGCTGCTGGCGGAGAACGCACGCATCCCGGTGGACAATCCGTCCACGCATCTCGAGCTGACGATGGTGCACGAGGCGATGATCCTCGAGTACTCGGGACGCCACCTCGCCCTGATGGATTGGGCGCATGCGCTCAAACTCACGGTCTACATCGGCATCGGCATCGCGCTGTTCATGCCGTGGGGCATCGCCCATCCGCAGGACTGGAGCGGCCTTCCGACCGCGCTGGCGGCGCTCGTGGCCAAGCTGGCGCTGGCGGGCGCCGGCCTCGCGCTGCTGGAGACGCTGGCGGCCAAGATGCGCATCTTCAAGGTACCGGAGTTCCTGGGCATCGCCTTCATGCTGGCCGTGCTGGGGATGCTCGTCCACTTCCTGGTGGAAACGTGAACGCGCCCCTCGTCGCCCAGGCGATCAACCTGCTCGCCGCGCTGATGCTGCTGATTGCCTTCGCCATGCTGGCGCAGCGCCGCCTGCTGCGCCTGATCCACCTGTTCGCGTTGCAGGGTGCGGTGCTCACCGTGAACACGGCGGTGGTGGCCGCGACGCTGGCCCAGGGACATCTGTGGTACTCGGTCGGCCTCAACCTCGTGCTCAAGGTCGTCGTGCTGCCGATGATCCTGATCCGCCTGGTCGACCGGCTGGACCTGCGACGCGACGCCGAGTCGGTGGGCAACCTGCCGCTCATCATGCTCGTCGCGGTGGTGCTGGTGATCCTGTCGTTCAATGTCGCCCTGCCGATCTCCGAGCTGGCCGGCACCATCACGCGCGGAACGCTGGGCATCGCCATGGCAAGCGTGCTCATCGCCTTCCTGATGATGATCACCCGGCGCAAGGCGGTGGCGCAGGTGGTGGGATTCCTGGCGATGGAGAACGGACTGTTCTTCGCCGCGACCAGCGCGACCTACGGAATGCCGATGGTGGTGGAACTGGGCATCGCGCTCGACGTCCTGGTCGGCACGTTCATCTTCGGCGTCTTCTTCTTCCAGATCCGCGAGACCTTCGACAGCCTCGACACCCGCAATCTCGAGAACCTCAAGGACCGGGAATGATGGAACTGCTGCTCATCCTGTGTCTGCCGCTATTCGGGGCCGCACTGCTCGGCCTGAGCGGCGATCGCGCCTGGGCCGCGGAGGCGAACTCGGCGATCAGCCTGCTCACCTTTCTCGCCACCGTCGCGTTGACCGGGCGCGTGATGGGCGAGGGATCGCTGGTGCTGTTCCAGGAGATGTTCTTCGTCGACGCATTCAACGTCTTCCTGGTCGCACTGACCGCGTTCGTCGGTTTCACCACCTCGCTGTTCAGCCGCGTGTACATGCGCGTCGAGCAGGAGCGCGGCCGGCTCACCGGCAGGCGGTTGCGTCTGTATCACGGCATGTACCAGATGTTCATGTTCACCATGTTCGTGGCGCTGCTCTCCAACAACGTCGGCATCCTGTGGGTGGCAATGGAGGCCGCGACGCTGGCGACGGTGCTGCTGGTGAGTCTGTACCGCACGCCGGCCAGCGTCGAGGCCGCCTGGAAGTACTTCATCCTGTGCGGCGTGGGCATCGCGCAGGCGCTGTTCGGCACCATCCTGCTCTACCTCGCCGCGGAGCGCGTGCTGGGGGCGGGCGGCTCGGCGCTGCTGTGGACCCACCTGCACGAGGTCAGGGACCAGCTCGAGCCGACCGTGCTGGGAATCGCCTTCGTGTTCCTGCTCGTCGGCTACGGGACGAAGGTCGGTCTGGTGCCGTTGCACAACTGGCTGCCGGATGCGCACGCCGAGGGTCCGACGCCCATCTCGGCGGTGCTGTCCGGCCTGCTCCTCAACGTCGCCCTGTATGCCGTCGTGCGCAACAAAGTCCTGGCGGATGCTGCCCTCGGCAGCGACCTGCCCGGACGCCTGATGATGGGCTTCGGCCTGGTGTCGGTGCTGGTCGCCGCGTTCTTCCTGTACCGACAGCGGGACGTGAAGCGGCTGTTCGCATACTCGTCGATCGAGCACATGGGCATCGCCACCTTCGCCTTCGGCATGGGAGGGCCGGTGGCCGCCGTCGGCGGCCTGCTGCACATGACGGCGCACACCCTCCCCAAGTCGGCGATCTTCTTAGCCGTGGGCCACCCGGCACAGA
>CAYLTE010000279.1:0-5371 GCA_964386195.1 uncultured Burkholderiales bacterium | reverse complement strand
CTCGGTGTTCGCGGCGCTGGAAGGCGGCGCCGAGCCGGCGATCGAGATCGCGATCGGCCGCGGCCCGCAGATCGATCCGATCCTGCTGCGCCCGGTCGACGACCTGGAGCTGACGGTGCGTTCGGCCAACTGCCTGAAGGCCGAGAACATCTATTACATCGGCGACCTGATCCAGCGTACCGAGACCGAGCTGCTCAAGACCCCGAACCTGGGCCGCAAGTCGCTCAACGAGATCAAGGAAGTCCTCGCCTCGCGCGGACTTACACTCGGTATGAAGCTGGAGAATTGGCCGCCCGTCGGGCTGGAGCGAGCCCTGGAGAAATGACGTCGACGGCTTCGCGTGCGCGCGAAGCCGCGGCTCGACAGTCTGCAAGAGGAAGAAGATGCGCCACCGTCACGGACTTCGTAAGCTGAACCGCACCAGCAGCCATCGTCAGGCGATGCTGCGGAACATGACCAACTCGCTGCTGCGGCACGAGGTGATCAAGACCACTCTGCCCAAGGCGAAGGAACTGCGCCGCGTCGCCGAACCGATCATCAATCTCGGCAAGAGCCCAAGCCTGTCGAATCGGCGCCTGGCGTTCTCACGCCTGCGCGATCGGGAGATGGTGACGAAGCTGTTCGATGAACTCGGTCCCCGCTTTGCCAAGCGCAACGGCGGTTATCTGCGTATTCTCAAGTTCGGCTTCCGCCTCGGCGACAACGCACCGATGGCTCTGGTCGAGTTGATGGACAGGCCGGAGGCCGGCGAGGCTGCCGAGAGCCAGCAGTAACCGTCGGGGCGCTGCGCGGTCCTTCCGCACCGCGCTCCGCCCGTCGCAGCATCGCTCACCAGGGCTTGAGCAGAAGGGCCGGCGTCAGTCGGCCCTTTTCATTTGCGGCGTCCGACGCTCAGGCCCGTGCGAATTCCAGGGGCGACGTCTCGGCCAGTAAGCCGCAGAGCCGTTCGGCGCCTACCGGCCGGCTGAACAGATAGCCCTGCAGCACGTCGCAGCCGTGCTGCTGGAGGAAGGCGAGTTGCTCCTGAGTCTCGACACCCTCCGCCACCACCTGCAGTCGCAGGCTGTGCGCCATCGCAATGATGGCCTTGGTGATGGCTGCATCTTCCGGGTCGCGCGGAAGATCCTTCACGAACGAGCGGTCGATCTTCAGGGCGTCGAGCGGGAAGCGCTTCAGGTAGGACAGTGAGGAGTAACCTGTCCCGAAGTCGTCGATCGCCAACCGCACGCCCATATCCTTGAGCTCGTGCAGGGTCGCGAGCGTGGTTTCCACGTTCTGCATCAGCATGCTCTCGGTCAGTTCCACCTCGAGCAGGCCGGGATCGAGCGCAGTTGCCTGCAACGCCTTGGCGACGGAGTCCGTCAGCCCTTGCCGGAAGTGCGGACTGGAGATGTTCACGGCGACGTGAACGCTGGGCAAGCCCGCGCGTTGCCAGGCGCGGGACTGCTCGCACGCCGAGCGTAGCACCCACTCGCCGATGGGAACGATGAGGCCGGTCTCTTCTGCGAGCGGAATGAACTGGCTGGGCGGCACCATGCCCAGTTCCGGGTGCTGCCAGCGGATGAGCGCTTCGACACCAACGACGCGACGCGTCGCAGCGTTGATCTTCGGCTGGAAGTGCAGCAGGAACTCGTTGCGTTCGAGCGCCTTGCGCAACTGCGATTCCATCGACAGCTTTTCCAGCGCCGTGGCGTTCATGGCACGGCTGTAGAACTGGTAGTTGTCGCGCCCCTGTTCCTTGGCGAAGTGCATCGCCGCGCCGGCATTGCGCATCAGGCTGTCTGTGTCGTCGCCGTCGAGGGGGTATAGGGCCAGTCCGATGCTCGCCGTGAGGAACACCTCCTGGCCACCGGCCTTGAACGGCTTGCGCAGTTCGTCGAGGAGCCGATGGGCCACTTTCGCGGCGTCGTGATAGTGATCGAGATCGGAGATGAGGACGCTGAACTCGTCCCCGTCCAGCCGCGCCACCCCCTCGGGGCCTTCGTCGCGCTGTTCGGGCACGGCGATGACGTCGCATTCGCGCAGGGTGGCGACGAGGCGCCGTGCGGCCGAGATCAGCACTTCGTTGCCGACTCCATGGCCGAGCGTGTCGTTGACGCGCTTGAACTGATCCAGGTCGAGCGCGAGGATTCCCAGTTGGCGATGGTGGCGCTTGGCGATGCTCAACGCCTTGCCGAGTCCTTCGATGAAGGACTGGCGGTTGGGGAGTCCCGTGGTGCCGTCGTGGTAGGCGAGATAGCGGATGCGCTGCTCGGCCTCGTGCAGTTCGGTGACGTCCTGAATGGTGCCGCTCAGCCGTGCAACGGTTCCGGTGGCGTCCAGCGAGGCGACTGCCTGGATCTGCACGTAGCGCAGCCCCCCGTCCGGTCGGCGGATCCGGATGACGCGCGAGGGGAATTCGCCCGAGCGGACCAGATCCATGATGTCTTCGCGGGTCTCCTCGCGTTCATCGTCATGCACGCAGGCCAGAAAGGCGTCCAGATTCGCATGCACATGGGCGGGATCCAGACCCAGGATGCGATAAGTCTCGGCGGACCAGTAATGGTCGTTGTGCGTGATTCCCCATTCCCAGCCGCCAAGCCGTGCGATGCGCTGAGCGGTTTCCAGGCTGCTCTGATGCTTGGCGACGTCGCGCAGGGCATGGGAGGCGCGCATGACGTAGCGGACACGATATCCGAGTACCCCCCAGTTGATCGGTTTGCTGATGAAGTCGGTGGCGCCTGCCTGGTAGGCGCGATCGATCGAATCGTTGTCGTCGAGCCCGGTGAGCATGATGACCGGCACGTGCGAGGCATCCGGAATCCGGCGCAACTGCTCGCAGGTCTCGTAGCCGTCGAGCTCCGGCATGACCACGTCCAGCAGCACGATGTCGGGCGAGTAGCTGCCGACCAGCTTGAGTGCCTCGCGGCCGTTCCCGGCCTCGTGACAGGCGAACCCCGCGCGCTCCAGGGTCTGGCGGATGAGCAGGCGCATCATCGCGTCATCGTCGATGATGAGGGCGACGGGGGTGCGGTGCTCAGCGATCATCGGGAGACACCGTTGAGCGTCGCGTCGAGCGCGCGACACGCTGCATCGAACTCGTCCTTCAACTCGGGAAACGAGGGGAGATCCGGCCCCAGTGCACCTGCGCGCGCCGCCAACTCGAGCCGACGCGCCATGTCGGACAGGACTGCCGCGCCGAGGTTGGCGGCGCTGGACTTGAGGGTGTGCGCGGCCACGCGAACGCGGTCCAGCTCACCCCGGGAAAGCCCCGCCTCGATGTCGTGCAACAGCGGCGGCGTGGACTCCAAGAACAGTCCCACGACCTGCTGGAGAAGGTCGTTCGAGCCGTTGCTGATCGAGCGGATCACGTCGAGTGCGTTGGCGTCCAGCTGCGCAAGCCTATCCCCGGCACCCATGAATACCTCCTCTGGCGACCAGCGTACGCACGGCACAGGGCGCGTCCGGCTCCCACAGCGGACTCGACCGGGAATTCGATGAGTTCCGGACCGCCGGGAGGAACATCGTGGCGAGAGGCATGCGTTCTGATTGGTTCGATGGCAACTGCTGGCATGCCCGAGTTGGGCCGATCCAGCACACGTCCTTAATCGGACGTGGCCCCGGGCTCTTTAGGCGAGGCGCGCCGGCCCGCTCAGGCTGCGGCAGCGCGCGCGTCCTGCCGGCGCAGGACCTCGGCCAGGTATCGGCCCGTGACGCTGACCGGGTCCGCGGCGACCGACTCGGGGGTGCCCTGAGCCACGATGCTGCCGCCCCGGTCGCCGCCATCGGGGCCGAGGTCGATGACCCAGTCCGCCGTCTTGATCACGTCGAGGTTGTGCTCGATCACGATGATCGTATTGCCATGGTCGCGCAGCTGCTGCAGTACCGACAACAGCAGCGCGATGTCCTGGAAGTGCAGCCCGGTGGTGGGCTCGTCCAGAATGTACAGCGTTCGCCCAGTGTCGCGCTTGGATAGTTCCAGCGCCAGCTTGACCCGCTGTGCTTCTCCGCCGGAAAGCGTAATCGCGCTCTGTCCGAGCGTGATGTATCCCAGGCCGACATCCAGCATGGTCCGCAGCTTGCGCGCCACCGCCGGTACCGCGGAGAAGAACTGATGCGCCTGGTCGACGGTCATCTCCAGGATTTCGTGGATGTTGCGCCCCTTGTACTGGATCTCCAGGGTCTCGCGGTTGTACCGCCGTCCGTGGCACACGTCGCAGGGGACGTAGATGTCGGGCAGGAAGTGCATCTCCACCTTCAGCACACCGTCTCCCTGACAAGCTTCGCAGCGGCCTCCTTTCACGTTGAACGAGAAGCGGCCGGCCCCGTATCCGCGCTCCCGCGCGAGCGGAACGCCGGCGAACAGGTCCCGAATGGGCGTGAACACGCCGGAATAAGTCGCAGGATTCGAGCGTGGCGTGCGTCCGATAGGGCTCTGGTCGACGTTGACGACCTTGTCGAACAGGACCAGCCCATCGATCTCGACGTAGGGGGCAGGCTCGGCAGTGCTCCCGTACAGGCGCTGGGCGAGCGCGCGATAGAGCGTGTCGTTGATCAGGGTGGACTTGCCGGACCCGGACACGCCGGTGACGCAGGTCAGGAGCCCGGCCGGAAGGCGCAGGTCGACTTCCTTCAGGTTGTTTCCGCTTGCCCCGGTGAGCGACAGCCACTGGTCCCCAGCCGGCGCCTTGCGTCGTGCCGGGACCGGAATGGACCGGGTGCCCGACAGGAACTGACCGGTGAGCGATCCCTTGTTGGCGGCGACTTCGCGCGGCGTACCGGACGCGACGATTCGTCCACCGTGCTCTCCGGCACCCGGTCCCATGTCGACGAGGAAGTCTGCCGCCTCCATGGCGTCCTGATCGTGCTCGACCACGATCACGGAATTGCCGAGGTCGCGCAGGCGCACGAGCGTGGCAAGCAGCCTGTCGTTGTCGCGCTGGTGCAGTCCGATGGACGGTTCGTCCAGCACGTACATCACCCCCGTCAGACCCGAGCCGATCTGGCTCGCGAGCCGGATCCGCTGCGACTCTCCCCCGGAGAGCGACTGCGCCGAGCGATCCAGGGTCAGATAACCCAGCCCCACGTCGTTGAGGAAGCGTAGACGGTTGTGGATCTCGCGCACGATCTTGTCGGCGATCGCCAGGCGCGCGCCGCCCAGTTGCAGATCGCCGAGCGCTGCCTGGGCCTCGCGCAAGGGCAGGCTGCTCAGGCCGAATATCGTGTGCTCGCCGACGTAAACGTGGCGTGCCTCCCGCCGCAGCCGCGTGCCGTGGCACTCGGGGCAGGGTGAAGTGTTGAGATACTTGCCCAGTTCCTCGCGCACGACGCCCGAATCCGTCTCGCGGTAGCGTCGTTGCAGGTTGGGGACGATGCCCTCGAAGGTGTGCTC
>CAYLTE010000278.1:0-5394 GCA_964386195.1 uncultured Burkholderiales bacterium | reverse complement strand
TGATGGAGAAGGGCGTCAAGCTGGAGGGCGTGAACGGCGTGCGCTACATGTACCACGACCCCTGCCACACGCCGATGAAGACGCACCAGCCGATCAAGGTGGTCAATACCTTGATGGGGCAGAGCGTGGAGCGCAACGACCGCTGCTGCGGTGAATCCGGCACCCTGGCCGCGACGCGGCCCGACATCTCGACGCAGGTGCGTTTCCGCAAGCAGGAAGAGATGGAGGCGGGCGCCGCGCGCATCCGCGCCGGCGGTCATCAGGGGCCGGTCAAGGTACTGACCTCCTGTCCGTCCTGTCTGCAGGGCCTGTCGCGCTACGATGGCGACAGCGGGACCACGGCAGACTACATCGTGGTGGAACTGGCCAGGCACATGCTGGGGGAGAACTGGATGCGCGAGTACGTGGATGCCGCCAATCGCGGCGGCATCGAGCGGGTGCTGCTGTGAGCGCAGAGGCAAACTGCCCGCTTTGCCGCGAACCGGGCGGCGAGGTGCTCTGGCAGGACGGACGAAACCGCGTGGTGTGGGCGGCGCAGCCCGACCATCCCGGGCTGTGCCGCGTGATCGCGCACGCGCACGTGAAGGAGATGAGCGATCTCGATGCCGACTCCCGCGCGCGCACGATGCGAGCCGTGCTCGCTGTCGAGGAGGCGCTGCGCGACGTGCTCGTACCCGACAAGATCAACCTCGCGAGCTTCGGCAACGTCGTGCCGCACCTGCACTGGCACGTGATCCCGCGCTTCGAGGACGATGCGCACTTTCCCAACGCGATCTGGGGCGAGCGCCTGCGAGACGTGCCGCCGCGCCGCCTGCCCGCCGACTTCGCCCGACGCATGGCCGAGGCGCTGCGCGTTCGCCTCGAAGACGCGGTGAGCTAGCCGGCCTTTGCCCGCTGCGCGTCGTCGCGCGGCTCGGGCGCAGGCTGCCGGCGGGCGGCGGGAAACACGGCGCGGAAGGTGCTCCCCTTGCCAGGTTCGCTCTGGATTTCGAGATGCGCCTGATGGCGAGACAGCACGTGCTTGACGATGGACAGTCCCAGCCCCGTCCCGCCCGTGCTGCGTGAGCGGCTCCGATCCACCCGGTAGAAGCGCTCGGTCAGGCGGGGAATGTGCTGCGGTTCGATGCCGATGCCGCTGTCGCGCACCTCGAAGATCGGCGCTTCGTCCTCGCGTACGTGCCAGCCGATGTGGATGGTGCCGCCTTCCGGGGTGTAGCGCACCGCGTTGCTGACCAGGTTGCCGAGCGCGCTGCGCAGTTCCTCTGCGCTGCCCTGAAGGCCGTCAGCGCTGTCCAACTGCACCTCGATGCGGTGACGCCCGCTGGACAGGGCCGCGGCCTCGCGCTGCAGACCGAGGACCAATTCCGGGATGTTGACGTTCTCCTCTCGCAGCGGCGTCTGCGTGCTCTCGAGCTTCGAAAGCGTGAGCAGATCCTCCACCAGCCGGTTCATGCGCATGGTCTGCTCGCTCATCAGCCCGATGAAGCGCCGGGTCATGTCCGGGTCCGGCTCACGCATGTCGGCAAGCGTTTCCAGGAAGCCGCCCACGACCGTCAGTGGCGTGCGCAACTCGTGCGAGACGTTGGCGACGAAGTCGCGGCGCGTGGTCTCCAGTCTGTCCCAGTGGGTGACATCGCGCGTGAGCAGCAGCTTGTCGCTTCCGCCGTAGGGCACGAGCTGGATCGACAGCACCGCCTCGCTGTCGGCACGCGTCACGCGCAGGGTGAGCGGCTCGGTGAAGCTGCCCTGTTCGAGATAGCCGACGAATTGCGGATTGCGGATCAGATTGGTGATCTGCTGATGGCGGTCGCGCTGACTGTTCAAGCCGAACAGGTGCTCCGCCCGGGGATTGCACCACTCGATGCGGTCGTGCTCGTCGAGCACGATGACGCCCTCGGGCAACGCGGCGCCGGCCCGCTGGAAGCGCACCAGGGTGGCCGAGAGCCTGCTCTCGATCTGCGTCTGCCGGCGTAGCAGCCGCGACAGGCCGGAGAAGATCTCCTCCCAGGCGCCGGTACCGTCCGGCAGCGAGCGTGGGGAGGGCGATTCCAGCCAGTCGTACAGTTGCGAGAGGTTGCGCAGATGGTGGTAGAGGAGTGCGAGCAGGCACAGCGCCCACACGGCCAGCGCCTCGGCTGCGCCGATCACCGGCCACAGCAGCGCCGCGACCACGGTGACCGCGATCACCGGGACGAGCGGCCGTCCCCACAGCTTGCCCAACACCTGAGTTTCTCCCCGGCGCGCCCGATGGCGTCCTTACGAAGCGCCGCGATTATCCCAAATCGGGCCGTGTACGTTGCGGCCTCTGGCTCAGGCGCCGGACAGGCGATAACCCGATCCGCGTACCGTTTGAATCAGCGCGTCCTGGCCGCTGGGTTCGAGCGCCTTGCGCAGCCGTCGGATGTGCACGTCGACCGTGCGTTCCTCCACGAAAACGTGGTCGCCCCAGACCTGGTCGAGCAGTTGCGTGCGCGAGTGCACGCGCTCGGGATGCGTCATGAGGAAGTGGAGCAGGCGGAACTCGGTGGGCCCGAGCTGCACCTGATCGGCGCCTGCATTGACGCGGTGGGTGGCCGGATCCAGGCGCAGTTCGCCGACCTGCACCACGTCGTCGGTCATCTGCGGCGCACGCCGGCGCAGCACTGCCTTCACCCGCGCGGTCAGTTCGCGCGGGGAAAACGGCTTGGTGATGTAGTCGTCGGCGCCCGTGTCCAGCCCGGTGAGCTTGTCGTGCTCGTCGGCGCGCGCGGTCAGCATGATGATCGGAATGGACTTGGTGCGACGGTCCGCACGCAGCCGCCGGGCCAGTTCGATGCCGGTCAGGCCCGGCAGCATCCAGTCGAGCAGGACCAGGTCGGGCAGCGCCTCCTGCACCAGGCGAAGCGCGTGCTCGGCATTGTCCGCGCGCAACGGCTGATGACCGGCCTGCTTCAGGTTGTACGCGATCAGTTCCTGGATGGCCGGCTCGTCCTCGACCACCAGCACCGTGGCTGCCATGCATGCTCTCCGCAGTAACGTGGCCGCAAGCGTATGACCGCAACGTTACAGCAACATGACGGCGGAGCGCCACCTGCGCGGGAAGGCATCGGTCGGGGACCGTAAGGTATCATCCACAGGCCGTCTACCCGGCGAAGACGCCATGCCCACACCCACCCGGATCACCTTGCACCAGGCCTCGCGCGCCCTGGAGATCGACTTTTCGGACGGCCGGAGCTTCCGCCTGCCCTGCGAATACCTGCGCGTCTACTCCCCTTCTGCCGAGGTGAGGGGTCACGGGCCTGGACAGGAGGTGCTGCAGGTCGGCAAGCGCGAGGTTGCGGTGACGGCGGTCGAGCCGGTGGGTACCTACGCGCTCAAGCTCGTGTTCTCGGACGGGCACGACACCGGGCTGTACTCGTGGGACTACCTGTACGAGCTTGGCCGCGACCAGGACGCGCTGTGGAGCCGCTACCTGCAACGCTTGCAGGCGGCCGGTGCAAGCCGCGAGGCGGGGACGCCGGCAGGGCCGGGGTCGCCGTCGACGCCATCGAATGCTGCGGGCCCGGCTGCTGCAGCCACGGCGCCCACCACCCGCTGGAAGACGCTGTGAAGCCCGACGAACCGACCACGCATTTCGGTTTCCGGCAGGTGCCCGAGTCGGAGAAGGCGAGCCGCGTGGCGCAGGTGTTCGACTCGGTCGCCAGCCGCTACGACGTGATGAACGATCTCATGTCGGCAGGCCTGCATCGGGTGTGGAAGCGCGTCCTGATCGAGCGCTGCGGGTTGCGTGCCGGTGAACGGGTGCTGGACCTCGCCGGTGGCACCGGCGACATCAGCACGCTGTTGCATCGGCGCGTGGGTAGCGCGGGGCAGGTCGTGCTCACCGACATCAACCGGGAGATGCTGCGTCACGGGCGCGACCGGCTCCTCGACGCCGGCGTCGCGCTCCCGCTGGTCCAGTGCGACGCCGAGTCGCTGCCCTTCCCCGATCGGCGCTTCGATTGCGTGACCATTGCCTTCGGTCTGCGCAACGTCACGCGCAAGCAACGCGCCCTTGCCGAGATGCACCGCGTGCTGCGGCCCGGCGGCCGCGCCCTCGTGCTCGAGTTTTCCAAGGTGTGGCAGCCGCTTCGACCCCTGTACGACGCGTACTCGTTCGGAGTCCTGCCGCGCCTGGGCCGCCTGGTCGCCGGCGATGCCGACAGCTACCGCTACCTGGCGGAATCGATCCGCATGCACCCGGGTCAGGAGGCGCTGCGCGAGATGATGCAGGGGGCGGGCTTCGAGCGCGTGGACTACCTGAACCTCACCGCGGGGGTGGTGGCGCTGCATCGCGGTTTTCGTCTCTGAAGCCCGGCGCGATGTTCGACCTTCCCGGTTCCATTCTCGCGCGTGCACTGCGCCATCTCCTCGCCGGCCAGCCCTGGCTGCGCGAGACGCTGGTTCCCTTCGCCGGGCAGCGCGCGCGCATCGAGGTGTTTCCGTTCGGTGCCGACCTCGAGGTCGCCCCGGACGGATCGCTCGCGATCTCGCCCTCCGATGGCGCCGAGCCGGACGCCCGCGTGTCGCTCTCGCCGTTCACGGCCGCGCGATGGCTGGCCGGCGACGTGGCGGCGCGCAGCCAGGTGGAGGTGCGCGGGGATGCGGCGCTGGCGGCCGCGTTGCAGAGCGTGTTAGCGGAGCTGCGCTGGGATGTCGAGGAGGATCTCAGCAAGGTGCTCGGCGACGCGGCCGCGCACCGCCTGGTCGGTGGTGCACGCGATTTCGCCGCGTGGCAGCGGCGCAGTGCCCGGGATCTGATGGAGAACGCCGCCGAATACCTGGTCGAGGAGCGCAGGCTGCTGGCCTCGCCCACGCAGATGCGGGCGTGGTCGCGCGCCGTCGACACGCTGCGCGACGACGTCGAGCGCCTCGCCAAGCGCATCGACCGGCTGTCCCGGAAAGACTGAACTCCATGCGCCTGCTGCGGCTGCTCCTGATCGTCCAGGTGGCGCTGCGCTACGGCCTGGACGAGTTCCTGCTCGGTCACGAGCGCGTGCGCGGCGTGCGCACCCTCGTCGGCCGCATGCTCTTCTGGCGCGATCTTCGCGAACCGCGCGCAGTGCGGCTGCGACGGGCGCTCGAGCGTCTCGGGCCGATCTTCGTCAAGTTCGGCCAGGTCCTGTCCACGCGCCGCGACCTGCTGCCGGCCGACATTGCCGACGAACTCGCGCGCCTGCAGGACCGCGTACCGCCCTTCGACTCGGAGCTCGTGTTCGCCACGCTCGAGCGTGCGTACGGGCGGCCGCTGGCCCAGGTGTTCGCACAGTTCGACGCCGTACCGGTGGCGAGCGCCTCCGTCGCGCAGGTGCACTTCGCCACGCTCAAGGACGGCACCCAGGCGGCGGTGAAGGTGCTGCGGCCGGGCATCGCCGA
>CAYLTE010000277.1:0-5402 GCA_964386195.1 uncultured Burkholderiales bacterium | reverse complement strand
GGCATGGCCGTGCGCTCATGTCAGACGCCCATCGGTTCCGTGGCCGGCCAGAAGGTCACCACGATTGAAGGCCTGAAGAATCATGCCGTGCAACGCGCTTGGATCGCACTGGACGTGCCCCAGTGCGGCTATTGCCAGCCCGGCCAGATGATGTCTGCCAGCGCCCTGCTGGCGGCGAACCGGAACCCCTCGGACGCGGACATCGACGCCGCCATGTCGGGCAATATCTGCCGTTGCGGCACCTATCCCCGCATCCGCGCTGCGATCAAAGCAGCTGCGAAGGCCTAACAGGAGGGATTGAGACATGGAAGAGATCAAGAACCAATCCCGTCGTGACTTCGTCAAGGCCTCCGCGGCGGTTGCCGGCGGTCTGGCCATCGGCTTCCACCTGCCCGGCAAGGTTGCGCAGGCAGACGGCGGCGGCGGCAGCTTCGCCATGCCGAACGCGTGGGTGAAGATCGGCAACGACAACCAGGTCACCCTGATGGTCGCGCGCTCGGAGATGGGCCAGGGTGTGGCCACCTCGATGCCCATGCTGATCGCGGAAGAACTCGAAGTCGATTTCAGCAAGGTCAAGGTCGAGTTCGCACCTCCCGCCGAGGTCTACATCAACTCGCTCCTGGGCGGTCAGCTCACCGGCGGCTCCACCTCAGTGCGCGATGCGTGGGAGAAGCTGCGCAAGGCCGGTGCCAGCGCACGCATGATGCTGGTCGCTGCCGCAGCCTCGGAGTGGGGCGTCGACGCCTCGCAGGTCAAGGCCGAGAACGGCAGTCTGATCGGCCCCGGCGGCAAGCGCATGAGCTACGGCATGGCCGCACCGAAGGCGGCGCAGATGGAAGTGCCGAAGGACGTGCCGCTCAAGCCCGTCTCCGCCTTCAAGGTCGTAGGCAACGTCAAGCAGAAGCGGATCGACACGCCCATGAAGGTCAAGGGCGATCCGATCTTCGGCATCGACACCAAGGTTCCGGGCATGATGTACGCCGCCGTGGCCATGAGCCCCTACATCGGCGGCAAGGTCAAGAGCTACGACGACTCGCGCGCGAAGAACATGCCGGGCGTGAAGTCCGTGGTGCAGTACAGCCGTGGCGTGGCGGTGGTTGCCGATTCCTACTGGCAAGCCAAGAAGGCCAAGGATCTGCTGCGCGTGGAGTGGGACCAGGGCCCGAACGCCGGTCTGAACATGCAGAAGATCTGGGCCGGCCTGCAGGAGGCTGCCAAGCAGCCGGGTGCGACCTTCCGCGAGTCGGGCAACGTCGACGAGGCAATGCCGCAGGCAGCGAAGACGGTCACCTCGACCTACACCCTGCCGTTCCTGTCGCACAGCCCGATGGAGCCGATGAACACCACGGCCCACGTGACTGCGGACAAGGCCATCATCATCACCCCGACCCAGTTCCAGCAGCTGATCCCGCACGTCGTCGCCGGCGCCACGGGTCTGAAGCCGGAGCAGGTGCAGGTCACCACCACCTACCTGGGTGGCGGTTTCGGCCGTCGGGTGGAAGTGGATTACGCCATCGACGCCGCGGAGATTTCCAAGGCAGCAGGCGGCATCCCGGTCAAGATGGTGTGGAGCCGTGAAGACGACATGACGCACGACTCGTATCGTCCGGCCGGTCTGTACACCATGGCGGCAGGTTTGGACGCCTCCGGCAAGATCGTCGGCATGCGCTTCCACTCCACCAGCCCCTCCATTTCCGCGCGTCTGTTCCCCAGCGTGGTGAAGGACGGGATCGATCCGTTCGCGGTGGAAGGTATCGACAACTTCCCGTATGCCGTGCCCAATCTGAAGTTCACGTATCAGATGCACGACACGGGCGTCACGCCGGGCTACTGGCGTGCGGTGTCGCACAACCTCAATGCCGTGGCGCTCGAGGGCTTCATCGACGAGTGTGCAGCGGCGGCCGGACAGGATCCGCTCGACTACCGTCTTGCAATGGTCGACATGACCGAGTCCAAGCACGCGTGGTCGGGTCTGTCCGCGGGCGTTTCCGTGGGTCCCCGCATCAAGGCGGCGCTGGAAATGGTCAAGGACAAGTCCGGTTGGGGCAAGCCTCTCGCCAAGGGCAAGGGCCGTGGTGTCGCGGTGATGGAAGGCTACAACACCGTGATCGCGATGGTCGTGGAAGTGACGGTCTCCCCCAACTACGACGTGGTGGTCGATCGCGTCGTGTCGGTGACGGATGCCGGTCCTCTGATCCATCCGGATCAGGCCCTCGCGCAGATGGAGTCCTGCATCAACTTCGGTCAATCCGCCTGCATGTGGGGTGAGATCACCGTCAACGAGAACATGGTCGAACAAACCAACTTCGACATGTATCGCGTTGCACGGATGAACGAAGCGCCGAAGAAGCTGGAGTTCCACTGGATCAAGCCGGCTGCCAACCAGCCGCCGGGCGGTCTCGGCGAACCCGCCACCGCCGTGGTCCAGGCTGCGATCACCAACGCGATCGCCAACGCGACCGGCAAGCGTCCTCACATGCTGCCGCTGACGCCCGAGAACATCCGGGCGGCTTAAGTCGTCATCGCTGTACCGGCCCCCGCTTCCTGCAAGGGAAGTGGGGGTTTTTCGCCGCAGGGCTATTTCCGGACGGGAATAACGCTTGCGGCCCCGGACAGTCATTGTGACTGGACGGGATCAATGTGGTTTCGTTAGCAGGCGGGTGAGAGATGGACAGCGTCGATCTGCAGGTACTGAAGAGCAGCGCCCAGTGGCTTGCTCAGGGGCACATGGTGGTGCTGGCAACGGTGGTGGAGACCTGGGGGTCGGCTCCCCGGCCCGCCGGCGCAATGCTCGCCGTGCGCGACGATGGACTCGTGGCGGGCTCGGTATCGGGTGGTTGTGTGGAGGACGACCTGATCGATCGCATCCGCAAGCATGACCTGGCCGGCGATCGGCCGGAGCTGACGGTATACGGAATCACCAAGGAGGAGGCTGCGCGCTTCGGCCTTCCATGCGGCGGGCAGCTTCGCATCGTCCTCGAGCCGGTCCTGGAGGCGAACTGGTTGCACCAGTTGCTCGAACGGATCGGCAAGCGCGAACTGATTGCTCGGGAACTGGACATGACGACCGGCCGGGTACGCCTGACTGCGGCGGCTCGAACGGACGATCCCGCTGCGTTCGACGGCACGACGCTCAGGACGGTACACGGCCCGCGCTGGCGTCTTCTGGTGATCGGTGCAGGCCAGATTTCGCAGTATCTGGCACAGATGGCACTGGCGCTGGACTACAACGTCGTGGTTTGCGATCCGCGCGACGAGTATGCGGATACCTGGACGGTGGCCGGCTGCGAGTTCACCCGCGGGATGCCCGACGACGTCATCGCCGATCTGAACCTCGACTCGCACAGTGCGGTGGTCGCCGTCACGCACGATCCCAAGCTGGATGACCTCGCGCTCATCGAGGCGCTCAAGTCCGCGGCATTTTATGTCGGCGCACTGGGTTCGCGACTCAATACCGCCAAGCGCAAGGAGCGCCTGCAGGAGTTCGATCTGTCGGGCGAAGAACTCGACCGACTGCACGGCCCGGTCGGCCTGCGCATCGGGAGCAAGACTCCGCCCGAGATCGCCGTGTCGATCCTCGCCGAAATGACCGCAGTCAGGCACGGCGTGGATCTGTCGAGCGTCGGCACCAAGGAGAGCAAGGAGGTCGTCGATCAGGACGGTCCGGTCTGCGCCGCGACGCGCGCCTGAGCGCCACGCGCCGTCCGCCGTCGAATGGGGAGCCCTAGGGCTCCCATTTTTTCTCGATGATTTCGGGGCGTAGAATGGACCGGCCAATCGGGCAGGCACGGAGACGTCTATGAACATCCTGATGGCCTATGACGGCACCGACAGCGGCCTGGCCCGACTGCTGGCCACGCCCGAGCTGGACTGGATTCCTCACCAGCACGTCCATCTCCTCGCCATCCTCCCTATGCCCACGGGGCTGTT
Organism: uncultured Burkholderiales bacterium; assembly: GCA_964386195.1. Classification (GTDB taxonomy): domain Bacteria; phylum Pseudomonadota; class Gammaproteobacteria; order Burkholderiales; family SHXO01; genus SHXO01. Next base: position 1,472 of record CAYLTE010000277.1, on the reverse strand, counting down.
CCTTGGGGAAGGCTATGTGCCAGGCGAGGTCTTGGAAGAGGATCGCGTGCGCGCCCAGGCATTGCTCGACGAGGGTGTCATGCGGCTCCAGGAGCGCGGTTTCGATGCCGAAGGAATCCTGGCTGCTGGCGAACCGATCGAGGAGATCTGCCACATGGCTGCTCGTTTGAGATCGGAACTGATCGTCGTGCGCCATCCTCAACGCCAGTCGTTCGCCGCACGCTGGTGGAAGGGATGGGTCGGCGCCTCACTGCTCGAACACGCCCCCTGCGCGATCCTCATCGCCGTCGATCGTCATCCCTGAGCGCATGTCCGGTGACGAAAAAACCGCCCGGCCGAAGCCGGGCGGCATGTGCTGACGCGCACGAAAGAGAGACGTGCCCCGTCTATTGACTTGCCTCGCCGCCGGACACCGACGCATCCGGCGCCGGGTTCCCTTCGAGTTTCGAGTCTACGCTCGTCATGACGACCGGCTGCGAAGGCATCGCCTTGTTCAGCGGATGGGAGGGGAAGGTGAGTCTGGGCGCGCGATCGGTGATGGCGAGAATGCCCAGGGCACCGAACGCGATGGCGGCGGCGGCCGCCAACACCATCAGCGGGAACAACCAGGAAGCACGTGACTGCAAGTGATTCGTCCTCTGTATCGACCCGCGATAGCCAGCGGGCAGGAGATGGCTTGCAACCGGTGTGCCAGGCTGCGTAGGCCGAAGACTCAATCACTTAGCGAAAAATGTCAACGCGCTGTTGTCACTTTGCAACGACGGGCGGATATGGCCGTTGCATGAGCCGGCAGTCCAGGCGACAGATAATGTCGCCTGGTGATGGCATGGCGTCCTCTCAGGCGGCGATGCCGGGCTTGAACATCGACGGGTTCAGATGATGGCGCTGCAGCAACTTGTAGAACTCGGTCCGATTGCGCTTGGCGAGTCTGGCGGCCTGCGTCACGTTACCGTTGGTGATCTTGAGCAGCTTCGCCAGGTAATCGCGCTCGAAGTCGAATCGCGCGGATTCGAACGAGGACAGGTTGCCGGTCTCGCCGCGGATCGCCATTTCGAGTTGCGCTGGACTGATGATCGGCGTGGTGGACAGCGCCACCGCCTGCTCGACCACGTTGTACAACTCCCGGACGTTGCCCGGCCACGAATGCTTGACCAGGACTTCGATCGCGTCCTGGGCGAACCCGTTGAGTGTCTTCCCGTAGCGGCCGGATAGCGACTTGAGGAAGTGCGCGGCCAGGACAGGGATGTCCTCGCGTCGCTGGGACAGTGCAGGCAGCGCAAGGGCGACGACGTGCAGGCGATAGTACAGATCCTCGCGGAAGGCGCCCTGTTTGATTGCCTCCTCGAGATTTCGATGCGTGGCCGAGATGATGCGCACGTCCACCTTGATCGCCTGGGTAGAGCCGATCGGCCGCACTTCCTTCTCCTGCAGCACGCGCAGCAGCTTCACCTGAAGCGGAAGCGGCATGTCGC
>CAYLTE010000276.1:0-5422 GCA_964386195.1 uncultured Burkholderiales bacterium | reverse complement strand
CGCCGGCCGCGTAGTAGACGCCGGTCACGCCGCCGGTGCCGATGGTGACGAACTTCTGCTGGGCCTGCGCGGGCGCAGCGCCCAGGGTGCCGACGAGCGCGAATGCAGCGGCCAGAGCGGTCAGTTTCTTCATGGAGTTCTCCTGTGAGTGAATCGACACGAGTGAGGGTGGCGTGAATGCTCGCGCAGTGCGCGTTGCAGCGCGAAGGGGGCGATGACCATCCCTGCGCGGACCTCGTTCAAACCAGTGGCAGAGCTTTGCACAAAATTCGGCTTGGCGGCACCCGGGATTTCCCCGAGGGCGCGCCATTGCGTGCTTGTGCTGGGTGGGGCAGGCGAGCCGCGAGTGCGGTGCAGGGGCGCGCTACAATCGCAAGCTTCCTCACCGACCTCAAGCATATGGAATCGCACGAACCGCAGGGTGCAGCCGACCCGCTGGTCGATGCCGCAGGACAGCGGCACCGGCGCGCAGGCAATGAGGCGCGCATCGTCTCACTGGTGCCGTCCCTCACCGAACTCCTCTTCGACCTCGGCCTGGGTGAGCGCGTGGTCGGGCGCACCGGTTTTTGCGTACATCCGCGCGAAGCCCTGCGCGCAGTGCCCAAGGTCGGCGGCACCAAGGACGTGAAGCTCGAGCGGGTGCGCGAGCTCGCGCCCACCCACGTGCTGGTCAACATGGACGAGAACCGGCGCGAGACGGTGGATGAACTCGCCGCCTTCGTGCCGCACATCGTCGTCACCCATCCCAACGCGCCGCAGGACAACCTCGGCCTGTTCGCGCTGCTCGGCGGCATCTTCGGCGCCGAGGACGCCGCCGCCCGGCTGGCCGACGACCTGTGCGCCGCCCTCGCTGAGGCCGCCACGCTGCGCAAGACGCTGCCCGACGAGCGCGTGCTCTACCTCATCTGGCGCGAGCCCTGGATGACCATCGCCCGCGACACCTACATCGCCGCCACGCTCGAGGCGGTCGGCTGGCACACCCTGCCCGCGGTGGAAGGCGGCGAGACCGGCGCGGCGCGCTATCCCGCCTTCGACTGGGATGCGCCGTGGATCGAAAGCGTCGAGCGCGTGCTGCTGTCGACCGAACCCTACCGCTTCCGCGCGTCCCATGTGGACGAGGTCGAGCGCCTCGCCGCGCGTCCGGCGCTGCTGGTCGATGGCGAGATGGTGTCGTGGTACGGCAGCCGCGCGGCGACAGGGCTGCGCTGGCTGTGCGCGCTGCGGCGAGCGCTCGCCAAGGCTTCCGGCTGATGCCCTTGTTTTGCCCCGTTGGCGGGAAGCCGCGCCATGCCGTCGTTTGAGCGTAAATCGCTGTAGGAGCGAGAAAAAGATCACGAACCCCCTAAAGGTTTCCGGGCTTGGGCCGTTGACCCTTGCAAGCGGATATGGAAACGTAACAGCCATTAACAACCGCCAAATTTGCTGCACTGAACAAGTACCATCCGCGCCGGTAATGAATTGCCGCCGCGGCCTGAAAAAGGCAAACCCGTCGAAAGGCGGGGACGCAAAATCACCGGTCTACAAGGCTAGCGCCTCATGACAGCGGGATTGCCAGGAATGTGACGCTGCCCTGTCAGGGCCCAGCGCTGCTGTGTCTCCACGCGATCTCGAGGCTCGTGCCCCCAAGGCCGAAAACCGCTGAACGCATGGAGTCACAGATGAACACGACCGCCTCCCTTCGCAAGCCCGTCCTTGCCGCCCTCGTCGTCGCCCTCGGCGCTGCATTCCTTCCCGCCCAGGCTGTTGCCGCCGACGAGGCCCAGTGGGTGCCCGGCCGCCTCCTCGTGCAACCGCGCGCCGGTCTTCCCGAGGCCGAGTTCGACAAGATCATCAAGAAGCAGGGCGGCAAGCAGATCGGCAAGATCGAAGGCATCAACGTCCGCATCATCCAGCTGCCGCCGCAGGCCTCCGAGAAGGCCGTGGAAGCCCTGCTCAAGCACAACAAGCACCTGAAGTTCGCCGAGCGCGACATGCTGGTGAAGCCGAGCACGACCAACGACCCGTATTACTCGAAAGGCTGGCACCTGCCGAAGATCGGTACGCCCACTGCATGGCAGACGAGCTCCGGCAGCAACGTCGTCATCGCCATCCTCGACTCAGGCGTTGATCCCGATCACCCCGATCTCGCCGCCAAGCTAGTGCCGGGATGGAACACCTACAATAACAACGCCGACACTGCTGACGTGTACGGCCATGGCACGAAAGTAGCCGGTGCGGCCGCGGCGCTGACAAACAACAGTGTCGGCGTCGCCGCGGTCGCGGGCGATGCGCAGGTGATGCCGATGCGTGTCACCGGCACCGATGGCTGGGCGTCCTACAGCGCGATTGCCAGTGCGCTCACCTGGGCGGCGGACCGTGGCGCCCGTGTCGCGAACATCAGTTTCTACGGCGTGGAGACCAGTTCGTCGGCCCGCAGCGCTGCGCAATACATGAAGAACAAGGGCGGCCTGGTCGTGACCTCCGCCGGCAACTACGGCGTTGAAGAAACGATCGCGCCCAGCGACACCATGATCACGGTGTCGGCGACCGACAGCAACGACAACAAGGCGAGTTGGTCGAGCTATGGCAGCTTCGTCGATGTGGCTGCACCGGGAACGAGCATCTATTCGACGGTCAATGGCGGCGGCTACGGTTCCGTATCAGGTACGTCCTTCTCCAGCCCGATCACGGCCGGCGTCGTTGCCTTGATGATGTCTGCCAATCCGGCGCTTTCGCCCGCCGACCTCGAGAAGGCGCTCTATTCCAGCGCGCTTGACCTGGGGACCGCCGGCTTCGACAAGTATTTCGGCAATGGTCGCGTGGACGCCGCTGCCGCGGTGGCGGCCAGCGTGGAGACCGTGAAGGTCGACAGCACGGCGCCTAGCACAGCCATCACCTCGCCCGCCGGCGGTACGAACGTATCCGGCCTGGTGGTCGTGGATGTGTCCGCGTCGGACGACGCCGGCGTGAGCCGTGTCGAACTGCTCGTGAATGGCGTGAAGGTGGGCACGGACACGGCTGCGCCTTACGGATTCAGCTGGGACAGCGCACAGGTACCCGACGGTGGGGCCAAGCTCACGGCCTATGCCTACGATGCAGCTGGCAATGCGGCTTCGCACTCGGTCAATGTGACCGTTGCCAATGCCGTCGTGGAGGAGCCGGTCGCCGATCAGCCGGTTGTCGAGGAGCCTGCTGTGGAGACTACGCCCGACGTCGTCGCGCCCGTTGCGGCAATCAGCAGCCCCGGGGATGGCAGCGTGATCAGCGGCAATGTCGCCATATCCGGTTCCGCGACCGACGACGTGGGTGTCACCCTTCTGCGTCTGTCGATTGATGGCAAGCAGGTCGCTACGGCGGTTGGCTCCAGCATTTCCTATCGCTTGAACACCAAGAAGCTCTCTGCGGGTTCGCATACGATCACGCTTGAGGCGGTCGATGCGGCGGGTAATGTCGGCAGCCACAGTATTCGCGTGACGCGCTGAAACCCGGGCTCAGCCCGGCAGCATCGTGTTTCCAGCCGCCCCAGTGACGGGCGGGCAAAAAAACGCCGCATCATGCGGCGTTTTTTGTGGAAGAGCCGAGGATCAGCAATTGCTCTTGCGGCGTGCAAACCACAGGCCCATCAGTCCGAGCCCAAGAAGGCTAAGCGGCCCAGGCTCAGGAATCTCTTGAGGGGGGGTTCCGCCGTCAGGCTTCCAGGTCACGTCGTGCGAGTTGGGGTTGGTGCTGATGCTCGTTCTTACGCGAGTTTGTCCTTGCGTGTCGGTTTCGAGTGCCATTACGTCGAAATGCGCCCACGCCAAGCTTCCAAAGCCGGTGATGGTTAGAGTCTTGATCTCACCGTCAGCTGCTCCGGACTCATTGTCGAAATCAGGTACGACGGCGGCAGTATTGGTGAAATTGCCGATGTTGAAAAAGAGGAAGTCGGAAACGTCCGCTTTCGCTGGAGCGTGGTTGTCACCTAAGTAGCTTTCCGTCGCGCTGCTGTAGAAGGCACTCAATCCATTCACGCGCAAACTGGCAAGAGCGGTGGCGAGGGTGGAGTCAGGCACCGAGACGACCAGAACGGCTCCTTGCTGGTTGAAGATGCCATCAAGCCCATCAATCATGTCCGTCCAGTTGTCGCCTGCGGGACGGATTGTGTCCTCAAATTGACCTCCAGGATATTTCCCGCCCAATAAAATCGTGTTCGGGTTATACACGCCTGCTACAAAAAGCGTCCCACCGGAGGTGACCGCCGTATCGTCCTCGGCTGGGTTGGTAGTGCTGGGCTGGTAATCCGCATAGACGCCCACGTCACCAGCTCCCGCTGGTGCCCCAATCTGGAGGGTCGGTACCGCCAAAGCAGGACCAGCAACAATACCAGTCGCGGCAATTGCGGCTGCAAGAGTCAATCGAAGTGTGCTCATGATCGGGGCCCCCTTAGAGAGTGTTGACCGTTTATAAGCATGATTTGTGCCAAACATCTATGGCTATGTTTACATAGAGAATTATTCCGCTCAGGAGTGAAGTCTGCCGTTTGATGTAAAAAAAACCGACAGCCGGTCATTCTCACTCAGGGCCCTAAATCTGGCAGGTGCGCTTCTTGAAAGTGTTCGGGCGTAAGGATGCGGATGCGCTCGCGCACAAGACGGTCACGGGTAAGCCGCAACAGAGCCTTGTCCCTCGTCAGCAGACTCGTGGTGCCGAGGGTATGGGCGATATCGAAGAACTTCTGATCATCTGGGTCGCGGCACGGGGGGAGTGCGGAAATGCGTTGTTCCATCTCGCCGAGTGGCGGCGGTGACCATGGCGCGAGTCGCCTGCGGTAATCAGCCTGAAGGGCTGTCTGCGTAGCCTCATCCAGTCCGAACTGTCGATACGCCAGCACCCGCCGCAACTCCTCCAGCGCATCTTCCCGGCTGAACAGCCGACACTTCCCCGCCTCGATCCACCCCCGCAGCGCCTCCAGCTTCGGATCGCGGAACATCCACAGCGCCAGTACCGTATTGGTGTCGAGCACCAGCCGAGGGCGTTCGTCGTTCGAGTCTTCCCCGTTCTGGGGCGTAAAAATTTCCGACACGCTCCCTCCGTCCGGTCCATTGAGCATCCCGTAAACGAAAAAACGGGGAGGGTCGCCCCTCCCCGCTTCTACCCAACAACGATCAAGCCGCAGCCGCAGCGTCGATGCGGGCCTTGACGAAGCTGCCGGGTGCTTCTTCAAGCGCCTTGAGCTTGCCCTTGGCCGGATCGCGGGCGTCGACCTGCTCGCCGTCGTGGGCGGTGAGCCAGGCTTGCCAGTCGGTCCACCACGAGCCCGGGTTCTGCTGGCTGCCCTCGAACCAGGCGTCGGCGGTTTCCGGGAGCTTGGCGGCCGAGTTGAGCCAGTAGCCGTACTTGTTGGCCGCAGGCGGGTTGACGATGCCGGCGATGTGGCCGGAGCCGCCCAGCACGAAGCGCACCG
>CAYLTE010000275.1:0-5469 GCA_964386195.1 uncultured Burkholderiales bacterium | reverse complement strand
GATCTCCCGCGCGTCGACGACCGCCCCATCGCGCTTGTCCACGATCTCGAGCCGCTTGCGCGCCGGCACCTCGCCGAGCACCTCCGGCAGGAAGCGCGCTTTCAGGTACTCGTGGACCTCCTCGGCGGTGAACCCGGTGTAGTCGGCCAGGTGCGCGAGGACGACGCCCCAATACCACCGATTCTGCTGCACACTGCGCGACGGGTGGCGCTTCTTGACCGTCACCTCGACGGCCTCCCCGGAGAGTTCCAGGACGTGGCGACGGAAGGCGCGGCGGATCGCGACGTCGGCGAACTGAATGACGCCCTCGTGGTCGACGGTGGCGGGGAAGGTGCGCGCGCGGCTCATGGGTGTTTCACACACGGATGGTCGCCGCCGCAGTCGTCGCGGCGGCAGATGGAGCAGGACGGGAGCGGGGTGGGTTGGGCAGGCCGCATCCAGTGCGTGAAGGCCACGGGCTCACGGCCCGGCCATTGTGACCAGAGACCACCGCGCGCCACGTCCCAGAACGCCATGGTGACGCCCTGTCCGTAGCCGCGATAGACCACGACGTCCTTGCCATCCTTCGGCGCGGTGGCCATCGGCTGCCAGTCGCACGTCGGCCGCTCGGCGAGGGCGCGGCAGATAGTCATGCACTGCGCTCCAGTCAACGCGCCAATATCACCCGCTTCCGTGATGAAGTGTAAGCGGTCGATGGCACCCCATTCCGGATTGCTGCTGGCCACGTACTGCTGCGCCAGCGCCACGGCGGCGTCACGGTCGGCAGGTGTCATGGCTGCTCCTTGAGGGCGGCGTCTGCCAGGTGCCACGGCGTCCAGTAGCCATCAACCATCGGCACGGCGAGTGGCTGCGTGGGTCCGTTCCAGCGAAGGCCATAGCGAGGCAGAGGCTCGCCCTTGCCTTCATGGGGCGGGAAGGGCGGCAACTCGGGCAGGATGCCCCCCAGTTCCTTCACCCGCGCCCGCAGCGCGTCCCGCTCCCCCTCCAGCCGCGCAATCGTCGCGGCCTGCTCGGCGATGGTGGCGCGGAGGGCGGTGAGTTCGACGCCTAGCCCCTGCGCGACATCACGCCACCATTCCTTGCTATCAGGCACAGGCTTCGTGGCTTCCCGCTGCTGGCGCAGTTGGTGTTCGGACAACATCCCCTGAATGAACGCGGCCTTGTCAGCGCGGGGCATTGGGCCTCCGGAATCCGAAGTACGGCTTGAATATGGGGCAGTGCCAGATGAACAGCACGGCTCCGGTAAGCACGACCGCCAGCGTCAAGTCATTCAACATCGTCTCCCCCTCCTCCGCCCGCCGCGCGCCCGCGAGGCGGGGCGTTACTGTCGGCCCTCCTGCCACGGCGCCAGGCTGACCGTGATGCCCGCGTCGTCGCCCCACCACTTGTCCATCGTCACGCGCACGATGCTGCGGTCGTCCTCGACAAACCGCAGCGCGACGAGCCTGTCTTCCAGCGTTTTTAGCGCATTTGAAAGGTCAGGCTTACTGGTGTGCGGCACGCGCCCGAGTGCCCGTCGCTTCTTCGTCTCGGTCGCTCGCCACGGCCACGTCCAGCGCACCTCCAGCGACACGGGGCCTGCCAGCGGTGCCTCGGGCCGGTGCGGGTAGAGCAGGCTGTCGAGCATGCCCTTCGCGGCGACGAGTTCAGGCTTGTCGGCCAGCCGCGCGAACTGGCGCACCTTCACGATGCGCTTGTGATGGTGTGAGGTCGTCGGGGGAACGCACGCGACATGGAACACCAGCGCACTGCGCGTGTTGCCGGGGTCGAGGGCGAGGGTCATGTGGTCGGCTCCACGCACCACATCGACTTGAGCATGCCTTCGGGTATGTACGACAGCCGGTTCGTCGTAGTGTCCCTGACGGCTACGCGGCCACGGCCATCACGGCAGACCGTCATTCCGTCCGGCATGCCAGAGACACGCACCATGCGCCCGTCGTCGCGGCGGAAGACTGCCCCCACCGTCACAACTGGTGGCGGCCTACCAATGAACGCCAGCAGTGTCTCTGATGCATCACGAATGGCCTGCGCCTCCGCCTCGGTAAAGTCAGGCTTACCACTGAGACAGTTCGTCTCGATGGTGACGAGGTTTTCGCCGTTCCGCTCGACCGTGACTGACCAATGTGTCCCGCTCATGCCTCCCGCGCTCCTTCCTCGGCCGGCGCGGCCTGCCATCGCCGGACAATCTCGCGAGCAAGCCGCTCGGCCTTGTCGTAGTCCGCCTGCCCCATGCCAGACCCGCATACACCCAGCCAGATCACGCGGTCGGCGAACCGAACTCCGACCTTCATGAAGCCCCACGGACCGGCATGGCGTTCGTAATCATCGTGCTGCTCGTACACCACTTGTGCGTCCATCAGTCCTCCCACGTCCCGCTGGGGTTATGTACCGGGCAGCGAATGCACACCACGCCATTGGCGCATGAGCACTCATCGGCCGCTTCCTCGGCCGGCGCGGGCGAGAGGGCGGCGTCCACCTCGCGTAGCGTCATGCAATCAGCCACGAGGAAGCACACGAGCTGTGCGGCCAGCGGCGATATCTCCAGATCAGGGCCGTCGTCCTCGTACTCGTCCAGCCCTAAGAACTGTCGCCGCCAGCGCAGCGCCTCGTCATACTCACGCGGCACCATGACGGTGGTCGTCGCCTGACGGGCGCGACGTAGCGCCGCCTCTGCCCGGTCCGCCCTGGCCCGCTCCTCCTTGAGCTGCGCCTCCAGCAGCAGCAGCGTCCGCGCCGTGTGCGGCACCTCCGCCGCCTTCGTCCCCGCCGGCTGCGTCATGCGGCACCTGCCTCTCTGTGCTGGCCTGGGAACTCCTGCACACGCAGGTGTTCGGGCCACTCGGATGGGTCGTCCCATTTCCCATCGCGACGCCCAAGTGCCTCCCATGTCAGCAACGAGTCGTAGGGTCGCGCGCCGAGCTGTTTGACGAAGCACGCCACGCCGGCGTCCTTGCACTGCCGCACCAGGGCGCGCGCCCACTCCACATCAAACGGCCGCGCGCCGGCGCCGCTCTCGCCGCCGACGATCACCCAATGCAGACCCTCCAACACCCCGAAGCTGTCAGCACCGTTGAAGCACGGATAGGCCAAGTCCACCGGCCCGAGCAGCGGCTCAGCTGAGATGAACCGCACCGCGGCCGGCGTCTGCAGCAGCAGCGGGATGCGCGCGTCGGCCGTCGCCTGGTCCTCGACGCTCACGCCGAGCCAGACGTTCGGCAGCGGCCACGACTGCACCGCGAACGGCGCGTTCTGCGGCCAGTCGTGACCGCCAGCCCGAGACACGCTCCGCAAAGCATCCGCGATTGGCGTTGCGAGGTACTCGGCCGCGTCTCTGTAGACAAGCATCTCGGCGCGGCTGTCGACGTACGCGCGCATCCGTTCCGGCCGCTTCGTCAGCACCTGGAACGTGTGCTGCGGCGCGAGCGCCATCACCGCAAAGATGCGGTCGATCGTCTCGTCGCTGACGTTCTCGTGGAACAGGTCGCTCATGCTGTTGACGAACACGCGCCGCGGGCGCTGCCAGCGCAGCGGGTCGCGCAGGTGCGCCTCAACTACGCGGATCGTGCCGTTCCACCGCCCCTGCGCGTTCGTCAGCCCCTCGTAGGGCTTCCCCGGCCCACTGAACCGGTGCGCCACCGTCTCGGCATAGCAGTGCCGACAGCCCTCGCTTACGCGCGAGCAGCCGCGAATCGGGTTCCATGTCTCATCGGTCCAGCTAATGCCACCGTCTCGCTGGTCAGCCATCTACTCCCCCTCCTCCTGCCGCCTGACCGGCCGCGACACCTCGACGCACGCCGCCGTGATGCCGCTACCGAGTAACCGGCCGAACTTCGTGTTGCCCTGATGCGGCAGGCGTGGCGCGAGGGCCTGCCGGAACGCCTCCCGGTCCTGCTGCGCCTGCGGGGCCGCCCACCAGGACGATTGCGGTTCGTGGGTCATGCCGTGCGCTCAGGGAGATTGCCCCATTGGTCGCGTCCTTCAGCACGGTGTAACAGTGCGTGTGCGCGGGCCAGTAGACGCGCCCGATAGCCCGACGGGCGCTCCTCTGATTCGACCGTTTCGTCTGCGCCTAGTTGGTCGTACGCCTCGTCGCCATACACAGCCACGTAACGCCGCATAACGACATCAGCTGAATCGCTTGGATTGACCGTGAGGCTCATGCCGCCGCCCTCCCGCGCTGCCCGGCCCGCGCCTGCCGCCGGTACTTCTGCCAGGCCGCTTTCCAGGCGTTCTGGTAGCCCTTGCTGTAGCCGCGCGCGATGGCCTTCCGTAGCCGTGCCTCTTCCTCCGGCCGCAGAAAGAACGACTCTTCGTCCCGCTTCAGGTCCGCCATCAGCGCCTCGACGGCGATCTGGCAGCCTTCGTCACGCACCACGCGCCCGCGCCGCTTACCCAGTTCCGCTCCGCTCCGCGTCCGTGCGGCCTGCAGGGAGCGCGGTGCGTGGGCGCTCATCCAGCGGATCGCACATGCGCCCGGGTGACACTTCACGCCGTCTCGCTGCTGCTTGAGCGTGCGTGGGCGGGGCTCACCGCACCACGCACACGGCACCACGTCCACAATGTCGACCTCGCTCGAGTGCCGCCGCCGTGGCCCGCTCATGCCGCACCGCCGCGCACGGCGTTCGCCGCCGGGAGACGGTAGTGCGGCACCTGCTGCGCCCGCATGTAGCCCTCCGCCACCAGCCACGCGATGACGGCGTCGAGCCCGCCCACGATGTGCGCCGTCCCGGCCGCGAGGGCCTGCTCCCTGAACACCGCCTGCTCTGGACGCAACCGCCCGCCGCGCGCCTTCACCTCCACCCACAGTGGACGACTCGGGCGGCCGTCGCGTGAGGTGGTCCAGGCGAAAAGATCAGGGATGCCGAGCGTCTGTCGCGTGCCTGGCGTGTCGCCCTTCGGGCGCACCGTGCCGAGCACGTAGACCGCGAAGCCGAGAGAGCGCAGCAACTGCACGATGTGCTGCTGCTCGGCCTTCTCAGGGACGCGCGGGAGGCGGTGGCGCTTCACGGCGCACTGCCCTCCGCGGCGAACCACACCGTCACGCGCCCCATCGATAGCATCGCGAACCCCTCCGGCACCCACGGCCCCCGCGTGATGTGTGTGATGACGGCAGTCGCCTCGCGCCAGGTGTAGCCGTCGTCCTGTGACCACTCCCGGAGCCACAGCACATCGCCCACGCCGAAGCCGCGATCGTCCCAGCGGTACTCGGCGGTCTTCGTCCCGTCGATGACGTGCCGAAAGTTCTCCGGCGCGGTCTTCAGTTCGTGGCGCTTCGGCGCCATGTGCGCGATCACGCTGCCCTCCTGATGCTGTTGCGGCTCGCCACTACCCGGAAACCGCACTCGAACTCGAACAGCCCTGCGTTCATCGTGCCGCGCGCCACCATCCGGCAGCGCTTGCCGTGCAGCCAGGGCAGCCACTTCCGCACGCGCCAGACGTAGGGGTAGGCGTCGGCGCTCACGACGCACG
>CAYLTE010000274.1:0-5497 GCA_964386195.1 uncultured Burkholderiales bacterium | reverse complement strand
ACAGCCAATCCGCAGTCCGCCGACATGGAACGCTGGTATCTCGAGCGCGGCATCCGCGCGGTCGGCTACGTGCGGCCAGCGCGTGCGCGCCGGGTCGAGGCGCAAGTGCCCGGTGCGAAGTACGCGATCGAACGCGTGCGCGCCAGGATGCGGGCACGGCTCGAAGCGGCCCTGCACGGCCTGCCGGAGGCAGGCGTGCTCGCGGCCCTGACCATCGGTGACCAGCAGTCGATCGCCCGGGACCAGTGGGAGGTGTTCACCGCTACGGGCGTAAATCACCTGATGAGCATCTCCGGCCTGCACATCACCATGCTCGCCGGCATCGGCTTCGCGTTGACCCGGAGGCTGTGGAGCCTTCTGCCGGCGCTGGCGCTGCGCGTCCCGGCGCAGCGCGCCGCCACTGCCGCCGGTCTGGGCGTGGGCATGGGCTACGCGCTGCTCGCGGGCTTCGCCGTGCCCGCACAGCGCACGGTGCTGATGATGGCGGTCGCAGCGGTGGCGCTGTGGCGCGGGACGACGGTACGCGGGCGCGACGTGCTCGCCCTGGCGGCGATGGCGGTCGTGGCTCGCGATCCGTGGTCGTGCATGTCGCCGGGCTTCTGGCTGTCGTTCAGCGCGGTTGCGATCATCCTCTACGTGGGCGTCGGGCGGCTAGGGCCAAGCAACTGGCTCGCACAGTGGGGGCGCGTCCAGTGGGCGATCACCCTGGGGTTGATGCCCGTCCTGCTGGCGCTGTTCCACCAGGTTTCGCTGATCTCGCCACTGGCGAACGCCGTGGCCATCCCACTGGTGAGCCTCGGCGTAGTGCCGCTCGCGCTGGCAGGGCTGGCGCTGCCTGGAGACCTGCTGCTCGGCGCAGCGGCGCAGACCCTCCACTGGACCTGGTGGCTGCTCCAGGCGATGGCGGAGTTGCCCCTGGCAACGATTGCGCATCACGCCGTGCCTCCTTGGGCCCTTGCCTCGAGCGTCGCCGGTATCGTCCTGCTGCTGGGTCCGCGTGGAATGCCGGCCCGCTGGCTGGGCGCGTCCGCTGTCTTGCCGCTGCTGATGCTTCCCGCCGAGCGACCCCCGAAGGGTGAGGCGTGGCTGGACGTGCTCGACGTCGGACAGGGCCAGGCCGTGCTGGTACGCACCCGGGCACACGCGCTGTTGTATGACGCCGGTCCCGCCTACCGGGGCGAGGCGGACGCCGGCGCGCGCGTCGTCGTGCCGCATCTGCGCGCCATCGGCGTGCAGCGTCTGGACGCGCTGGTTGTCAGCCACGACGATCGCGATCACTCCGGCGGGGCAGGTTCGGTACTGGCTGTGCTACCGGTTGGGCGCCTCCTGTCCTCCGCTCGAGGGCTCGGCGAACCCTGTACGCGTGGACAGCAGTGGGAGTGGGACGGTGTGCAGTTCCAGTTCCTGCATCCCGATGCGGCGGACTATAATCGGCTTCGCCGGGATAACGACGTCAGTTGCGTCTTGCGCGTGCACGCCGGGCGCCGGACCGCGCTGCTGACCGGCGACATCGAGGCAGCAGCGGAACGGCGCCTCATGCGCCGAGGCGCCGGTTCGATTCGCGCAGACGTGCTGCTCGTCCCGCATCACGGCAGCGCGACGTCATCCGCTGCGGACTTCCTTCGCCAGGTGCAACCTTCGATCGCGATCTTCACCGTGGGTCATCGCAACCGTTTCGGTCACCCCGCCCCGCAGGTGCTGCAGCGCTATGCGCAGGCAGGCGCGCGCGTCTACCGCTCGGATCGCGATGGCGCCCTGCGCGTCGATCTCGGCGAGGGGGCAACCGTGCGCGCGTGGCGCCGGATGCGCGCGCGCTATTGGCAGGGACGCTGATCGTATGACCGCGCAGGTCCGCGAAGCGCTTCAGGGGGCCGCCGCGCCGGAGGCCTGGCTGGCGCGCTTGCACGAGCAGGCGCCGGACATGGAACTGTCCACCCTGCAGCGCGCAATGTCGCTGGCCCAGGCGGTCTATCCGCCGCAGAGCGACGTCGATGGCGAATCGGCGATCACGCACTGGAGCGAAGTCGCCGTGATCCTGGCCGGGCTGCGCATGGACGCCGACACGCTGGCCGCCGCCGTCCTTGCCGGCGCCTCGGATCTGGGGCCGGCCGTGGCTGAGCGCCTGAATGCGGAGATGGGCGCTAACGTGGCCCGGCTGGTCGAAGGCGTGGGCCGCATGGCGCAGATGCGCGGTCTGCGGCGCAAGGTCGAGGTCGCGAGCCGCCCGGAGGAGCGTGCCGCCCAGCTCGAGTCGCTGCGCAAGATGCTGCTCGCCATGGTGCAGGACATCCGTGTCGTCCTCATCGCGCTGGCCGACCAAACGCGGCGTCTGCGCTACCTGGCGGCCCAGGGTGCTCAGGCGAAACGCGAAGCGGCTGCCCGCGACACGTTCGACGTGTTCGCACCGCTCGCGAACCGGCTCGGCGTCTGGCAGTTGAAGTGGGAACTGGAGGATCTGGCGTTCCGCTGTTCCGCCCCCGAGGTCTATCGATCCATCGCGCGTGAACTGGACGAGAAACGCGAGGCGCGCGAACGGTTCATCGCGGAGGTGATCGCGCGCCTGCGCCAGGAGCTCTCCGCGGCACGCATCGAGGCGGAAGTCACGGGCCGTCCCAAGCACATCTACAGCATCTACCGGAAGCTGGCCCGCAAGGATCTGTCCCTGTCGGAACTGTTCGACATCCGCGGCGTGCGCGTCCTGGTGAACGACGTCAAGGATTGCTACGCCGTGCTGGGGCTGGTGCACAGCATCTGGACGCCGCTTCCGCGCGAGTTCGACGACTACATCGCCAAGCCGAAGCCGAACAACTACCGCTCCCTGCATACCGCCGTGGTGGGACCCGATGGCAAGGTGCTCGAGGTCCAGATCCGTACGCACGAGATGCACCGCCAGTGCGAGTACGGTGTGGCCTCTCATTGGCGCTACAAGGAGCAAGGCGGCAGCCGCAGCGGCACCCGGCAGGGCGAGGCGCAGTTCGACGAACGCGTCGCCTGGTTGCGCCAGATCCTCGAATGGCGCGACGGCCTCGCGAATGTCACCGACCTCGCCGAGCACTTCCGCAATGACCTGTTCGAGGACACCGTATATGTCCTCACCCCGCAAGGCCGGGTGATCGACCTGCCGGCGGGGTCGACCCCGGTGGATTTCGCCTATCACGTGCACTCGGAGCTCGGTCATCGCTGCCGGGGCGCCCGGGTGAACGGCCGGATGGTACCGCTCACGCACGCGCTCGAGAGCGGGGATACCGTGGACATCGTCGCTGCGACCGGCGGCGGGCCGAGCCGCGACTGGCTCAATTCCGAACTCGGCTACCTGCACAGCTCGCGTGCCCGCAACAAGGTGCGCCAATGGTTCAACAACCAGAACCTGGAGACGGCGATCGCGCAGGGCAGGCAGCTGGTGGAGAAGATCCTGCAGCGCGAGGGCTGCACGGCGCTGTCACTGGACCGGATCGCTGCGCAACTCGGCCACGCGAGAGTCGACGACATGCTCGCCTCGGTCGGACGAGGCGAACTGGGCGGGCGCGCCGTCGCGCTCGCCGTACAGACGGTTGCGGCGCCACCCGAGGAAGCGGCGACCCTGCCCGACGTCCCGCTCGCCCTGCCCCCGGCGATCGCGCGGCGCGGGGACACGCAGAGCGTCCTGGTGGTCGGTGTGGACAAGCTCCTGACCGGGTTGGCGCGCTGCTGCAAGCCGGTGCCGCCCGATCCCATCGTAGGCTTCGTCACGCGCGGCAAGGGCGTCTCCGTCCACCGGCGCAGCTGTCCGAACGTGGCGCGGCTGCCGGCAGAGCGCCTGATCGAGGCGCAGTGGAGCGCGGACGCCGACGGTGGGCGCTTCCCGGTGGACATCGAAGTGGAGAGTGCGCCCGACACGAACGTCATGCACGCGCTGCTGGAGGTCCTGGGCAAGGAGCGCGTGCGTGTGCTTGCCGCGCGCACCGTCACGCGTGCGCATCTGAGCAGGCACACCTTCTCGGTGGAGGTCGACGGCCTGGCCCGTCTGGCGCCGTTGCTGCGCCTGATCCGCGACCTACCGGGCGTGTCCATGGCGCGCAGGCGCTGACATCCTCACGTCAGGTTCTGCCTGATCCTGACGCTCCCCGCACCACCTAAAGTTCGGCTTTCGCGAGGTCGATAAGAGCCCGTCACGTCGGCATGACACGACGTCGGCTTCACCACGAGCTTCGAGAGAAGAAGAGCTTGCGCGCCTCCGAACTTTCCCGCCAGACCCTGACGATGGGTGTCGGCGCAACCGTTCTCGTCCTGGTCGGATTCCTCCTGCTCGCGCCCGCGGGTGCAAAGGCCACGGCTGTCCTTGCGATGCTCGTCACCGCCGCCACCTGGGCGGGACTGGTGTGGTGGGCAGCGCGCTCGACGAAGCAGGATGCGGATGTGCCCGCCGAGGCCCCCGAAGTGCCGCTGCCCCCGCTTTCGCAAGGGGTGGACACATGCCTCGAGCAACTTATCGAACAGGCGCGCATGGCGCGCGCCGACGTGGACCGTGTACGGCAGATCCTGGGCGATGCCATCTCCGGTCTGATCCAGTCCTTCCAGGGCATGGCCGATCAGTCCAGCCGGCAGCGCGACCTCGCGTTCCGTGCGGCGACGGGCAAGGTGGGGGAGGACGGAAAGGAAATCACCTTCGAGCGCTTTGTCCAGGACACCGAGGAGACACTGCGCTCGTTCGTGGACAGCACCATCAACTCCAGCCGTACCGGCATGGTTCTCGTGGAAAGGATCGACGGCGTGAAACAGCAGCTCGGAGACGTGAAGAAGATCCTCGGCGAGATCGAGGGCATCGCGAAGCAGACCAATCTGTTGGCGCTCAACGCCGCCATCGAGGCCGCGCGAGCCGGGGAAGCGGGTCGCGGTTTCGCGGTGGTTGCGGATGCGGTGCGCGATCTGTCCGGTCGCACCAGCCAGTTCAGCAGCGAGATCCGTACGCACATGCAGCGGGTCGAGACGTCGATTCACGAGACCGAGGACGACATCAACCGCATGGCTTCGACCGACATGAACTTCGCGCTGGCGGCGAAGGCACGGGTCGAGGCCACGATGCAGGAGATCGCCACGGTGAACGCGGGCGTCGCCGAACTGGTGGACGAGATCGGCGGCATCGCCAAGAACCTGAGCCAGGACGTGGACGATTCGGTGCGTCGCCTCCAGTTCCAGGACATCACGACGCAGCTGCTCGAGCACGTCCAGCGGCGCACCAATGCGGTCGAGTTGCTGGTGAGTTCTCTCGGCAGCCAGTCCGCCGCGCAAGGCGGCGTCGAACTCCAGGCCGCGCTCGAGCAGGCTCGCAGCATGACGGCGCGCAACCCCGTCAGTCAGTCCAGCGTCGGCGCTGGCGACATCGATTTGTTTTGATCGGAGGACACCGTGGCAAAGACGGTTCTTACAGTGGATGACTCGGCCTCGATCCGTCAGATGGTGGCCTTCACCCTCAGCAGTGCCGGGTACAAGGTGGTGGAGGCGGTCGACGGGCAGGATG
>CAYLTE010000273.1:0-5500 GCA_964386195.1 uncultured Burkholderiales bacterium | reverse complement strand
GCGCGATGAGCGACAATGCGCGGAAGATCGCGGACCGTCTGGCGAACAACACGAAGATCGCGGCGGTGCGCTATCCCGGTCGCAGCGACCATCCGCATCACAACATCCATGCGGCGCAGATGCCCGAAGGCGGAGGGTCGCTGGTCGCGTTTTCGGTCAAGGGTGGGCGGGATGCGGCCTTCAGGCTGCTGAACAAGCTGAACCTCGTCGACATCTCCAACAATCTTGGAGACGCCAAGTCGCTGATCACCCATCCGGCGACGACAACTCACCGCACGCTGACCGACGAGGAGCGCGCGGCCATCGGCCTTGATGATACGTGGGTCCGCCTGTCGGTGGGTCTCGAAGACCCCGAAGACATTGCAGAGGATGTCGAACAGGCGCTGTCGGGCCGATAGTCACAGCCAGACTGATCGGTGTGTTTAGTTGCGATTGCAATATAGTTATTTGCAATCGCAACAAATACGTCCATATCACGCTCGAACGCAGGATTGCGCGGCCGTGCCGGGCGTCGCTGCGTCGTGACATTCAAGGGACGTCTGCATCATGAAGAAGCTTATCGCCGGCGCGAGCCTCGCGCTGATCCTGCTCGCCGCCTGTGGTCCTGCGCCTGCAACCGAGGCGGCGCCGGTCGCCGCGCCTGAAGCTGCAGCGGCGCCCACGCCGATCACCATCACCTCGCCGGCCGGCGCGTATGTGTCTGATCCCAACCACGCCAGCGTGTCGTTCAAGCTGCAGCACCTTGGCCTCGCCTTCTATTCAATGAAGTTCAAGACGTTCGACGCGACGGTCAACTTCGATCCCGCGAACATCTCGGCTTCGAGCGTCACCGCCACCATCAAGTCGTCTGACATCCTGGCTGGATACCCGGGCGACTACGTTGCGAACCATCCGGGCACGAAGTTCACGAGCTGGGAGGATGACCTCGCCAACTCGACCAACTTCCTCGACGCAGGCCAGCACCCCACGATCACCTTTGTCTCGACGTCGGTTGAGCCGTCGGGCGAGCGCACGGCGAAGGTGACCGGCGATCTCACTCTGAAGGGCGTCACCAAGCCGGTTACGCTGGATGTGACCTTTGCGGGCGAGTCGGCTTCCCACCCGTTCGGCAAGGTTCCGGCCATCGGCTTCTCCGCCACCGGCACGTTCAAGCGTTCGGATTTCGGCCTCGACTACCTGCTGCCCAGCATCGTGGGCGACGAGGTCCACGTCGAGATCGAGGGCGACTTCCTGCAGAAGCCCGCCGCCTGAGCCCAGATCGTTGCATACACGCAAGGAGCGCGAACGCTTGAGGTTCGCGCTCCTTGTCTTTATCCCGGATCCGTCTGTTCGGGATGAGGCTGGAAAGCGTGACGAGCCCCTTCACCTACGAGGCTGAGACTGACGGCATTACCGTGCGTGTCCGCCCGGTCTTCATCGAGGAGGAAAGCTCCCCGGAAGACGAGCGCTTCCTGTGGGCCTATCACGTCGAAATCGAGAATAATGGCGAGCGCACGCTCCAGCTGATGACCCGCCACTGGAAGATCACCGATGGCGACGGACGGCTCCAGGAAGTGGTGGGTGACGGCGTGGTGGGTCAGCAGCCGGTCCTGCGCCCGGGGGCCAGTTTCGAGTACACGTCAGGCTGCCCGCTCGCGACGCCTTCCGGAATGATGCAAGGCACCTACACCCTCCACGACAGGGACGGCGACAGCCTCGTGGTGGCGATTCCCCTGTTTGCGCTCGACAGCCCCTACGAGACTCGCCGGCCGAATTGAGCGGCGCGGCATCCCAGGCGGCTTGGCCGTCATTTGTAACGTCCCCATTTTGCCCTTGCGACCCGCTGTAACGCAGCGAGTAACGGTAAATAACTGACTGAAGCAGAACGGTTTTCCTATAAATCTCCGTGCAAGGGGAACGCACCGTCACGAGGCGGGCGCTTGTGATCTGCTTCGGGAGGATACCCAGTGTCGACTACCTTCTTCCGCCCTGCCATGGCGGCCAGCGTCAGCCTGCTTGCCCTGTGCCTCGCGGCGCCGGCAGCCCTTGCGCAGGGCCCGTCTGCCTCCGCGGACCCGTCGGCGGATGTCGTGGTCATTGTCGGCCAGACGATCGAGGAAACCCTGCCGCAGGAACTCGGCAAGTACGGCTCCGAACTCGAAGTCGTCGACTCCGAGACGATCCGCAACCAGATCTACACCGACGCCCAGCAGGCCCTGCAGATGCAGGTTCCCGGCCTGTTCGTGTCCCCCCGCGGCGGGCCGTTCAGCTACATGGACATCTCGCTGCAGGGATCGCGCACCCAGGACATGCTCCTGCTGGTCGACGGCGTCCGCATCAACAACCGGCTCTATTCGGGCACGATGAGCGACACCCTGCCCGCCTCGATGATCGAGCGTATCGAGGTGCTGAAGGGCGGTCAGGGCCTGTTCTACGGAACCCAGTCGGCGGCAGGCGTCATCAACATGGTGACGCGCGGCTACACCGACGAGTTCAACGGCATGGTCACCATCGGCGGCGATACGAACGACAGCATCCACTATGACGGCTATGTCCGCGGCAAGCTCGGACCGGGCAACTACGTCGTCTTCGCCTCGCAGGACAAGACTGACGGCTTCGAGACCTACGACGCATGGGCGCCCAGCTCGACGGACCGCGACCGCAGCTCGGACGTCCTCAACTTCGGCGCAAAGTACCGCTTCGAACTCGGCGACCGTATCGCGATCGATGCGCGCTATCAGCACACCGATGCGCGCCTCGACAACACCAACCCGCGCCTTGTCGCCTACTCCAAGAACGAGCGCGACGAGGACATCGCCAGCATCGGCATCGACATCACCGCGACCGATTGGGCGCAGGTGCTGGTGAAGGGCTACTGGCACGACTGGGATTCGACCTACAGCACCATCCGCAACCGCCTCACGAACGGCGGCGCCGGCCCCGGCATCCAGGAACAGTATGTCACGGACAACAAGACCTACTGGGGCTTCGAGGACAAGGGCATCAACGCGCTCGCCAAGCTCACCCCCGGCGGCCCGTTCGAGTATCTCATCGGCTATGACTACCAGACGTATTCCGGCAAGGACGATGTGCTGCTGATCGCCGAGCAGGAAGAAGATGTGCACGCAGTCTTCGGCCAGCTGCGCTCCACCGACGATTTTGTCGAGAACCTAGCTCTGGCGCTCGGCGCTCGTCATACCGAGACGGGTGGAGCCAGCTCCACGGTGTGGAACGCAAGCGCGCGTTACGACTTCTCGGACACGCTCTACGCACAGGGCAATATCGGCACCAGCTTCCTCCTGCCGACCGCCGAGAACCTCTACGCCATCGAGACGTTCGAGATCGGCAATCCGAACCTCGAGCCTGAGGAAAGCCAGAACTTCAACATCGGACTTGGCGGCCAGTTCAATGCTGGTCCTTCGTTCAGCTGGCAGGCAACGTACTTTGCGCGCGACATCGACAACCTGATCGGGTTCGAGGACTGCCTGCAAGTGGGTGATCCGGCCTACACACCGGCACAGGATTGCGCGATCCTGTTCCCGCAGTTCACCGATCCGAACTTCTTCATCGGCAATGGCTTCTTCACGAACGTGGCCGGCACGGTCGAGGTGCGTGGCTTTGAACTCACCGGTACGGCGGACTTCAACAACGGCTTCAGCGCCGTTGCCAGCTACACCGACTCGGAAACGAAGGATCCGAACGGACAGCAGCGTCCGCGTGTGCCGCGCAGCCTCGCCAAGGCCAGCGGTTCCTATGACGGCGATTTCTGGGGCGTCAGCCTGTCTGCCCTGTGGACGGGCGAACTCAAGTCTTCGGCTCTGCCGGGTGGCGTCGGCGTGGTCGATTACGGCGACTATATCGTGCTGGACCTCGCGGCTCACGTATTCATTGACGCTGACCAGAAGCACAAGCTGACGGCGCGCGTCGAAAACCTGCTCGACGAGGAGTATCGCACCAGCGTCGGCCGCTCCGCCCCGTCCGCCGGCAACGACACGACCCCGGCCTTCGTGTTCGGCTTCCGGGGTGTTCCGCAGACCCTGCACGTCTCCTATAGCTACGCGTTCTAGGGGGACGGGCGCCGTCTCCGGTTTCCTCCCCCACCGGAGACGGCACAGGTATCTTCCATGGTCATGAAGACGCTCATCGTCGTTCACCGCTATGTCGGCGTCGTGCTGGGCGTACTCATGACGCTGTGGTGCCTCTCCGGCTTCGTGATGATGTACCAGCCCTACCCGGCGACGACGCAACAGGAGCGTCTGGCGGGGCTGGAACCGCTCGATCTTGCAAGCTGCTGCGCCGAGCTGCCGCTGGCAGACGATGAAGTGCTGGCGAATGTCCGTATCGAAATGCTGGACGGATCACCCGTCCTGCGCACGGTGAGCGGCGGCGCGCCGGCGGTCTTCAACATCGCAACCGGGACGGCGCTTGAGCCTCTGCCGGAGGACGCAATCCGCCGCGTGGCAACATCGTACGCCGCCGGCAACAATATCTCCGGCGAAATCGACGCGCTCTCGACCATCCACAACGACCAGTGGACCGTCCAGGGCGCCCGCCGCTGGCAGCCGCTGTGGCACGCCTCGTTCAACGATGCAGGCGACAGCTCCGTCTACGTGAACGGCGCCACCGGCGAAGTCGTGCAGGACACCAACGGCCATGAGCGGTTCTGGAACTGGCTGGGCGCTATTCCGCACTGGCTCTATCCAACCGTGCTGCGCGAAAACCCGCAGCTCTGGAATGAGGTGGTGATCTGGTCCTCGGCGATCGGCTGCTTCCTCGTCATCACCGGCATGGTGATCGGCTTCATCCGGCTGCGCGGCGCGTCCGGGAAGTGGTGGCCGTATCGCAACCGCCCGATCTGGATGTGGCATCACGTGTTTGGCACGTTTGCTGGTGTGCTAGTGCTGACGTGGACATTCTCCGGCCTGCTCACGATGACGCCCTGGGGCCTGCTGCAAAGCGAGCCAAGCTTCAGGCGCGACGAGATCGCCTCCAGCGTCACGTGGGCCGACATCCGCCCTGTGGTCGCCGCCATCGCAGCCGACCCAGAAGCCGGCAGGATGGTCACACTCCGCTCCACGCCTTTCATGGGCGCGCCGCACGTCACGGCTACGTTGCGCGATGGATCACAGTTGCGCTTCGGCGCCAACGGTCGTGCGCCGTTCACGCAGGCTGAACTGCAGGCGGCCCTGCAATCACGCGGCGGCGTGCTGGCGAGCGGCGCGTTCACGGTGCTGACGGAAGAAGACGACTATTACTACGGACATAAACAGCCGGTGGAGTTTCCGGTCTATCGGGTTGTGCTGGACGATGCGGACGCGACGCACATCTACTTCAACGCAACGACAGGCGATGCGCGGGTGATCGACGCGACATCGAAGCGGTATCGGTGGTGGGAAAGCGGGCTACACAGCCTGGATTTCGGTTTCATGCGCGCGCGGCCGGTGTGGGACATCATCACGCTGGTGCTGATGGCGCTCGTCACCATCGCGTGCGGAACCGGCATGTGGCTGTCGTTCACGCG
>CAYLTE010000272.1:1817-5546 GCA_964386195.1 uncultured Burkholderiales bacterium | reverse complement strand
CTGCGCACAGAGGTGAGGAAGGGTCGCTTCCGGGCCGACCTCTACCATCGTCTCAGCGTGTTCTCCCTGCGCGTTCCCCCTGTGCGCGAGCGCGGCGACGACAGGCTGCACCTGCTGCACCATTTCTCCCAGTGCTGCGTACGCGAGTCGCGATCTCCGGCAATGCACCTGGACGCACGGGCCGAAACGCTGTGGAAGTCGCACGCCTTTCCGGGCAACGTCCGCGAACTGCGCAACATCGTGATCCGACTCCACGCACGCTTCGGCGGACAAACCGTATCCGCAGGTCAGCTCCTGAGCGAGTTCCAGGAGGCGCATCCCACACCGGACGCGTCCAGCCCGCTCTCGCTCTCCTGCGAGGCCGCGCGCGAGCATCTCCTGGAGCACCGGTCCATCAGTCTCGATCGAATGCTGGCAGCCTGGGAGCGTGCGTTCGTGGAAGCTGCCCTCGCCATCACGGGCCACAATCTCACCCAGGCGGCCCGCCTGCTGGGCGTGCGCCGGACCACCCTCTACAGCCGGATCCAGCAGTTCGACCGGCCCGCCACATCGGAGTAGCCATGTACTGCACCTATTTCGGCTTTCGCGTCGCACCGTTTCGAAGCATCCCGCAGGCCGATCCATTCTTCGAGGGGGGTCGGCGCGGCGCCACGCTCGAGGGCCTCATGCATGCACTCGAGCACGAGGACGGTGTCCTCCAGGTCACCGGCGATCGGGGAAGCGGCCGTACCACGCTCTGCCGCGCCATCCAGTCACGCTTGTCGGGCCGCACGCCGTGCGTGACTCTGCCTGCCTCGCGCCTCGCGCCGGCGCAGGCCATGCAGGCCATCGCGCGCGAGCTGGGTGTGCCAACGGCTGGTGGCGACGCGAGTGCGCAGGTCCAGGCCCTCCTGCGTGCGGGAAGGAACGCGGGCCGGCAGCACGTCATCCTGGTCGACGATGCCGAGTGCATGCCATCTTCGACCCTGGAGGCGATCCGCCTGTTGACCAACCTGGACTCCGGTACGCAGAAGGCGGCCCGCCTCGTTCTGCTCGGTTCGCCGGCCCTCGACGCTCTGCTCGCGCAACACGAACTCAGGCAGTTGCGCAGCCGGATCTCATTCAGCGCACGGCTCTCGCCACTCTCGCCGGACGAAACCAGCGACTACCTTGCGCTGCGTGTCCGCAGCGCAGGCAGCATGGCAGGGAGTCTGTTTCCGACCGCTGTCGCACGGCAGATCGGACATGCGTCCGGCGGGCTGCCGCTTCGCATCAACCTCGTCGCTGACCGTGCCCTCATGTGCGCCTTCGCCGACGATACCCGCGATATCGAGATGCGCCATGTGCGACGCGCCTTGGACGAACTCGGGCTGCGTCCGCACGGCGTGCTGGCGCAGTTGCGGCAGCGCCTCACGTCGCCCGCACGCCTGCCCGGTCCCGTTCCGGCGGGCACGCACTGACTCCGGGGGCAGGGGCGTGCGGAGGATCCTCGTTTTGTGCGGCGCTGCGCTCGTCTGCGGAGCTTGTGCGTCCCCGCGGACGATTCCTGCTCCAGACGGCCACCTGGGCCTCGAACCCGATACGCCGCCAGCGCTGCCGTCCGAGATACCAGCCACACTGCCTCCGCGGCCGTTCGTGGCACCTCCCGATCGCCAGCCGGCACGCTACAGCGTCACGGTCAGCGAACTGCCGGTGAAGGAACTGTTGCTCGCCCTGTCCCAGGAGACGGACGAGAACATCGACATCCACCCCGGGCTGCAAGGGATCGTCAGCGTGAATGCGGTGGACCAGTCTCTCACCGCGATCCTCGACCGCCTCGCCGAGCAGGTGAATCTGCGCTATCGCGTCGCAGGGGGCACCGTGTTCGTTTCCCCCGACCTCCCGCATCTGAGAACCTACCGGGTCGACTACGTCAACCTTGCGCGCGACACCAGCTCGACCATCTCCGTCAGCGGCCAGATCAGCGCCGGCGCCGTGAATACCGCGGCCGGGTCCGGCGGCGCAGGAGGCAGTTCCCAGACCTCGGTGACGAGCACTTCCCGCAACAATTTCTGGGAGGCGATCGTCGAGAATCTGCAGCGCATCCTCTCTGCCAGTCGGGCCCAGCGGGAATCCGTGGACGAGCGACAGGCAAGAGCGGAATCCCTGATCGCCGCGCGCCGCGAGCGCATCGCGCAGGCAGGCGCAGTCGCAGCCGCGGGCGAGGCTGCCAAGGATCTGTATCGAAGCGCCTTCGGGTCGGCGCCGGAGGCCGCGCACGATGTCCAGGACGAGCACATCCTGGTCAATCAGGTCGCGGGAACGATCACCGTGATGGCCACCCACCGTGAGCATGCGCTGGTTCAGGGCTACCTGGAGGGCGTCAGGCAGGCCGCCGAACGCCAGGTGCTCATCGAATGCACGATCGTCGAGGTCAAGCTTTCCCAGTCGTACCAGGGTGGGATCGACTGGCAGCGGATCTGGCGACGCGGTCAGGGCTGGCAATTGAGTCAGGAACTGCTTGGCAGCGCGCTGGGCAGCGCGCCGCGATTCGTCCTCGGCTACGGAACCGCCGACGGCGACATCCAGGCGAGCGTTCGACTCCTGGAACGCTTCGGCCGGACGCGGGTGCTCTCCAGTCCCAAGATCATGGCGCTGAACAACCAGACCGCTCTTCTCAAGGTGGTGGACAACGTCGTCTATTTCACCGTCGCCTCCTCGGTATCCCAGAACCAGACGCAAACCCTGCAGAGCGTGACCACCACGCCGAACACCGTCGCAGTAGGCGTTGTCCTCAGCCTCACCCCGCAGATCGATGCGGCCGGCACGGTCAACCTCATTGCCCGGCCCACGATCAGCCGCATCGCACGCTTCGTGGACGACCCGAATCCACTTCTGAAAGTGGATGCGCACGGCGAACCGCTGCCCAATCCCATTCCCAACCGCGTGCCGGAGATCCAGGTACGTGAGATGGAGTCGGTCATCAGACTGCAGAGCCGACAGACGGCCGTGCTCGGCGGGCTGATCCAGGACAGCGTTCGACGCGATCGCGATCAGGTTCCTGTCCTCGGGTCGATGTCGCGCGTGGGAGATGCATTTGCCCTGCGGGACGAGGCATTCGACAAGACGGAACTGGTGATCTTCCTGCGACCGACTGTCGTCGCCTCGCCCTCGATACACTCCGCTGAGCTCGGGCACTTCGAACGGTTTCTCCCGCGCGCCGGCACGGAGGACGGGAAATGAGTGCGCGCTTCGCAGCGTCCGAGTTCGCGGCGAGCGGCCCGCATGCGCCCCTCGCCCTGGAACCACATCTCGATCTGCAGCATGCGCTGGAGCCATCGGACGAGGCACGCAACATTCGTCCGGCAGCGCAGCGATCGGCACCGGATCCCTCGACGGTCGAGCACGGGGTGCCGGGACCGCAAGAGGCGCGCGAGAGCTTTCGCGTGACCTGGCGCCGCGCGGCAATCCTGCTCACCGCCATCCTCGCTGCAGGCGGCGTTTTTGCCGCCCTGGCCTATCCGGACATTCTCCCGGCTACATGGCGACCGCATCCGGCGACGGACGCATCCGCAGGAGCGGCGACCGCGAGGGCTGTGGTGCCGCCCGTGACTGCACCAGCGCAACCGGCACCGCACACCGTCCCGGGTCAGGATTCGCACGACGCCCTCGCCGCGGCGACCTCGGCCACCGGCATGAACGACGAGCACCTTCTCGTGCGCTTGTCCACGCCCGAGCCGGCATCTGCGGCTTCGCCAGTGGTATCGGCCG
>CAYLTE010000272.1:0-1807 GCA_964386195.1 uncultured Burkholderiales bacterium | reverse complement strand
TTGATAGCCGGTCAGGCTGGTATTGAAGACGATTTCGCCAGTGGTATCGGCCGTGCACGAGGACGCGATGCCTCCGGCTGACCACCCAGCCGGCCGGAACGAATTCACGCCTGAAGGTGACCTGGCGCTCCTGACAACGCCCGACGAGGATGCGGTGCAGGTCGTCCGCAGGTCGGACGCGCGCGATGACGACAGTCTGCAACGTGCCTGGAATGCGCTTGCGACCGGACAAGCGCGCGCCGCACTCGCGCTGTACCGGCAGGTGCTCGCACGACAACCGGATCACATCGCAGCACAGCTCGGCGAGGCCGCTGCGCTGTCGCGGCTTGGGTTGCCCGACGAGGCCACTCGTCGCTATCGAGCGGTGCTCGAGCGTGAGCCGGAGCATCCGGTTGCCCGCGCCAATCTGCTCCTCCTTCGCGCGGCCGCCGGAGAGGCCGTGCTCGAACCGGAAGTGCGCGACCTCCTGTCCGAACAACCATCAGCGGCGCTGTACGCACTTCTCGGGCATCTGCGAGGACGCGACGGCCAATGGTCGGCTGCCCGCGAAGCCTTTCTAGCCGCGCATCACCTCGAGCCCGACCGGGCCGACTACCTCTTCAACCTGGGCGTCAGCCTCGAGCATCTGGGGGAGCCTGACGCCGCCCTCGCCAATTATCGCCGCGCCGCGGGTGCGACCGGCGCCAATGTCCCGGCGTCGGTCGATGCGGCGATCATCGCGCGACGCATCGCCGCACTGAGCGATGCGCGTGCCGACTGACCGCGCGCCTGCGAGCGGGTCCGCGCCGGTGCGCTTGGGCGAATCCCTCGTGCGTCAGGGGCTGATCAGCGCGGATCAGCTCCGCATCGCGTTGACCGAACAGCGCCAGCACGCCCTTCCCCTCGGCCGCCTGCTGGTCAGGCTGGGATTCCTCACCGAGAGCGTCGTACGCGACTGCCTTGCCAAGCGAATCGGACACGAGTCGGTCGATCTGGATCGCATCGAGATCGACGTAGAGGCCATCCGGTGGCTTCCCCAGGAGGTGGTTCTGCGCCACCGGGCACTTCCGATCGCCTTCGACCGCGCCAGCCGGACGCTGACGCTGGCGGTCGCAGACAGCGTGGACGTTCTGGCGCTCGACCAGTTGCAGGCGCGCGTCGATCGCGACGTCCGCATCGACATGGTGCTGGTCAGCACACCCCAGCTGCTGGATCGCATCGAACGCACCTACGGCAATCGCCTTTCGGTCGAGGCAATTCTGAGAGAGATCGAGACCGGGGAAGTCGACCCGGAAACGCTTCCTGTCGCCGGTGATTACCAACCGCCGCTGGTCCGACTCGTCACCGCCCTGCTCGCCGACGCAGTGAACCGCGGTGCGTCGGACATCCACTTCGAGCCGGAGGCGTCGTTCCTGCGCATACGTTACCGCCTCGATGGAGTGCTCGAGCAAGTGCGTAGCCTGCACAGGAATCACTGGCAAGGAATCGCCGTACGCCTGAAGGTCATGAGCGGCATGGATATCGCCGAGACACGCGCACCGCAGGACGGACGCTTCTCGCTCAGCCTCAACGCGAGGGAGATCGACTTCCGTGTCTCCGCTCATCCGACCCTGCACGGGGAGAACATCGTCCTGCGCGTGCTGGACCGGGAGAAGACGGCCATTGGTCTCGACCGCTCGAAGCTGCAACCCGGGTCGCTGACCAGCATCGAGCGGATGCTCGCGCGCCCGGAGGGCATCGTGATCGTCACAGGACCGACCGGCAGCGGCAAGACGACGACGCTGTATGCGTTGCTGTCCAGGCTCAACCAACTGTCGGTCAACATCAT
>CAYLTE010000271.1:0-5555 GCA_964386195.1 uncultured Burkholderiales bacterium | reverse complement strand
GCTCGCCTTCCTCGAGGCCCTGGTTCCCCCCGGCGTCTCACCCATGTGCGGCAACTCGATCTGCCAGGACCGGCGCTTCCTCGCCCGTTACATGCCGCGGCTGGAAGCCTACTTCCATTACCGCAATCTCGACGTGAGCACGCTCAAGGAGCTTGCGCGCCGCTGGAAGCCGGACCTGCTCGCCGGCCTCACCAAGCAGGGAAAGCACGAGGCGCTCGCCGACGTCTACGAGTCGATCGAGGAGATGCGCTACTACCGGCAGAACTTCCTGCGTCTATGATCCCGCGTCCAGCGCACGCCGGATGAGACCTGCCGTGGACGCGTCGTGCGCTGCGGCCGGTGCGCCATGTCCGAGGTCCCGCAGGATGCGCCCCGCGAGCACCTTGCCCAGTTCCACGCCCCACTGATCGAACGAATTGACGTTCCAGATCGTGCCCTGTACGAACACCTTGTGTTCGTACAGCGCGATCAGCGCACCCAGCGCATGCGGCGTGAGCTGGGGGAACAGCAGGGTGCTGCTCGGCCGGTTGCCGGGAAAGACCTTGTGCGGCGCCAGCGCCTGCGCAACGTCCGGGTCCTTGCCCTGCGCGATCAGTTCGACCCGCGCCTCCTCCAGGTTTCGCCCCTGCATCAGCGCCTGCGACTGCGCGAAGCAGTTCGCCATGAGCATGCGGTGGTGATCGCCCATTGCATAGTGCGTGCGCAGCGGCAGGAGAAAGTCGCACGGCGTCCAGTCGGTGCTCTGGTGGAGGTGCTGGAAGAACGCGTGTTGCCCATTAGTCCCTGGCTCGCCCCAGATGACCGGCCCGGTCGGATACGCGACGGCACGTCCCTGCAGGTCTACGCGCTTCCCGTTGCTCTCCATGTCCAGCTGTTGAAGGTGCGCGGCGAAGCGGTGCAGGCTCTGATCGTAAGGCAGCACCGCATGTGTGGCGGCGCCCCAGAAATCGCGGTACCAGATGCCGAGCAGACCCATGATCGCGGGCAGATTGCGCGGCCACGGCTCGCTGCGAAAGTGCTCGTCCATCGCGTGGGCGCCATCGAGCAGGGCGTCGAAATTGTCCATGCCCACATACAGGGCGATCGACAGCCCGATGGCGGACCACAGCGAATAGCGCCCACCCACCCAATCCCAGAACTCGAATACGCGCTCGTCGGGGATGCCGAACGCTGCGGTACCCTGGAGGTTGGTCGAAAGTGCCACGAAATGACTGGCGACCGCAGCGTCGCTGCCCATTCCGGCTACCAGCCAGGTGCGCGCCGAGCGTGCGTTGGCGAGCGTCTCCTGGGTGGTGAAGGTCTTCGACGCGACGATGAACAGCGTCGTCGCGGGATCGAGCCGCTTGAGCACGCGCCCCAGGTGCGCCCCGTCCACGTTGGAAACGAAGTGCACGCGCAGGTCCGGCCGGGCGTAGGGCTCCATCGCCTCGCATGCCATGAGCGGCCCGAGGTCGGATCCGCCGATGCCGAGATTGACGACGTCGCGGATCGGCTGTCCCGTGTGCCCGGCGATGCTGCCCGATCGCACACCCTCGGAGTAGGCGCGCATGCGCGCCAGCACGCCCCGGATGCCGGGCATGACGTCCACGCCGTCGACCAGCACCGGGGCATTGCCGCGGTTGCGCAGCGCCGTGTGCAGCACTGCCCGGCCCTCAGTCAGATTGATCGGCGCGCCGGAGAACATCGCATCTCGACGTCCGGCTAGATCCGCCTGATCCGCCAGCGCGCTCAGCAGACTCAGCGTGTCGTCGACGATGCGGTGCTTGGAGAAATCGAGAAACAGCCCCGCCCCCTCGGCGCAGAATCGGTCGAAACGTCGGGTATCCGACTGGAACAGATCGCGCAGATGCAGCGGCGCGACCGCCGCCTGGTGCTCGCGCAGCGACTGCCACGCCGGAAGTTCGGTGGGATGGGGCTGCATGCCGTCGGTTCCGCAGGATTGCTACAGCGTGTCTTGTAGCACAGTCCGGCATCTGGCCGGCGCACCCAAAGAAAAAGCCCCCTTGCGGGGGCTTTTCGCGTGGCCGGCTGGGAATCCGGTCAGGCAGCTTTCTTCTTCGCGGCGGGAGCGATGCCGGCCGTGGTGTTGGCCACGGTTGCCTCGGTCATCTCCACGACCTGCTTGCTGGCCTTGGTGATGGCATCGTAGGCCTGGTTGGCCGAACTCATCGCCTGCCTGACGGCGGCGAATGCGTACTCGGAGCCGGTGGGGGCGGTCTTGGCAGCCTTGTCGATGGCAGCCGCCAGCGACTTGTTCACTTCGGCGATCTGACCGTCGAACAGCTTGCCCATCTCGGCCTGGGTCTCCGACGCCCAGGCGTAGGCGGCACGCGCGAAGCCGGTCACCTTTTCGGCATTGGCCTGGGAGAAATTGGTCTGCAGCGAGGCGAATTCCTGCACGTCGCGTGCACCCGCCAGCGCGCGCAGCTGCTTGAGGCTTTCGGCTGCGGCGGCCTTGGCGCTCTTGAGGTTCAGGTCGAACCATTCCTCGGACGCCTGGCTGGCGGCATCGGTGAACTTGAGGAAGGTGTCGAGTTGCGCCTTCTGGTAGGCGCTGAATTCTTCCGGTACGGCAAACATCATCGCGGCTTCTCCTGGCTGAAAAGGAGGGGGAGGGAAATGCTGCGCTGCAAAACGAACGCCATTGTAGGCGTTCCCAACCTCATGTCAACCGCTTTTTGCGTTGCAGCGAGAGGTGGCCGTCCGCAGCGGCCACCCACCCCTGTAGACATTACATGCGTTCGTAGATCGCGGCGATGCCCTGTCCACCACCGATGCACATGGTCACCAGCGCGTAGCGACCGCCAATGCGCTGCAATTCGTAGATCGCCTTCACGCTGAGGATGCACCCGGTGGCGCCGATCGGGTGGCCGAGCGCGATTGCGCCCCCGTTGGGGTTGACCTTGCGCATGTCGAACGCCAGGTCCTTGGCCACGGCGCAGGCCTGCGCCGCGAACGCCTCGTTGGACTCGATCACGTCGAGATCGCCGACCTTCAGTCCGGTCTTGTCCAGCAGCTTCTTCACCGCCGGCACCGGTCCGATGCCCATGTACTTCGGATCGACGCCGGCATGTGCATACCCGACCAGGCGCGCCATCGGCTTGAGCCCCTTCGCCTCTGCCGCCTTGCGCTCCATCAGCACCATGGCGGCTGCCCCGTCGTTGATGCTCGAGGCGTTGCCTGCCGTCACGGAGCCGTCCTGCTGGAACACCGCGCGCAGCTTGGCCATGTTCTCCATGCTCGCGTCGGCGCGGGGGTGCTCGTCGGTGTCGACCACCACTGCGCCCTTCCTGCTCTTGAGCTCGACCGGCAGGATCTGGCTCTTGAAGTGGCCCTTCTCGATGGCGCTCACCGCCCGGCGGTTGCTCTCGACCGCGAGTTCGTCCTGCATCTGGCGGCTGATGCCCCACTTGGCGGCGACGTTCTCGGCCGTGATGCCCATGTGCACGCTGTCGAAGGGGTCGGTGAGGGCGCCCACCATCATGTCGAGCACCTTGGCGTCTCCCATCCGGGCGCCCCAACGCGCAGCCGGCATGGTGTAGCCGCCCCGGCTCATGGACTCTGCACCGCCCGCCACCGCGCTGTCGGCGTCGCCCAGCAGGATGGTCTGGGCCGCGGACACGATCGCCTGCAGGCCGCTGCCGCACAGGCGGTTCAGGGTGAGGGCGGGCGTGTCCTGACTCAGGCCGCCGGCGATGGCCGCCACGCGCGACAGGTACATGTCCTTGGGCTCGGTGTGCAGGACGTTGCCGAACACCACGTGGCCGATCTCGGCAGCCGGAACCTGGGAACGCGCCACCGCCTCGCGCACCACCCGCGCGCCAAGGTCAGTCGGGGGAATATCCTTGAGCCCACCGCCGAAATCGCCGATCGCCGTCCGGACACCGCTCAAGACCACTACTTCACGTGCGTTGCTCATTCTGCCCTCCGTGTCTGCCGTCGGCGCCTCCAGGGCTGGTGGCGCAGTGCGGAATCGAAAATTATAGACCTAGCTTGTGCGACGCATCATCCCGGCTCCGAATCGTCGCGGAATCGCTCGAGCTGCCGCCGGTCACGCTTGGTCGGCCGCCCGCGGATGAAGGCGCCGGGGTCGCGCGGCTGCCGGCTGGTTCGCGCGGCCTCTCGGGCCGCCACGCTCTCTGGCGTTTCGGTGTAAAGCAGCGCTGCGACCGGTGCGGCACCGCGCTTGTCCGACAGACCCGCCACGCGCACCGTGTATTCATAGACCGGCGTGCGCACGCGCAATTCGTCCCCCACGCGCAGTGCCTTCGCCGGCTTGGTTCGCTCGCCGTTGAGCAGGACCTTGCCGCCGTCCACTGCCTGCGCCGCCAGCGACCGCGTCTTGAAGAAGCGGGCCGCCCATAGCCACTTGTCGATACGCGTACGGTCTTCGACGTTGTCGCTCATGCAAACATGACCTCCGGGCGGCCCTCGCGCGCCTTCCCGCCCCCTGCTTCGCACGCCGAGTCCGGCGCGCCCGCCCATAGCCACTTGTCGATACGCGTACGGTCTTCGACGTTGTCGCTCATGCAAACATGACCTCCGGGCGGCCCTCGCGCGCCTTCCCGCCCCCTGCTTCGCACGCCGAGTCCGGCGCGCCCGCCCATAGCCACTTGTCGATACGCGTACGGTCGTCGACGTTGTCGCTCATGCCACGCTCAGTGCCGGGTCGGGGTCGGAGCCGTCACCACGTCGGCCGCAAAAATCTGCTCGGCGTCCACCGGATCGAATCTGTACTGTCGATTGCAGAAGTCGCAACCCACCTCCACCGAGCCGCGCTCCTCGAGAATACTCTGCACCTCATCGCGGCCGAGCATGCGCAGCATGTTCACCACCCTATCCCGCGAGCACGAGCAGCGGAAACTGACGATGCGCGGTTCGAACAGGCGCACGTCCTCCTCGTGGAACAGGCGCCGGATGACCTCGCGCGCATCCAGTTCCAGAAGTTCGTCGCGTTTCACCGTCTCGCCGAGGATGACCGCGCGATTCCAGCCCTCCTCGTCGCGGCCCCGGTCGGGCACGCGCTGCAGCAGCATGCCGGTGGCCCGCTCGGCGTCGGATGCCAGCCACAGACGCGTCTCCAGCTGTTCGGAGGTCGCCATGTAGTGTTCCAGCACCGCCGAAACCCCTTCGCCGGTGAGGTCGACTACGCCCTGGTAGGTCTGTGCGAGATCGGTGGGCGCGATGGTGATCACGAAGCGCCCGGAACCGACCAGTTCGCGGAATCCGTCGGGGAGGTCGACATCCTTGTCCCACTTGGCGGTTGCGCGCATGGTCTGGTCGCTGGTGCACTCGACCACCAGCAGCTTCACCGGCCCGCTGCCCTGGATCTGGAGAATGAGCGAGCCCTCGAACTTGAGTGTCGCCGACAGCAGCGCGGCGGCAGCCATCAGCTCTCCCAGCACATCGCGCAGCGGCGCGGGGTAGTCGTGGCGCTCGAGCACTGCGCGCCACGTGGCGTCGAGATGGACCAGTTCCCCGCGCACCGGGGCATGTTCGAAGAGAAAACGTTGCAGGGAGTCGTTCACGACCGCTCTCCTGTTGGCGTTGTGTAG
>CAYLTE010000270.1:0-5589 GCA_964386195.1 uncultured Burkholderiales bacterium | reverse complement strand
GGCGGCGGGGCGTTCTCCGGCAAGGATCCGTCGAAGGTGGACCGCTCGGCGGCGTATGCCGGACGCTACGTGGCGAAGAACATCGTCGCAGCGGGGCTGGCGAGCCGCTGCGAGATCCAGGTGTCGTACGCGATCGGCGTCGCCCGTCCCACGAGCGTCATGGTGACGACTTTCGGCACCGGCCGGATCCCTGACGAGCAGATCGCCGAACTGGTGCAGCGCCACTTCGATCTGCGTCCCAAGGGCATCGTGCAGATGCTCGACCTGCTGCGGCCGATCTACGAGAAAACCGCGGCCTACGGCCACTTCGGTCGGGAAGAGCCTGAGTTCACCTGGGAGGCCGCCGACAAGGCCGAGGCGCTGCGCGGCGACGCAGGCGTCCGCCTGCACGCCTAGGCCGTGCCCCTTCCTCCAGCCCGCGCAGCGGAGCTATAATCGCAGGCTGCTGAGGAGCGCTGCGACCGGTCCGACGGATCGGCCAGGCTCAGCGAAACGAACGGCGCTCGCATCGATGGGATGCGGGCGCTGTTTTTTTGTGCACCTCCTGTCTTCCGACCACCGGCCGCCCACGCGGCGCGGGGCCGGGCATCGACATTCACCGCCACCCCGAGGGGCGCTGCGACGGCCGGGCAGGCAACGTGCTTGCCGGGGCCGCCAGGCTCGGGGGCCGGCGAAATGATTGAACGGCGCCCGTTCTGCTGACGAACGGAGGCAACATGAGCGCAGTATTGAAGGACAAGTCGTCCAACGATTTCCACGTGGCCGATCTCGCCCTCGCCGAATGGGGGCGCAAGGAAATCCGCATCGCGGAAACCGAAATGCCCGGCCTGATGGCGATCCGCGAGGAGTACGCCAGCCAGCAACCGCTGCGCGGGGCCCGGATCACCGGCTCGCTGCACATGACTATTCAGACCGCGGTGCTGATCGAGACGTTGCAGGCGCTCGGCGCGGACGTGCGCTGGGCCTCGTGCAACATCTACTCGACCCAGGACCACGCCGCGGCCGCGATCGCCGCGCAGGGCACCCCGGTGTTCGCCTACAAGGGCGAATCGCTCGAGGAATACTGGGCGTTCACCCATCGCATCTTCGAGTGGCCCGATGGCGGGTACTCGAACATGATCCTCGATGACGGGGGTGACGCCACGCTCCTGCTCCACCTTGGCGCCAAGGCCGAGTCGGACCCCACCGCGATCACGCATCCGGGCAGCGAGGAGGAGGAATTCCTGTTCGCCGCCATCAAGGCCAAGCTCGCCCAGGACCCGAAGTGGTACTCGACGCGCCTGTCCAAAATCAAGGGCGTGACCGAAGAGACCACCACCGGCGTCAAGCGCCTGTACCAGATGGCCAAGGAGGGGCGCCTCGCGTTTCCCGCGATCAACGTCAACGACTCGGTCACCAAGTCGAAGTTCGACAATCTCTACGGTTGCCGCGAATCGCTCGTCGACGGCATCAAGCGCGCGACCGACGTGATGGTGGCCGGCAAGATCGCGGTCGTCTGCGGCTACGGTGACGTGGGCAAGGGCTCGGCGCAGGCGCTGCGCGCGCTCTCGGCCCAGGTGTGGGTGACGGAAATCGATCCGATCTGCGCGCTGCAGGCGGCGATGGAGGGCTATCGCGTCGTGACGATGGACTATGCAGCGGACAAGGCCGACATCTTCGTCACCGCCACCGGCAACTTCCACGTGATCACGCACGATCACATGAAGAAGATGAAGGACCAGGCGATCGTGTGCAACATCGGCCACTTCGACAACGAGATCGACGTTGCGGGCGTGAAGAAGTACCAATGGGAGAACATCAAGCCGCAGGTCGACCACATCGTCTTCCCGGACGGTAAGCGCATCATCCTGCTGGCCGAGGGTCGGCTGGTGAATCTCGGTTGTGCGACCGGGCATCCGAGCTACGTGATGAGCTCCTCGTTCGCCAATCAGACCATCGCGCAGATCGAGCTCTACACGAACACCGACAAGTACCCCGTCGGCGTCTACGTGCTGCCCAAGCACCTGGACGAGAAGGTCGCGCGCCTGCAGCTGAAGAAGCTCGGCGCGCAGCTGACGGAACTGACCGACCCGCAGGCCCGCTACATCGGCGTCGCAAAGGAAGGCCCGTACAAGCCGGAGCACTATCGCTACTGATCCTGGCAGGCGGGCCGCGGCGACGCGTCGCGGCCCGCATCCCCGGTTGCTCGAGGGCAATCTTTGACGCCGGCTCGGATCGCCGGCGTTTTTTCAGGCGCACTGAGATGACAGCGAAAGTGTTCTCCTTCGAGTTGTTCCCTCCCCAGACACCGGAAGGCGTCGAGAAACTGCGGGTCACGCGCAGGCAGCTGGCGCAGCTCAACCCTGCGTTCTTCTCGGTGACCTACGGTGCGGGAGGCACCACGCGCGAGCGCACGCTCGGCGTCGCGCTCGAGGTGCAGGGCGAGGGCCAGCAGGTGGCGCCGCACCTGTCCTGCGTGGCATCCACACGTGAGTCGATCCGCCAGATCCTCGAACAGTACCGCGCTGCCGGAATCCGCCGCCTCGTCGCCCTGCGCGGCGATCTGCCCTCGGGGCTCGCGGAAACGGGGGAATTCCGCTATGCAAGCGAGCTGGTTGCTTTCGTGCGCGAGGCATTCGGCGACAGCTTCCACATCGAGGTGGCGGCCTATCCCGAATACCACCCCCAGGCGCGCAGTGCGCAGGAGGACCTGCGCAACTTCAAACGCAAGATCGATGCGGGAGCGAACGGGGCGATCACGCAGTACTTCTTCAACGCTGATGCCTACTTCGCGTTCCTGGACGAGTGTGAGGCAATGGGAATCGACGTACCGATCACCCCGGGCATCATGCCCATCAGCCGATTCTCGCAACTGGCGCGCTTCTCGGACGCGTGCGGCGCGGAGATTCCGCGCTGGATCAGACGCCGGCTGGAAGGCTTCGGAGACGACATCGCCTCGATCCGCTCGTTCGGCCTGGACGTGGTGACGGCGTTGTGCGACCGGCTGCTACGCGGCGGTGCGCCGGGACTGCACTTCTA
This sequence comes from uncultured Burkholderiales bacterium, assembly GCA_964386195.1. Classification (GTDB taxonomy): domain Bacteria; phylum Pseudomonadota; class Gammaproteobacteria; order Burkholderiales; family SHXO01; genus SHXO01. Next base: position 2,571 of record CAYLTE010000270.1, on the reverse strand, counting down.
CACGCTCAACCAGGCGGGCCCGACGACCACGGTCTGGCAGCGACTGGGACTGTGACGTCGGCTCGATCTGGCGTGCGAGGCTAGGCCGCGTCCACCAGCGCCGGCTGCTGTTCGAACGCAGCGATCGCGTGCAGCAGCGCCTCGTGCGCTTCGCACACCGCTTCGACGTCGCGGGCGCTCGCGTGCCAGTCCGGCTCGTGACGCAGACCGATTTCGAGCGCGGTGGCCGCGGTCTGCAGCGACGGTGCACCCAGGAAGGCAGCGACGCCGCGCAGCGTGTGCGCGACGTGCGCCAGCTCGGCCGCATCGCGATAGGCGTACGCGGCGCGCAGCTCGCTCGCTGCATCGGCGTGAGTCGACGCGTACTTTCGCAGCCGCCCCAGGTAGTGGTCGAGGCGCCCCGAGGCGAAACGCAGCCCGCGCTCGACGTCCAGGCCTGGGATCGCGACCATCGCGGGACGTGGCGGGTTGCTTTGCGAGTGGTGCTGGGTCATGGCCAGATGCCGCCTTGTGCAACGCTGAACATGCCCCTTCATCGGCCGAAGTCCGGAAACCCGTAGGGATTTGTTCACCAGGCGAAGCCGACCTCGTCGGTCGCCGTCAGACGACCTTCTCGAAATCGATCCGCTCGTCCACGGGAAGCCCTGCGAGATGACGCCGCAGGCAGTCCAGACCCATCTCGATGGCGCCCAGCCGAAGCCACTCGCGCCCGCCCTGCAGCCTGCTGCGGCGCGTCGCAACCCCTAGCGCGGTCACGATCGCCACGTGCACGGTACCGCCGAACTCGACGCGATCCTGCCCCTCGTCGAGATCCACCAGCACCGCCAGGGCGTGCGTCGCCTCGGCCCCGGTCCGCGCGGCGGCAGCAACGGACGCAGCATCGTGCCCGGCTGCACCCAGCGACCGGGCGAGTTCGCTGCGGTCCAGGCCGACCGTCGCACGCCTGAACACCTTGTCAGCACCGGGCAGGGGCGCTAGCCGGGCGGCGATCTGACCGCCGGTGAAGGTCTCCACGATCGCAACCGAGAAGTTCTTCTCGAGGAGGGTGGCGAGCACGTTGCGTTCGAGCGTCTGATCGTCCTCGGCCAGCACGAAATTTCCGAGGCGCCGGCGCACTTCCGCCTCCACCGGCCCGAGTTGCCGCCGCACCTCGTCCATGTCGCGTCCGCGTACCGCCAGCTTCGTCTCGAGTTGCGGGTAATGTGCGCGGAAGCCGAGCTTGACGCTGCCTTCCGGGGCCAGCGATTCGACTCCCGCCAGCATCTGGTCGACACGCGACTCGCCAAGGCCGAACGAGTGGAAGCGCTTGAGGTGGATCGTCGTCTGCGTGCCTGCCATGGTCAGCAGACGTGGAATGACCTGTTCGTCGACCATGCGCCGCACCTCGCGCGGTACACCCGGGGTGAACATGAAGCGGGCCTTGCCGATGGTGACCGCGAATCCGCATGCCGTCCCGATCGGGTTGTCGAGCCGTTCGGCACCGGCCGGCAGCATCGCCTGCTTGCGGTTGTTGGGCGGCATGACCCGTCCGCGGGAGCGGAAGTACGCCTCCATGCGCGACACCCACTCCTCGTCGAGGACGAGTTCGACCCCGGCCGCCTTCGCAGCGATCTCCTGCGACAAGTCGTCCACGGTGGGTCCCAGTCCGCCGTTGACGATCACGGCGTCGGCCCGCCTGCCTGCGAGCTGGAAGGCGAGCATGAGATCCTCGCGGTGGTCGCCCACCGTGGTCTCCCACTGCACCGCGAGCCCGACGTCCTCGAGCTTCTGGCTGATCATCGAGAAGTTGGTGTTGACCGTCTTGCCGGTCAGCACCTCGTCGCCCGTACAAATCACCTCGATACGCATGGTTGTTCTCTTGTTGGCGCCCAATGCCGCCTCACCACTCGTTGCGCAGCGCTCTCAGCTTGAGGAAGACGGTGCGCGGATCGACCTGCTCGGGCAGCTCGGGAAAGCGTTCGCGCAGGCGCGCAATGAGCGCAGGGCTGCGCAGGCGGAAAAACGTGTTCACGTCGCGCTCCACGCCCAGCGTCGTGATGGCGGCGTGTGCGGGATCCTGTCCTGACAGGCGCTCCAGCATCGCCCGTGCTGCCTCGTTGTCCGGTTCGCGGTCGAGCGTGAAGCGCAGGTTGTTCTCGATGTAGTCGTGTCCCGGATAGACCAGGGTCGAATCCGGGAGACGGGCGAGCTGCTCCGAGAACGTCTTGTACAGGACTTCGGGATGTCCCCCGTTGTGGCAGTTGCCGGCGCCCGCGTTGAACAGCGTGTCGCCGCAGAACAGCGCCGGCTGGTCGGTGTGCGAGCGCAGGCACACGTGCGCCATGGTGTGCCCCGGGGTGTCCATCACCTCGAGCTCGACACGCCGGCCTACCTTGACGATGTCGCCCGCGTGCAGGCCCTGCGCCACATCGGAAATGGCGCCGCGGGCGTTCTCGTGCGCGAGGATGCGCGCGCCCGTGGCGCGCGCCATGGCGTCGTTGCCCCCGGTGTGGTCGCGATGTTCGTGCGTATTGAGGATTTGCCGGATGATCCACCCCCGCGCCTTCGCGGTGCGCAGGCATTTCTCGTGAT
>CAYLTE010000269.1:0-5610 GCA_964386195.1 uncultured Burkholderiales bacterium | reverse complement strand
CCATGGTGGCGCGCGACGAGGCAGGTGACGGTGGCGCCGCGTATCGCCTGCTCACCGAAGTGGACTGTCCCGACAGCATCGGGCGCCTGTCCGCATTCATGGGCAACACCGGCGTGCTGCTGCGCGCCTACGTCTACGCGCGCATGCTCGGACGCGAAGGCATGGGGAAGGTCGCGCAGTTCGCCGCCCTCAACGCCAATTACCTGATGGAAGGGCTGCGCGGCGCGGGCTTCGAGCTGGCCTATCCCGATCGGCGCGCCAGCCACGAGTTCATCGTCACCTTGCGCCGGCTCAAGGACGAGACCGGAGTGAGCGCGATGGACTTCGCCAAGCGCCTGCTGGACAAGGGCGTGCACGCGCCGACCACGTACTTCCCTCTGCTCGTCCCCGAGTGCCTGCTCATCGAACCGACCGAGACGGAATCGCGGGAGACCCTCGACGCGTTCGTCGAGGCGATGCGCTCGGTGCTGGACGAGGCGCGCAGCCAGCCCGAACTGGTGAAATCCGCGCCGCATACGATGCCGGTCCGGCGGCTCGACGAGGTGCGCGCTGCCCGCGAACTGGACCTGGCATGGAAAAGGTAGAAAAGGAACTCGAGGAAAGCCCGCACAAGGGCAAGACCGGCCTGCGACGCGTGTTCAACGCGTTCTTCTATTCGCTCGACGGGTTCCGGGCGGCATTTCGCCACGAGGACGCCTTCCGGCAGGAGGTGCTCCTGGCGGCCGTGCTCATCCCGGTCGCACTCTTCCTGCCCGTCGCCGGCATCGGCAAGGCGCTGATGATCGGATCCGTGCTGCTGGTGCTGATCGTGGAACTGATCAACTCGGCGGTGGAGGCCACCGTCGACCGCATTTCGCTGGAGAACCACAAGCTGGCCAAGCGGGCGAAGGACATCGGCAGCGCCGCCGTGTTCGTCAGCCTGGTCAATGTCGTGGCGATCTGGGCGCTGGTGCTGATCGGCTAGTCGCCCGCCCGTGTCCGTGTCGTATCGCCCCAATGCAGGAGGAATGCCGTGCCCGCCTATCTGATCTCCACCATCGACATCCACGATCCCGCCGGCTACGAGGAGTACCGCAAACTGGTGACGCCTGCGCTGGAGCAGTACGGGGGACGCTTCCTGGTGCGCGGCGGCACCGTCCACCCGCTTGAGGGGAGTTGGGTGCCCAAGCGGGTGGTGGTGGTCGAGTTCGACAGCGTAGAGCAGGCCAAGGCCTTCGACGCGGCACCCGAGTACGCGCACGCCAAGTCGATCCGCCACCGCACGTCCACCTCCAGCGTCATCGTCGTCGAAGGCGTCTGACGCCCCGCCCCTCCGAATGCACCGTCCGCCGCGCCGGCGGACGGTTGCAACCCATTGCCGAATCTGGCGAATCGGCGGTGGCATAGGCCTTGCAATTGACAAATCCGGCCACGCGATGCCGGCTGCACGCGGCACGCCTGGGGTGCCTCGACAGGCGTGCAGGCGGTCCGTAGCCGGATCTCCGGCGCGCTCGGAAGGCCTGCTCCAACTCATTGAATCCTCTCTGGAAGAAGAGAGCGTTGCTCGACCTACACGAACAAGACCAACGCATGCCGCAGCCTCTCGCCTGCCGTACCGCCGTCCGTGCCCGCCGCGACATCACCGCGCCGCGACCGCCTGCCCGGGGCAGGCGCGGATGACGCCGCGCGGCGCCTCGTCGATGCGCCTGCTCGCCGCCCTCGGGGCGGCTGTGGCGGCATTCGCGCTCGCCTTGGCGTTTCCGTTCAACGCGCTCGACCGTCTGGGCTATGACGGGGGACTTCGCCTGTCCAGCCGCGCCGCTGGGCCGGAAGTGACGATCGTGGGGATCGACTCGCGCACCATCGCGCAACTCGGACCGGTCGGCTGGTCGCGCAGCATCGACGCCCAGGTGATCGACACGCTCGCCGCGGCGGGCGCGAAGGTCGTGGGCTACGCCACTTATTTCCCCAACGCCTCCCGCGATCCGGCGGCGGAGCAGTTCAACCGTCTGGACGAACTGGTGCAGGGCCTCGGCGCCCAGACGCTGGAGCAGGTCCCGCAGCTCGGTGCGGCGCTCGACGAGGCGCGCCGCGCCGCCGACCTGGACGGCCGCTTCGCCAGGAGCCTCGCGCGCGCGGGCAACGTCGTCCTGGCCGTGCGTGGACGTATTGGAAACGCAGCCGCGCGCGGCGATGCACCGCTCGAGGCCGTCGACCTCGACGTGCCGGTGCTGCCGCGGCTGAGCGATGCCAGCGCCGGTGTCGGGTTCGTCAACGTGCCACCCGACGAGGATGGCGTCGTGCGCCGGGCACCGCTGGTCCTGACCTACGAGAGCGAACCATTGCCATCGTTCCCGCTGCAGGTGGTGACGCGCGCGCTCGGCTACGAGGGGGGCGATCTGGTCCTCAACCTCGGCCAGGGCGTGAACGTCGGGGAACGGCGCTGGGATACCGACGCGCATCTGCGCCTTGCCACCTACTTCTACCCGGCCGACGCCTTCGAGACGCACTCCTTTGTCGATGTCTACCGGGGACAGGTGGCGCCGGAGGCATTCCGCGGCCGTGTCGTGCTGGTCGGGCCGGTGTCTGGACCGGCGGCCGGGGCGGTGCGCACCCCGCGCGCGAATGCCGTCCCGGAAACGGTCGCGCTCGCCAACGCCGTATCGACGATGCTTCGCGACGACGTGCCGCGGGTGCCGGGCTGGGGCAGCGCCGCCCTGGGCGCGGTGCTGCTGCTCTCGGCGCTGTACCTGGCCTTCGGCGTGCCGCGGCTGTCGCGCGAGGTAGCGATGCTGGCGACGCTCGGCGCGGTGGCCGCCCTGATCGGTGCGCAGCTGCTGCTCATGTCCGCCTTCCTCGTCTTCGTGCCGCTTGCGCCGGCCATGTGCCTGCTGGTGGCCGGTCATCCCATAGCGCGTATCGCGCGCCAGGCCGCTTCCGCACAGGCGGCCGAGGTCCCCGCCGAGAGCGCGCCGGGCGGCAACCGCATCCTCGCACTCGCCTACCAGGGGCAGGGACAGCTCGATCTGGCCTTCGAGCAGTTCAAGCAGTGTCCGATGGATGCGCAGCTCAAGGACAACCTGTACAACCTGGCCCTCGATCACGAGCGCCGGCGTCAGTTCAACCGGGCGCAGGCGGTGTTCGAGTACCTCGCCGCGCACGATCCGAAGTACCGCGACCTCGAGCAGCGCGCGCAGCGGCAGAAGCGAATGCTCGACACATCGCCCTCGATCGAGGCGCTCCCGCAGTTCGATCCCGCCACCGCACGCTCGCTGGTCAACGGACACCTCGGGCGCTACGAGATCGACCGCGAGCTGGGCAAGGGCGCAATGGGGGTGGTGTACCTGGGACGCGATCCGAAGATCGGCCGCACGGTGGCGATCAAGACGCTCGCGCTGTCCAGCGAGTTCGAGGCGGAGGAACTGGAGAAGGTGCGCGAGCGCTTCTTCCGTGAAGCCGAGACCGCCGGCCGCCTGGTCCATCCCAACATCGTCACCATCTTCGACGCGGGCGAGGACCAGGACCTGGCCTACTTCGCGATGGAGTACCTGCCCGGTCGCGACCTGAGCAGCCACGTGAAGCCCGAAACGCTGTTGCCGCTGTCGACCGTGATCAGCATCGTCGCGCGGGTGGCCGACGCGCTGGACTACGCGCACGGCAAGCACGTGGTCCACCGCGACGTGAAGCCGGGCAACATCATGTACGACGCCACGAGCGACACGGTGAAGGTGACCGACTTCGGCGTCGCGCGGATCACCGACTCGAGCAAGACCAAGACCGGGATCGTCCTCGGCACGCCCTCGTTCATGTCGCCCGAGCAGCTTGCGGGACAGAAGATCGACGGCCTATCCGACCTGTTCTCGCTCGGCGTGACGCTCTATCAGCTGTGCTGCGGTGCGTTACCATTCAAGGGCGACACCATGGCCCAGCTGATGTACCGCATCGCCAACGAACCGCCCGTGGATCCGCTGAGCCTCAATCGCGACCTCCCCGAGGGCCTGGTGGCCGTCATCCACCGCGCGCTGGCGAAGAAGAAGCAGGACCGCTTCCAGTCCGGCGCCGAGATGGCCGAGGCGCTGCGCAATTCGCAGACGATGTTCACGTCTGTCGATCTCGCCCTGTGAGTCGAGCATGGTCGACCTGAGCCGATCCCTTGAAATCGCCGCCGCCACCCACACCGGGATGGTGCGCTCCCACAACGAAGACACCATCGGCAGCGATCCCAGCATCGGACTGGCGGTGCTTGCCGACGGCATGGGCGGATACAACGCCGGGGAGGTGGCCAGCGGCATCGCCGTCGCCCTGGTGACCAAGCAGACCCGCGAGCTGCTCTCGCGCATGGGTGCGGCCCGCCCCGAGGAGGGCGACCGGCGCCAGATCGCCGCCGAGATCCTCACCGACGCGATCACCCACGCCAACAACTCGATCTTCCACGCAGCGAGCAGCCAGCCGCAGTATTCGGGCATGGGGACCACGCTGGTGGTCGCGCTGCTGGCCGACAACTTCATCAACGTCGCCCACGTCGGGGACTCGCGCATGTACCGGCTGCGGGGCGACGACCTGGTGCAGCTCACCCGCGACCACTCCCTGCTGCAGGAGCAGATCGACAGCGGAATGATCACCCGGGAGATGGCCCGGCGCTCCCAGAACAAGAACCTGGTGACCCGGGCGGTGGGCATCGAGCCGGCAGTGGACCCCGAAATCAACAGTTTCGAGGTCAGGGAAGGGGATACCTACCTGTTGTGTTCAGATGGCCTCAATGACATGGTCGAAGATGACGATATTCATCTGACCCTCACTTCACTTCAGGCAAACCTCCCGCTTGCCGCTAATCAACTGGTGCAAATGGCCAACGACAACGGCGGGCGTGACAACGTGTCCGTGATCCTGGTGCAGGTCCGAAAGCCCTTCCCGGCATCGCCCGGACTGCTGGGCCGGCTGAAGAACTGGTTTGGAAAGAACGGGGATTGAACCTATGGCGAAGCTGATACTGAGCCTGGATGGAATGGTGCTCCGGGAGTACCCGCTCACGAAGGAGCGCACCACCATCGGCCGCAAGGCGCACAACGACGTGGTGATCGACAATCTTGCCGTGAGCGGCGAGCACGCCATGATCATGACCATCCTCAACGATTCGTTCCTCGAGGACCTGGGCAGCACCAACGGGACGCTGGTCAACGGGCAGCCGATCAAGAAGCACTTCCTGCAGAACAACGACGTGGTCGAGCTGGGCAAGTACAAGCTCAAGTACCACTCGGAAGTGGTGGCCGCTCAAGCGGCCCAGCCCGATTTCGAGAAAACCATGGTGCTGCGTGCCCCGCCTTTGGCGCCCGCCGCGCCAGCGCCCGCCGCCCCGCCGGCTGCGGCCGTGGCCGGCTCCGCGCCGGCGCCGAAGAGCCTGCGCGACACGGTGATCGATCCGGCCCAGGCGGAAAACCTCACCGCGACCGACGTCGGCCATGCCGAGTCCGCGCCCCGTGCCGAACCGGCGGTGGCCGCAGCGGTTGCCGCACCGCCGGCGACGCGCCCTGCACCGGCGGCGGTACCGCCGTCGACCGTCGTCGCCACGGCAGCCGCGATGGCGGGCGGCGCCGAGATCGAGGCCCCTGCGCCGGTCGCCCCGGCTCCCCC
>CAYLTE010000268.1:0-5613 GCA_964386195.1 uncultured Burkholderiales bacterium | reverse complement strand
GCGAGGCCGGGCGCGGCACCCTGGTGCGCGTGCACCTTCCGCAGATGACAGTCGAACGCGGGAAGATTGCCAGCTGACGGGCCAACGTCATAAACCGGCCGGGTACGCCGAATGCTAAACCGGAGCATGAACCCCTGGCCCGTCATCCCCTATGCCACTGGCCTCGCCCTGTGGGCGCTCATCCTGATGCTGGCTTGAGCGCTGCCGGCCTTCAGGACTGCGCGCGCATCCCGAGCGCTTCGCGCATGCGTGAGAGTTCGCGCTCACGCTCGAGCAGCAGCGTCTGCGCCTCCGTCAGTTCCACCGCCTGGAATCGCACGCGCGCGCCGGCCGGCATCTGCGCCAGCAGCGGCAGGTCGGCGCCGACGACCTCGCCCAGCCGCGGGTAGCCGCCGGTGGTCTGACGGCTCGACATGAGCACGATCGGTTCGCCGTCGGGCGGTACCTGGATCGTGCCGAACGTCACCCCAGCGGAGACCACGTCGAAGGCCTCTTCCGGAATCATCGACGGCCCCATCAGCCGGTAGGCCTGACGATCCGAATTGCTGCCGATGCGGTATTCGCTGCTGAGGAAGGTCTCGCGCGCGGCATCCGGAAACCTGCTCCAGTGACGGCCCCGCACGAAGCGGATGCGATGCGGACCGGGCGTCAATGCCTCCACGCGCTCGGTCGCCGCCCAGGATGGATAGGCCATCGGCGCACGGCTCTCGCGCAGCTTGCGATACAGCGAGGGGTACAACCTTGCGCTGGCCGCCCGGGCGGGGAGCAGATCGCCACGGCGAAGGGCACGTCCCTGCCAGCCGCCGAAGCCTCCGCGCAGGAACGTACTGCGACTTCCCAGCACGGGTTCGACATCGAATCCCCCGGACACGGCCAGATAAGCGCGACAGCCACGGCGGCAGGGCCCGAAGTCGAGGGCGCTGCCTGCTCGCACCAGTACCGGCCGGGCCTTGGGGAGCGGTTCACCGTTAACGCGCGCCTCGAAATCGCCGCCACACACCGCCAGCAGGGTGTCCGCGTTGACCGTGAAACCGGGCCCGACGAGTGTCATCTCCAGCGTGGCCGCGTGCTCGTCGTTGCCCACGAGGATATTGGCCAGCCGATGCGAGTACTCATCCATCACGCCACCGACCGGCACCCCGAAGCGCTGGTGGCCCCAGCGCCCGAGATCCTGAATGGTGGACAGAATACCCGCGCGCAACACCTTCAATGCCACGTGAGACCTCTCAGCGTCCTTTCTCGAGCAACTGCTCGTAGCGCTCCGGGGTGATGGAGACGAAACGCACCCGGTCCCCGGCCTGGAGAAGGCTCGGCGGCGTGCGGCCCAAGTCGAACAGCGACAGCGGGGTGCGCCCGATCACGTGCCATCCCCCGGGACTGTCCAGCGGGTAGATGCCGGTGTGCTCGCCACCGATGGCGACGCTGCCGCGCGCCACGCGCGGACGCGGGGTCGCACGCCGGGGTGTGACCAGGCGCTCGTCCAGGCCGACCAGATAAGGAAACCCGGGCATGAACCCGAGCATGCCCACGTAGTAGACCGGTCGCGTGTGCAGCTCGACCACTGCAGCGGGCGCGAGTTCGTGCGCAAGCGCCAGCACGCCAAGATCTTCGCCGTAATCGCCTCCATAGCAGACCGGCACTTCGAGTAGCGTACCCGGCGCAGCCTCCTTGTCATCGAGCGTATCGAGCACGCCCTGGAGCCGCGCCTGCAGCAGCGCATAAGGCCCGAGGTCGCTCTCCTCGGGTTGCGCGCCGGCCTTCAGCGCGGCAGGATCGTAGTACACGCTCACCGAAGAAAAAGCCGATACCGCTTCATGCAGGCCAGGGATCCGCGCGGCACTCACCGCCTCGGCGATGCGGCGCGCATGCGCCGCCGAGGCCTCGCTGGGACGACTGCCCAGTTCCATGACCAGCGCGCGATCGCCGAGCGGAAAGAACCCCACCCGTACACCGCGCGCGCGGGTTGGCGGCGCAGTCACGCTTGCCCCGTCATCCGCCGCAGCCGTCGCCCTCCCGGCTCGGCGCACATTCGGTGCGCGAGCGTTGAGCGTTGGTGACGCAGCGGTAGACCTTGCCCCGGCAGGTCGCGCACCAGGCGGTCTCCGAACCCATGCGCGAGAAGCGGCTGGAGATGATCGTGACCTCGCGCGTCCCGCACTGCAGGGCCTCGGCGGTCATCTTCTCCTGGGAGGCGCAGCCTGCACCGCCCAGGGCGCCGATCAGCACCGGGATCGACAGCAGTCGACGGAAAGGGACGGCGATGGAAACGAAACGCTGGCGGGCCACGGTCGCAAATACGGTTGCAGGTCAGGAGTGGATGTACTGCTCCAGCTGCTCGATGACGAAGCGCTGCTCGGAGATGACTTCCTTCACCACGTCGCCGATCGAGATGACGCCGACGACGCGGTTGCCGGCGAGAACCGGCAGGTGGCGGATGCGCTTGTCGGTCATCAGCGCCATGCACTGATCCACCGTCTGCTCCGGCACCACGCACACCACGCGTGGCGTCATGATCTCGCGCACCAGCGTCTCGCGCGAGGACTTGCCATGCAGGATCACCTTGCGCGCGTAATCCCGCTCCGAGAAGATGCCCTCCAGCCGATCGCCCAGCATCACCACCAGGGCGCCCACCTCGCGTTCGGCCATGAGTTTGAGCGCGTCGTACACGCTCGCATCGGGGGAGATGGACAACACTCCATGCCGTTTGCCTTCGAGCAACTGCGCAACCGTCTTCATGGCATCCTCCTGGCGCCGGGCCTCGTGACGGACCCTGCGGGGAGTTTAGACGAGCACGCCGCCCCCCGCCAGTACGCCTGCCCTGACTTTGCCTGAAACCTTAAGCGCAGCACGCCGCGCAGGCTCGCGCGCGCCGGTCGGGAACCGGATGCGAGCCTTTCCAGGCCAGCGGGCTAGCCGGCGCTGGCCAGTTCCGCCCAGAAGCGTTCGAGGCGCTTGAACGAGACCGGATACGGCGTCTTCAATTGCTGCGCCCAGAGCGACACGCGCAGTTCCTCCAGCATCCAGCGAAACTCCTCGAGGCGGACATCGTGGACGCCCCGTGCACGGTCGGCCTGCATGCGCCCCTGGCAGGCCTGCCACCAGCTTTGGAGCTGTTGCATCCACTGCGCATCCTTTGCGGGATTGAGCGCGAACTTGTCCAGGCGCACGTGGATCGCCCGCAGATAGCGCGGCAGGTGCTTGAGCCGCGGCAGCGGCGTGCTCACCACGAACCCGGGCGGAAACATGTCCTTGAGCTGGCTGCGGATGTCGTTCATGGCGCGCTGCCACACCGGCACGCCGGGCTGGTTGATGCGAGGCCGCAGTGCCTGGTACTCGGACAGGATCTCGTTCATGACGCGGCAGACCTCGCCCGCGACATCGGTCAGCCGGGTCTTCGCCTTCGCCACGCGTGCCTGGAACGCGGCGGCGTCGCGCACCGGTTCGTCCTCGACGAAGAAAGCTCGATCGCAGATCGCATCGGTCAGTTCCTGGCGCAGCCGATCCGACACCGCCCCCTTGTCACCGGTCCTGCCTCCCTCCAGTTCCAGCAGCAGCGCGTACCGCAACGCCATCTCCTGCATGCCGGGCAGGTTGCGGGCGAGATACTTCACCTGCTCGGGCGCGGCGAGCTGGAAGAGGCGGCGCAGCCCCCGCCGCGTCGCCACCGCGGCATCGTGCTCCGTGTCCATCACCATCAGGGCCACGCTCGCACCCTCATCCACGATGGCGGGGTGCCCGACCAGCTGCTGCCCGCCGCGGCTGAACTCGATCTGCTCGGGCAGCTCGCCGAAGTCCCAGCTGGTGATGCCTCTGCGCTCGAAGGCGTTGCGCGCGCTCTCGCTGAACTGCTTGCGCGCCTTCACGCCGAGCTGCGCACGCAGCGCCGCGATGTCCCGTCCCATCGCCAGCTCGCGCCCGTCATCGTCGTCCGCCACGCGGTAGTTCATGCGCAGGAAGGGCGGCAGATCCTCCACGTCCCAGGCATCCGGCGCCACCTCCACCCGCGTGAGCGCGCGGATCGACTGCGTCAGGGCGCCCGTCAGGCTGCCCTCGCCCACGCGAAGGTGCTCGAGCAAGGCAGTCACGTATTGCGGCACCGGCACGAAGTTGCGGCGCAGGTTCTTCGGCAGACCGCGCAGCAGGTGACCGATCTTGTCGCGCAGCAGACCGGGCACCAGCCACTCGCAGCGCTGCTCGTCGAGCTGGTTGAGCAGGTGCAGGGGCACGGTGATGGTCACCCCGTCCAGGGGATGGCCCGGCTCGAACTTGTAGGACAGCGCGTACACCACGCCGCCGATCTCCAGCGCTGGAGGGAAGCGCTCCTCCGTGACCTCGTCCGCGCCGTGGCGCATCAGTTCCTCGCGCGTGAGGAACAGCAGTTTCGGATCGACCTTCTCGGCCTCGCGCCGCCAGCGCTCGAATTGCTGACCGCTCCAGATGTCGCGCGGCACGCGCGCGTCGTAGAACTCGAACACGCGCTGCTCGTCGACCAGCACGTCATGACGGCGTGACTTGTGTTCGAGTTCCTCGATCTCGCGTTTGAGCTCCTCGTTGTGCGCGAGGAATCGGCCCTGCGTGTTCAGCTGCGCGTGTACCAGACCCTCGCGCAGGAAGATCTCGCGGGCGCCGGCTGGATCCACCGGGCCGTAGGCGATCTTGCGGCGAGACACCACCACCAGCCCGTAGAGGGTGAGGCGCTCGTAGGCGTAGGCCTGGGCGCCGGCTTTCTCCCAGTGCGGGTCGTGATGGGTGCGCTTGATCAGATGCGCGCCGACGCGTTCCAGCCACTGGGCGTCGATCGCGGCGACGGTGCGCGCGTACAGCCTGGTGGTCTCGGTCAGTTCTGCCGCCATGAGCCACGGGGGCCCCTTCCTGCGCAGCGGCGAGCCGGGGAAGATCGCAAACTTGATGGCGCGCGCGCCGAGGTAGATGCCGGGTTCGTCCGACTTCGCGCCGATGTTGCCGAGCAGGCCGGAGAGGATGCCGCGGTGCAGCTGCTCGTAGGTGGCCGGCGTCTGGTTGAAGCGCCAGCCGCTCTCCGCCACTTGCGCATGCAGCTGGCCGTGCAGGTCGCGCCACTCGCGCAGGCGCACGTAGGACAGGAAGTTGTCGTGACACAGCTGGGCAAGCTTGCGATTCGACTTCTTGTGCGTCAGCGCCTCGTCGAAGAACTTCCACAGTTCCAGCAGACCGAGGAATTCGGAGCGCTCGTTGGCGAACTGCGCGTGCGCGGCGTCGGCCGCGTCGGCCTTCTCCATCGGCCGATCGCGCGGGTCCTGGATCGCCAGTCCCGCCGCGATCACCAGCATCTCGGTGAGGCAGTTCTCGTCGCGCGCAGCGACGATCATGCGAGCCAGGCCGGGATCGATCGGGAGCTCCGCGACCTTCGCCCCGATCGGCGTGAGACGGCGCTGGTCATCGACCGCTCCCAGCTCCTGCAGCAGGCTGTAGCCGTCGGCGATCGCACGCGAGGACGGCGCCTCGACGAAGGGGAAGTCCTCCACCTCGCCCAGGCGCAGCGCCTTCATGCGCAGGATCACCGAGGCGAGCGACGCGCGCAGGATCTCTGGATCGGTAAAGGGCGGCCGCGCCTCGAAGTCATCCTCGGCCTAC
>CAYLTE010000267.1:0-5614 GCA_964386195.1 uncultured Burkholderiales bacterium | reverse complement strand
GGTAGTCCTCGAGGTAGACCTCGATGAAGGTCTTCCAGTTGTAGTTGCACTCGTGGACGATGGCGCGGTCGAAGACATAGCCCTCGAAGTCGAGCTCGCCCACCGGGCCGAGGCCGGCGAGGTCGGCGGCGACGTCGCGCCGCCCGCGCTCGAACAGCAGGCCGTTCCACTGCTGCAGCGGGTCGTTGCGCAGGTGCAGGCAGGGGTCCTGCTCGAAGTGCGGCGCGCCCTTGAGCTGGCCGTCGAGGCCGTAGGTCCAGCGGTGCAGCGGGCAGATCACCTGGCCGCCGGTGTTGCCGCGGCCGCGCAGCATCACGGCCTGGCGGTGGCGGCAGACGTTGGACACCAGTTGCACGCCCTGTGGGTTGCGGATCAGCGCCCGCCCCTCGCCTTCGTGTGCCAGCACGTGGTAGTCGCCGACCTCGGGCACCGCGAGCGCATGGCCCACGTACTTGGGCACGGCATCGAAGATCAGTCGCTGTTCCTCGCGGAACAGCGCCTCGTCGAAGTACGACGACACACCCAGCAGCGTGCGGCTGCGGTGCAGGCCAATGAACAGAAGGACCAATTCCTCGCCCTTGTCTCTCACGAACTGCGCTCTCCGCTGGCAGCCATACACGGCTGGCTGACCTTACTTCGTCAGAATGCACTGACTCCGGATCGGGTGCCCGACGCGCTCGCCCGGATCGATCGCAATGTCAAGCAGCAGCAGCGTGTGATCTCTGATCTGCTCGATGTATCGCGCATCATGACAGGCAAACTTGAGATTGTCCTGGCCCCGGTGAATCTGAGCAAACTTGTTCATATCGCAGTGGAGGAATGCCGTGCCTTCGCTGAACACGAAATGGTCAACGTCGCGCTCGAACCATCCACCAACGGAGTCTACGTCAATGGCGACGAGCAGCGACTCGGGCAGGTGTTCTCCAACCTGCTCGGCAATGCCATCAAGTTCACTGCCCAGGGTGGATCGGTCAGCGTAAGCGTGACTCACGATATCGCGTCGGTGTGTGTAGCTGTGCGCGACAGTGGCATAGGGATGACGAGGGAGGAACTCGACAACGTCTTCGAGCGATTCTGGCAGGCCGAGCGTGGCTCTACTCGTGTCGAAGGCGGTCTAGGGCTTGGACTGACGATCGCAAAGCATATCGTCAAGCAGCATTCAGGCTCCCTTGAAGCAGCCAGCGACGGTCCAAACCAAGGATCGACCTTTACGGTGAAACTGCCACTCTTGCGACTCGACGAAAGGGAAGAGTCTGCGTCCGCAGAGCCGGCGCGCTTTAGTCAGCGGTTGGGTGGAGTGCGCGTGCTCGTGGTCGAAGACGACCGGGACGGACGAGAGGCCTTGTGCATGATCCTGAAGCAGACCGGAGCAACGATTCTCGAGGCAGTATCCGTTGAGGACGCACTCGAACTCCATGCGTCACAGCAAGCGCAGATCGTGATCACCGATATCGGCATGCCTCACCAGGACGGTTATGCCTTGGCGAAGAAGATCCGCGAGTTTGATGCGCGTCAAGGGAAGAGCACGCCGTTGATCGCGGTCACCGGGTTCGTTGGCGCCTCCGATCGTGAGCACATACGACGTGCTGGGTTCGATGCACATCTTGCAAAGCCCGTCGATTTTCGCCTGCTCTTGGAGCAAATCGTTGCGTTGCTTTCCGATGGCGACCAATCGCTCAGTGGCCGTCGGCCTTGAGCTTCGCGTCGAAGGCGTCGATTTTATCGCCGAGCCGTTGACGCAAGCTCCCGAGCTGCTCAGGGGTGACGTCCTCGCCCGCCTTCCGCGCTTCGTCGACCAGCAGCAGCGCGGCCTGGGCGATCTCGATCGCGGTCAGGATTCCAGGAGACACCATCATGGCTTCACCTCCACCAGGAAAGCCTCGATCTCGGTGAGCACCGCGCGCGCGGTGGCCGCCTTGTTCGTGGCCAGGTCACAGTCCTCGCCAAGCGCGCTACAGCGCACGTAGGCGGCGCTGGCGACGTCCAGGCCTGCCTTGGCATCCTTGATCTGCTCCAGGCGCTTGCGGGCCGCCTGGCCGTCGATCAGGCCGGCGTCGTAGTAGCGCTCCGTACGATCGAGGTTGTCCTCGGCCAGCCGGTACCCGGTCTTGATCTGCTGACCGACCCCACCGGCACACGCCGAGAGCATCATCGCCGCGACCAGCAGCATCATCACGCCCCACAGCCCCATTCCGGCCAGAGCCGGCACCTTACGTCCCCGCGTTCGTCTCATCCTTCGCTTCCTCCTTTCGCTTCGATCCCAGGCTGGAACCCAGCCAGTAGCCGATCACCACCGACACCGCGGCGATGAGCGGATCCTTGAACTTGTCCACGTGCTGCAGGCACATGGCCAGGAACGTGTAGACCACCGGGATGCCGATGGCGGCCTGCACGACGCGGTCGAACTTCTGCGGACCGTTCACTTCGGGTCGTGCTCCACGTGGATGTGGTTCGATTCGAGCACCACGTCGAACGCTGGCCCGAGCTGCTTGCGCAGTTCGAGCACCAGGCGCTCACGCAGGCTCGCCGGCGGCAGGCGCAGATCCACCGCGCGGTGGACGTAGTGCAAGCTGCTCGGCGAGTGCGTGCCCTCGTAGGTCGATGTGATGACGGCCTCGCCGACCCCTTGCGCCTGATAGGCAGCGTCGATCGCATTGAGCGCGCGGCGCATCGGATCGGCCAGCCGGCTGATGTCCACTCCCAACTTCAACAGCATGTGCTTCCCCTTATTTCATTGTGTTCCGTCCCGCCATCGCGACCGATCTCCACGCGCTTGATGGTCATGGCCTGCTTCAACCGGGCACCCCCAGCTGGCTGATGAGGGCGCCCAGACAGCCGGCCCCGAACGCAGTGGCGTAGAACAAGATCAGCCAGATCTCCCAGCCGTGGCGCCGCGGTGGCGCTTGCCGAAGGTCCATTGCAGTCCTCCAAAAGGCGACGGCCCCAGTTGGGGCCGTCAGGATGGGTTCGAGGGATCGTCCGGTGGTGGTGCCGGTGGCAGCTCGGGAAAGCGTGCCCTGATCCATCGCTCGAGCCACTGCTCGGCCAGGAACAGCGCGCGCGTGCCCATGTGGCTGGACACTCCGACGAGCGCAGCCGTGAGGTACTTGTTGAGATCGGCGCTCTGGCACAACCAGAACGCGATGAGCCCCACCAGCGCAGCGGTGGTGAGTTCGCCTACGAACTCGATGAGGTTCCACGCCCTCGCCGCGCCGGAGCGCACCTTGCGCATGAAGCTGGCGAAGCCCCCCAGCAGCGAGACGAGCAACACGGCCAGGTGAGTCATCACCAGGTTGGCGTCGAGCAGGCTCCAGTCGACCGGCGAGCGGCCCGGATCGTCCATCGTTCTTGATCTCCGGCGTGGTGGCTTCACGAGTTGTGCGGGCACGACTCACTCAGGGCGTCAGTTTGTGGTTGGTTCGCCCACCCCCAACGCATCGGCCACCGTTTTGAGAGCCTCGGCCGCCGAGCCGATGCTGCGCCGAACGGTGGCCAGCACGCCCTCTGCCGCCGCGCGCTCCTGCTCGGCCTGTGCCTGCGCCCTGGCGGCATCCTGCGCCGCATGCTCGGCAGCCGAGACCTTGCCGGCCAGCTCGGCCAGCTGGGCCTCTGCCGCGGCCGCCCTGGCTTCGGCTTCCGCCGCCTTGGTTTCCGCAGCCACCCGCGCCGCCTCCGCCTCCTCGGCGGCCTCCTGCGCCTGCTCGATCTGCCCGTCCACGGAGGCGAGCGCGGTCTGCGCGGCCTCGAGCTGCTCCTCGAGGTCCGAGATACGCGCGGCTTGCGGCGCGCACACGATTGTCGGATCGGCCGCCTCGCCCTTGCTCTGCTCGATCAGCTGCACGAGCAGCTCGGCCTTCGTCTTGACGTCGACACCGGCCGCCGCGCCCTGCACGATCTCCAGGACCTCGGGCGCGAGGATGAGCAACTGCAGCAGGCCACCGCCATCGATGTGCAGCAGCGGCGGTGTCCCGGCCTGATACGCCGGCCACGCGAGCACGAACGCCGGCGTCGGCTCACTGGCCGGCGGTTCGGTTGTGTCTTGCGCGATCGCCACAGAGGCCATCGAAAGGGCCGCGATCGCGGCGAGCACCACTCGTGCGAGTTTCATAGAGATTGACTCCAGTTGACTGCGTGAGAAAAGGCCTCAGCTCCCCGTAGCCCTACCGGGCGCCGTCGCTCCGGTAGCGGGTAGCCAAGGATGAAACCGAGATAGGCCCGCCCGTGGCGCGTGATCGTCGGCATCGGCCATTTGTGTGACGAGGGCACCGCGAACTCGGCCGCGTAGAGCTGCGCGATCGTGGCGCGCACCGTATCGAGTGGCAGCACCAGGCGTCGCGCGATCGCCGGCGCCCACTGCGGCCCGTGGTCGTACAAACACAGTAGGACGATCCCTGGGCGTGTGTCGCGGCCTGTTGCAGGCAGTGGGCGATCCGTGGGCGCGTGGCCCAGCTTCACGTTCTGAGCTCCTCGCCCTTGGCGTCCTCCTGCTTGGGTTTGCGGTCGAACCATTCCGCATCGGTGCGGATGTCGAGCTTCTTCAAGTCCTCGGGCGTCGCGGTCGCGGCCGCTTCCTTCAGCTGCTCTGCCTTCTGCTGCAGCTTGTGCACGCGGGCGAACTGCTCGTGGATCTTCGCGACGATGTCCTGGTCGCCCGCCTCGGACTGCTTCAACACCGCGCGCTCGAGCACGCGGCAGTAGCGGTACAGCGCGCCGATCAGCTTTTCGATGCTGACTTCGTCGCGCAGCCGCTTCTGCAGTTCCGCGTCGATGCGCTCGCGCACCGCGGCCGGGTGGATGTCTTCCTCGACCCGCACCCATTTCGCGCGGTACTTCCCGTCCCTGCCCTTCTCGATAATCTCGCGCAATGCCATTGCGTTAGCTCCAGGAGATCTTGACGTATCCATTGCCGCCAGGGGATGCGTCGCCGTTGTAGCCGACCCCAACCCCGGACACATAGTCGGCGTCCCCAGTGTTCGCGGGCGTCGTGCCGCTGCCAGCGGTCAGCGTTGTAGACGAACCAGAGACATAGCCCGAACCGCCGCCGCCGCCGCCGGCATCGGCAGTCGTGCTACTGCTATCGGTATCGCCGCCGCCACCGCCACCGCCGTAGTAGCCACCACCGCCGCCGCCGCCGTATCCGTCATACGTAAGCGAATTGGAATAACCCGACGTTCCGCCCGTCAGCAGTCCGCCCGCGCCCCCATTGGCGCCCCCGGATGACACTCCGCCAGCACCCCCGGCCGACTGCGTACCGCCGCCTCCGCCGCCATCTGGTAGCGTTCCGGGCGTACTGCCCGCGACCCCATCCGTTCCTCCGCCTGCGCCACCATTGCCGCTGTCCGCCGCGTCGGTGCTGTTGCAGATCCCAGCGCCGCCGCCGCTGCCCGCGACGATCAGCGGAGTGCTGCCGCGCAGAATTGCGCACAGGCCGCCCCCAGGCGCCGCCGCCGTTTCGTTCGCAAGGTAGAAGTAGCCCGCGCCACCGGCGCCGACGTGCACTGTCAGCACTTCGCCGGCAGTCACCGACAGCGTCGCTTGCGCGAACCCGCCGGCCCCGCCGTCTTTCTGCACACCGACGTTATTCCGCGTGCCGCCACCGGCCGCGCCCCAGACC
>CAYLTE010000266.1:0-5619 GCA_964386195.1 uncultured Burkholderiales bacterium | reverse complement strand
GCCTTCGGACTCGCTGCCCGGATTGGCGAAGTGACCGAGCGCGAGGACAGCGCCGTGTTCTTCGTGTGAATGCTCCCCGAGCCGGACGGGCCGCGTTAGCGGAAACGCCGGACAGGATCAGTCGTGAGTGCCTGTTAAGAAAAACCGCGACAGCCGGCAGCGCCACGACTCCTTTAGATGCACCTAGGGGCGCGTGGTCGGCACGAAGCCCTCGCCTGCGTGATGCTTGCGGGGGCTTCGTTTGTCTGGACACCCGAAGTGCACTATTTGTGCACTCGCCACCTTCGACACCATGCCAAATGAAAACAGCCGGCTGGGCTTTCGCTCTAACCGGCTGTTTTTACTGCGTTTTCTGGTGGGTGCTGACGGGGTCGAACCGCCGACATTCGCCTTGTAAGAGCTACCACGATGGTTCTGAAAACAAGCACTTACGTTCATTTTCAATCACTTAGCCCTTAGTGTTTGTTCGCGTTTGTGCGTGAAATACCGTGTTTTGTTATCATTGAGGTGCACTAAAAGTGCACTCGTTTGATGCCATTGACACATTCACGCACGAGGCCGTCATGAACACCGCCGAAACCAGCATCACGGACACCGCCGTCCGCAAGTTCCTGAAGGATGCGGCGATCAACGAAATTCTGTCCTGCGCCGTCCAGACAGGGTTTCACCTGCGCAAAGTAGCAAAGGGCGGATCGTGGCGCTACAGGTACAACGACGCCACCGGCAAGCGCCGCGTTAAGACCATCGGCACCTATCCCGCCATGAAGGCACCTGAGGCCGCATGGTGGGCACGCGAGTGGCGACACAGCGAAGCCGACCCCATTGCAGAGCGCAAGGAAGCCCGACAGGCGGCGATCACTGCCGAGCAGCAAGCCGAGCATCGAACCGTCCGCAACTACCTGGACGGGGCCTATACGCGCGCTCAGGCACGCAAGAAGAACAGCGGCAAGCTGACCATCGGCCGTATCCGCTCAGTGTTCGCGGACTTGCTGGACAGGGACATGCTGACGCTGACCAAGTCGGATATCGAAGCGTGGCAACTCAAGCGCGAGAAAGCCGGCATCGCTTACATCACGCTCAAGCGCGACTATGGCGCGTTGAAGACGATGGTGCGGCACGCCTTCAAGAATGGCGCACTCGACCACCACCCACTGCAAGACGTTCAACTGCTGGCACCGACGCACGACGACAAGGCCAAGAGCTTCAACGCCGAGCGCCAGGAAGACAGGCGAATGCTGACGGACGCCGAGCGCGTCGGATTGCTGTCCGGCCTCGACAAATGGGACGAGGAACTGAGAGAACAGCGCCGCAGCAGTCGCGCGCACGGTAAGCCGCGCCTCGCCAGCCTGGATGATGTGGAGTTCGCGCACTGGTTCATCCCTTACTGCCACCTTGCGATGCACACAGGGATGCGCTGCGGCGATCTGTACAGCCTGACGTGGAAGGAACTCAATATCCGCTTCGGTCGCCTGCAAAAGTATCCCGAGAAGACATTGCACAACCCCGACCCGATCAAGATCGACCTTCCGCTGAATGACGAGGTCAAGGCAATCATGGGCCGCTGGTGGCAGCAGTGCGGCAAGCCTGACGATGGCCTCGTGTTCCCCTCCCCGATTACCGGCGCACGCCTGAGCAGCACGGCGCATCAAAAGCCGTGGGCCAACGTGAAACGCCTTGGCACGATGCCGGCCGGCCTCGTCTTCTATTCGCTGCGGCACAACTTCATTTCGACAATGCTGCATATCGGCGTACCCATTTTTGAGGTGGCGCGCATGGTCGGACACAAGAGTTCAAAAATGATCGAAGACAGCTACGGACACCTGTGTCCTGCTGCGGCTGCAACGGCAATGCAAGCCTTTGGAAAGGCAATTACGCAGATGGCACCCGAGAAAGCAATACGCGCATCCTGAATTATTTTGTTCGCAGTAGTTCCCTACCGTCGGCGCATTGTTTATTATCCGCTCGACAGTTCCGAAACTGTCTTTCCATAAAGTCTCAGGAGAAACGCCAAATGAGCAAATACACGCACCCGGAGTATTACGGCTCAGGGTTTGATACACGTCACAGAGATGCATTCGTTATGCGGATGGCTGTGCATATGATGCGCGACCGCTCCGTTAAGTCTCTCCGTGCCGAGCTTTCAATCATCAACGAATCGACAGCCATCGACTGCGGCGAGAACGTCGGCGGCTCTACGTCTTCGCCTGCTGCGCCGGAGGTCGCAGCCGAAGAAGACGACGGCGACGGCGATGGCGACCCTGACCCAGAACGACAAACGAAACGCCGCACCGCAAGACCCCTTCCCCCTGCGCAACTCTCGCGCCCCAAGGCCGCATGTGCCTTGCTTGGTATCGGACGAACCAAACTCTGGCAACTGTCCGAACAAGATCCCCGCTTCCCTCGCAAGATCGTTCTAGGCCCTCGCTGTGTCGGATGGCGCACTGACGCGCTAATCGGCTACCTGCGCACTCTCGAGCAGGAGGCGTGAGCCATGAGCACACATCAACATCGGCACCATGCCGAGGATGCCGGCCGCACAAAAGAAATGGGCCACGCCGAAGCGCAGCCCAGAAGCGAAACCACCAAGCCATATTCTACCAAAAAGGACACCATCCGCGCCGCACTCCGACACCCGCATGGGCTGAATCGCTTTGAGGCTGAACGCCACGGCGATCATTGCCTGAACTCGACGATTGCCGAGCTGCGCGCCGATGGATGCGTCATTCACTCCGAATGGGAAAAGGTGCCCACGCGGCACAATCCCAAAGGCGTGCGCGTCCTGCGGTATTGGCTGACCGGCTACGCGGGGGGCTGAATGGCACCGAATCTAAATCATGCTCAGTCGTTTCTGACTGCGCTTGACGAGGATTCGGACGCCTGGACGTTCCAGACCTTCGATGACGGACCCGAAAAAAGCAAGAAGCTGATTCGGGTTTTGCATGGAAGCCTGGAACGCCACGCGGACGAACTCGCCACGCTGAATGAGCGCGGCGCGGGAATCTTCGTCACCGTCAATCAGACCGACCTGAAAGGCCGCAGCAAGGCCCATATCACGCGCATACGGGCCTTGTTTGTGGATCTGGATGGCAGCCCATTGGAGCCGGTACAGAAAGCCGCTACAGCCCCGCATATCACGGTTGAAAGCAGCCCCGGCCGATTCCATGCCTATTGGCGCGTCACTGACTGCGCACTCGACCAGTGCGAGCCGGCACTAAAGCAGTTGATCGGCAGGTTCGACGCCGACCCCGCTTGCTCTGATCGAAGCCGCGTTATGCGGCTGCCAGGGTTCTACCACCGAAAGGCCACGCCGCAATTGGTTCATGTCCTCGATACCGCGCCGGGTGAATGCTCTTTGTCTGATCTGGGCATCTACCTACAGAAGACACAGATGACTCAGCAGTCATCTTCTGGTTCTTCTGGCTCTTCTGTAGGTGAAGCGATCACCCGGCACCTGCCCGACAACATCGGCGAGCGAAATCGGCGGCTGTTCGATCTGGCGCGGCACATCAAAGGGCTGATGCCGGACGCCACCAAAGCGGACTTGCGCGGCATCGTGGGCGAATGGCACCGGCTCGCACTGCCGAAGATCGGCACGGCTGGATTTACGGAATCGTGGGGCGACTTTCAACGCGGCTGGGATGCCGTACATACGCCCTACGGATCGGTACTGAATCGGATTCTCGGAGAAATCGACATGACGGAAAAAGCGCCCGAAAGCCTCGTGAGCCTGGGCTATGACGACAAGGCACTATTGCTGTGCCGAATCTGCAAGCAGTTGCAGGCGAATGCGGGAGAAGGCCCGTTCTTCATTTCGGCTCGCCAGGCCGGCGAATTGATCGGGATTCACTTCACGGACGCGAGCAAGGTGCTTTACGCACTGGTCGCTGACGACGTTCTGGAACTGGTCAAAAAGGGGGCCGGCAAGGTGGCGAGCCGATACCGCTACATTTGGCCGGAGTGAAGCACTCGGGAAGCACCGGAGAAGCCCCGGAGAAGCACCGTGCAAGCAGCATGCTAATCCTGTGCTAGTCGCATGCTGGCAGCAGTGCTAACGCAAAGGTAACGGTGGCAGCGTTACGGATTACAGCCCCGCACGACGGGGCTTTTTTTCGCCCCGCCCGTTTGACGGTAGCCGGGCTGACGCCGTGCTCGACGGCGAGCTTTTCGGCGGTTGTAGGCAAGCAAGGATCAATTTGATCCTTGCTTGATCCGCCGATTGCGCCCGCTTCCGCCTTGCTTTTCTTCGCCCTGTTGTACCGACGCCCGAGCAGAAGCGTGAATTGGTCGCGCCCTAACATATTCTCATGCGCTATTGCAACTCTGTTGCATGTGGTGTGCTAGTATTGGTTCCGCAGGTACCCGCTATGCAAAAACATTCCCCTCATGAGGAACACCAGAAATGAAACTCTTTGAAGTCCGAGAGCAACGCGCTCTCAAAGTCGCGGAAATGCGCGCTCTTACCGAAGGCGAAATGACCGCCGAAAAGAAAGCCGCTTTCGACAAGCTGAAAGGCGAAGTCGTCGCGCTCGAACAAGACGAAGCCCGCGCCGCCTTCCTCGAAGAACAGGAACGCCGCAGCGTGGGCGCAGCACATGGCGCAGAGCACCGCAGCGCCGCCGACCTGGAAAGCCGCGTTTCGATCCTGAGCATTCTGCAAGCCGGCCTCGAAGGTCGCGCACTCTCCGGCGCTGAAGCCGAGTACGCCGCCGAGACCGAGCGCCGCACCGGCCGCAAGGCGCAAGGCGTGTTTGTCCCCATGTCCGCATTCGAGCGCCGGGTGAACACCACCACCACCGGCAATGACCTCGTGCCGACCGATCACCGCGGCGACCAGTACATCAACCCCCTGCGCAACGCCCTGATGGCGCGTCGCCTGGGTGTGCGCGTGCTCTCGGGCCTGCGCGGCAACGTCACCATGCCCAAGCACGGCACCGGCCTGTCGGTGGGCTGGGTAGCCGAGAACGGCAACCTGGGTGACTCCGACATGGGCTTCGATCCTGTGACCCTCGCGCCGAAGCACGCCGGCGGCATCACCGAAATGTCCCGCCAACTGATTCAGCAGAGTTCCCCGGACATCGAGCAACTGATTCGTGATGACCTCGCCTTCGCGCTGGCCAAGGCAATCGACTCGGCGCTGATCCTGGGCGGCGGCACGAACGAGCCGGTCGGCGTGCTCTCGACGGTCGGAATCCAGACTGCGAACCTTGCAACGCTCTCGTGGGCGAACATCAACGTGATGTTGCAGAAGGCCGAACTCGAGAACGCGCCTGTGGCCTCGTGGCTGACGCACCCGAAGGCGAAAACCAAACTCGCCACCACCCTGAAGGCATCGGGCATCGCGGGCTATCTGCTGGAAGGTGGCCGGATGGCTGACCTGCCGCTCTACAGCACGAACCAAGTTCCCGAGAAGGCCGGCAGTCCTGCCACGGGCCGCGTGATCCTGGGCGACTGGTCGCAGGTGATGCTGGGTATCTGGTCGGAAGTCGACATCCTCGTGAATCCGTTCGATTCGACGGCCTACGCACGCGGGGGCGTCAAGGTCCGCGCGATGGCCACGGTGGACACGGCGGTGCGGCACCCGAAAGCCTTCGTCGTCGCTGACGATCTGGCGCTGTAACC
>CAYLTE010000265.1:2251-5637 GCA_964386195.1 uncultured Burkholderiales bacterium | reverse complement strand
CCTCAGGCGCGGATCCCCAAGTGGCTCCGTATATCCAAGCCGGAGCGCGTCGAACTGCTCGCGCGCCGCGGGCTCCAGCGCCAGCAGCTCGCCCACCGCGAGGCTTTCGCAGTCCGACGCGCAGAGCAGGTACGGCGCAGAGTGCTCGTACCGGGCGAAGTAGCGTTCGAGTCGGAAGGGAGCGAGTCGCATGTGCCGTGGATCGCCGATGTGAGCATGACCTGCACGAGGTCAGCGTGACCTGTGCATCGACATGCCTTGAACTCCCGCATGAAGGCAGGGGCAATCAGGCGTTACGCCCCTGCTGGAAAGGAGCGAGTTCCGTGAATGCCGCTCAGGCTGCGGCCGGCCTCAAGCGCGTGCCGAACCGAATGCCGATCCACGCCATCGGGAGGTAGGCCGCCAGCAGGTCGAGCGCGATGAACCAGGACGGCGCGGGAATCATGAAGCTTGCCGATATGCCTCCGAGGAGGAAACACACGCCTACCGCGTACCCTAGCGGGATCCGGTGCGAGGCGGCGATCAGGACGGCGACGAGCGCGCCCACCAGCGTCCCCAGCGCGTGGGCCAGGAACGGCGCGACGAAGTGTCTGGGCTCGAACAGGTGGATCGAGGCGGCGAGGCTCTCGGTGTTGGTCACGTCCACGCCGGCAGGAGGGGCGATGATCGATGGGCTGAGCATGATGATGCCCATGTTGACGCTGCCTCCCACGACGAGTCCGATCAGCAGGGCGAGAATGCTCCTAAGGATGGTTGGCATCGGAACTCCCGGTGGGGGCCTAACGAACCTGCGCGACAGTCGTGGCGCGCAGTGATCTTGGTGGCGCTGAGTGGTCGGGTGCAGGGAGCCAATGTGCCGCGCGCGCGCGTCCGCGTCGAGGTCGCGCGGAGCACCGGCTCCCGAACCGGCATGGCGCGAGCGGAGCGGCGCTGGCGGGTCTTTCGAGCCGTCCGGTCGCGGCCGCTCTGGTGCAGGACAAGACCGGAGACGGTTCCGTCGGTCGTACGCGTGAAGGTCACCTGCGCGTCCGCCTCCTTCACGAAGCAGTCGGTGTCGCTTTCGGACCAGAGGTGGAGCGGGTCACGGCCGGTCGTTGACCGAATGAAGAATGCCGCGTCCTGCGTCGTCACGTGCAGATCGACACCAGGCGCCACCTGATACACGCCGATGAGCGGCATCAGCGACGCTCGCGACACTGTCACGGTCACCCGCTGACGGGGCGCGAGCGCGGACGGCGGCACCATGCCCAGCATGCGCATGCATGTCGCGAGCTGGCTGTGATGCTCGGCGAGATCTGTCTCGAAGGCGAGCAGGAAGTTGGCGAGCGAGGGCGTAAGCGGCGGCCCCGCGCTGTCGAGGTCAGCCTGGCAGAAGCGGAGTGACGCTCGGAGTCGTGCCGCCAGCGTGTCCTTCGGCCACCGCGCCTTGAGCGAGTCCGCGGTCGAGTCCTTCGCCGAGCCCCGATGCTCGAGCGCGCCGAAGCTCTCGCACGACTCGTGGTTCGCGTCCTCCAAGTGCTGCGCGATGAAGACTATGGACTGCTGCGGAGCAGTCGGTCGATAGTCGTAGCGGTCCGCCGGAATCGGGTCGAATGCAGCCACCAGCCGACTTCCGAAGACGTCGGCAAACCGCGCAAAGGCAACCATGACGCCGTAGGACGCGCGCCCGCTCGGCCCTTGACCCACGCGTGGGGCATCCACAACTAGCAGGCACCCTTTCTCCACGCCTCGTATGCCGACGACCCGCGTCTCACGCTCCCTCAGTACGCGACCGACCCAGCCCCGCCCGTCCATCCCGTCGGCTCCAATGGCCTACAGTTCGGAGACGGGCCGCTCGTACCGCCTCGACCAGATGATCGGCAAGGGAGGCTTCGGCGAGGTGTATCTCGCCACGCCGAGTCCCGCGAGCGGCCTGCCGAAGCAGGTGTGCGTGAAGATCAGCGACCGCATCTCGGCGTGGGTCCGCGAGGCGTACTTCGCCCAGCTCCTCGAGCGGCAGCCGCGCGCGCTCAAGGTGTTCGACCGTTTCGTCGAGGCGGAGGGCCCGCGCATGCGCTACTGTCTGGCGATGGAGTACGCCGAGCACGGTGACCTGGGCGCGTGGCTGGCGAAGCGCGGTGGCCAACCCGAACGATTCGTGCGGCGCGAAATCGCCGCCATCCTGGTCGCGCTCGACGTGTTGCACCGAGGCCAGGCGATGCATCGGGACCTGACGCCGTTCAACGTGTTCGTGTGCGATGGCGAACAGCTGAAGATCGGCGATTTTGGTATCGCCACTCACCAGCTGAGCCGGCGCGGGGTGACGGCCGACGCCTTCAACCCGTTCAATGCGCCAACCGAGATTGCCTGGGGCAAGGTGCGGAAGTGGCAGCAGCGCGACGACATCTATCAGATCGGACAGCTGGCGGCGATGCTGCTGCGCGGCGACATCTCCAGTCCGATGCGCAGCCGCGACGTCCGTGCACTGCCGTGCAGCGACCACCTCAAGGAGGTCATCCATCGGTGCCTGGGCGCGCGCGACAAACGCTATGAAGCCGCCGGTGAAGTGGTCGCGGCGCTCCGCCATCCGCCGCGCGCGCAGGCGAAGGGAAGGATTCGCTCGCTCGACGGGAAGCGGATCGCCTTCACCGGCTTCCTGGGTCGCCCGCGAGCAGAGGCCGTCGCCGCGGCAAGGCGGGCGGGGGCGATCGTGCAGTCCGGCCCAGGCAAGACAACCGACGTACTCGTGCAAGGATCGCCAAACAAGCAACAGATTGCCGGTGCGGCCGCCGGCGTGAAGCTGATCGAAACCCGCCGCCTCGCGGCCAAGGGGCATCGCATCACGATCATCGGCGAGGCGCAGTTCTGGCGCCTCGTCGAACGAAAGCGTGCGACGAAGCGGGCCGGCGCGCGTTAGACGGTGCGAGGTCGCACGAGTGCACCACAGCGCCGGTCGCCGCCGCGAGGGTCCGGAACGGACCGACAGTAGCGATGCCCATCCCTGGGGACCATACTACCGGGGTCCTCGATCGTTGCACCCGCTACATCGCTTCGACCACGCGCCTTGCCATGGTATCGCCTACGATCATCGCCCGTCGGATTTCCATCCGCCCACATGCGATAGTGCTCGCACTCGCGATCACCGTGTCGGCCGCCGTTGCGCCACCGGCGGTCGCGCAGGGATCCGGCGGCGCCGCGAGAGTGTTCCCGTCGGACTCGGTCGTCCTGTCCATCATCAGCCAACGCGTCGCGGAGAAGCGCAGCGCGGGAATCGTGATCGGCATGCTTGGTGCCGACGGCAGCACGCGCGTGGTTGCGTTTGGAGATCCCGGCCCCGGTCAGCCAGCGCTGGACGGCGAATGCCACTTCGTAGGTGCCCTTCCGCATCTCCGCGACGCCTTCGGTCG
>CAYLTE010000265.1:0-2241 GCA_964386195.1 uncultured Burkholderiales bacterium | reverse complement strand
GTCAGCCAGCGCTGGACGGCGAATCGATCTTCGAGATCGGCTCCATCTCCAAGGTGTTCACCGGGACCCTGCTGGCGGCGCTGGTCGTCGAAGGCAAGGTGGCGCTCGACGACCCGGTGCAGAAATACCTGCCCGCCTCGGTGCGCGTGCCGTCACGCAATGGCAAGCAGATCACACTCGGCCTGCTGTCGACGCAGAACTCCGGCTTGCCACGCATGCCGAACAACATGAAGCCGAAGGACAACCTGAACCCGTACGCCGACTATACGGTACAGCAGATGTACGAGTTCCTCTCGGGCTACGAGCTGCCACGTGACCCGGGCGAACGGTTCGAGTACTCGAACCTTGGTGTCGGCCTGCTGGGACACGCGCTCGCCCGGGCGGCGGGGACGTCGTACGAAGAGCTTGTCCGCAGCAGGATCTTCGCACCGTTAGGCATGTCGCACTCGGCGATCACGCTTTCGCCCTGGATGCGGCAGCACCTCGCGCTGGGACACAACGATGCGGGGGCGGTCGTGCCGCTCTGGGACCTGCCGACGCTGGCCGGAGCCGGGGCGATCCGTTCGAACGCCGAGGACATGCTGCGATTCCTGAAGGCGAACGTGCATCCGGACGGCAGTGCCCTGGGCAAGGCGATGGCGATGGCACAGGTCGAACGCGCCAGCGTCAGCGCGCCAGCCGTCGGCATCGGACTGAACTGGATGATCCAGCATCTCGGCGCCGATACGATCGTCTGGCACAACGGCGGCACTGGCGGCTATCGGACCTTCACGGGATTCGACCGCGCCAGCGGACTGGGGGTCGTGGTGCTGACCAACAGCGGAAACGCCGGCGCCGATGACATCGGAATGCACTTGCTGAATCCACGCCTCCCGCTTGCGCCCAAACCAGCGCCAGCACCGGTCCGCAAGGAGATCGAGGTCGCGCCTGCCGTTCTCGAGCGCTATGTCGGCACGTACCAACTGAGTCCGACGTTCGCACTCGTCGTCAGCCACACGGGCAACGCCCTGTTCGGGCAGGCTACCGGGCAGGGGGCGTTCCGGCTGTGGCCCGAGTCGGAAACCGACTTCTTCGTGAAGGAAATCGATGCCCAGGTCACCTTCGTGCGCGACGTGCAAGGCAAGGTGACCGGGCTGGTGCTGCATCAGGCCGGTCAGCACATGCCGGGGACAAAGGTCCCATGAGGTTCCCCGAGCGACCGCACTCCCGGACGAGCGGAAGCGAGGCGTTCTGAAGGACTATTTTCCTGAAGGGTTGGATGCGGCCGGTGCGCGGGGCCGAGGAGTCACGACCAGCGAGAGCGTCAGCGTGTGATTGAGCTCGTTCGTGCTGCGTGACGCGAGCGAGTTCCACAGGTTCATGTAGCCCACTTCGATGCGACGCTGCGCATCCAGCGGTACGCCGATGCCGGCGCCGAGGCGATTCTGCGTGAGCCGGAGCGATGCGCCGCCGCCGCCCACCGGGACAAACAGCTCGTCCCACGCGAATCCCAGCAGGGGCGACCCGTTCAGGCGCAACGCGGGGATGGCGCGTTGTGCGCGCACCATATATCGGGCGCGCTGCTGCCACTCCCACGCGCCCGTTTCGTCGTCGACCAGGGGAGCGATCCATCGCTGCTCCCAACGATACCGATGCCGCACGTCGAGCGCGCCAGCCCGGTGGCTGAGAAACAGCTGCTGCCACAGCCGGTGCTCGCGCGTGGGATGCTCGGCGGGCGACTCACCGTACGGTGACGAGGCGATCCACGCGTACCCCCCTCCGATCTGGACTCCCGGTGCGATCGTCGCCAGCAGGCCCGGGCGCAGAAGCAGTTGCTGCGGCGTCTGCCCGATCCCCATCCGACGCCACTGCCCGTCGAACCAGAGCGCGCCTCGTTGTCCGATCGCGCGCTCCGCGAATACACCGTACCAGGTTGCGGACTGATCGACTCGCGTCCAGTCAGACGATTGCGCCAGCGCCGGGCTCGAGTGAGCACATACGGCGAGCGCGAGCGCGCACCAGGACGGGAAACGAACCATGACAAATCCGTGATCTGTTGAGAGGGCCGGGACGCGATCGGGCATCGCAGAGGCTTGACAGAAAGAATAGTAGTATTACTATCATCTCCGCAAGTAATACTATCTCTTATCCTGGACGACCGCGTGCCCGAACTCTTCAAACAGATCAAGTACGACCTCCCGGCGAGCATCGTGGTGTTCTTCGTCGCGGTACCGCTGTGCCTCGGAATCGCGCTGGCGTCAG
>CAYLTE010000264.1:0-5647 GCA_964386195.1 uncultured Burkholderiales bacterium | reverse complement strand
CGCCGCGACCGAAGTCGAGATGAAGGAGAAGAAGGCCCGCGTGGAAGACGCGCTGCACGCCACCCGTGCGGCCGTCGAGGAAGGCATCGTCGCCGGTGGCGGCGTTGCGCTGCTGCGGGCACGCTCCGCCATCGGTTCGCTCAAGGGCGCCAATCACGACCAGGACGCGGGCATCAAGATCGTCGCCCGTGCGATGGAAGAGCCGCTGCGCCAGATCGTGGCCAACGCCGGTGCCGAACCCTCCGTCGTGCTGAACAAGGTCGTCGAAGGCAAGGGCAACCAGGGTTACAACGCCTCGAACGATACCTTCGGCGACATGATCGAGATGGGCGTGCTGGATCCCACCAAGGTCGTGCGTACGGCGCTGCAGAACGCGGCTTCCGTCGCTGGCCTGATCCTGACGACCGACGCCATGGTGGCCGAGCTTCCGAAGGAAGAAGGCCACAACCACGGCGCCCCGGGCGGCATGGGTGGCATGGGCGGCATGGACATGTAGGGTTATTGCGTCACGCTTCGCGCGACGCAATAACTGTCCGGATTGGAGCGTACGCGTGCGCGTGACGCTCAATTCGGACGGGGTGTCCGGTGTTTGGAGAGAGGGCTCTGTCGATCGACAGGGCCCTTGTTCTTTCACCTGCTCAGGGGCTTGAGGGGCAAAATTGACACGAGCTTGCCACCCCCCCAGAATCCTATCGCCTGCGACGCCCGCCTAGCCGGGCATTCCGGGCCAAAACCAAAATCAAGGGGGGAATTCGGATGAAGAGTCCGCAGGGGTACTGGCGGGCCAACCTCAGGATACTGCTGGGGTGCCTGGTCGTCTGGTTCGTGGTGTCCTACGGCTTCGGGATACTGCTCGGCGAGCAGCTCAACCAGATCCAGATCGCCGGCTACCGGCTGGGCTTCTGGTTCGCCCAGCAAGGCTCGATCTACGTCTTTCTCGTCCTGATCTTCTACTACGCGTGGCGGATGAACCGCCTGGATCGCGAGTACGACGTGCACGAAGACTAGATCGGAACCGCCGGGAGGAGACTACAAGAAATGGATCTGAAAACGATCACCTACATCGCCGTGGGCGCATCCTTCGTGCTCTACATCGCCATCGCGATCTGGTCGCGGGCGAGCAGCACCGGCGAGTTCTACGTGGCGGGCAAGGGCGTTCCGCCAGTCGTCAACGGCATGGCCACCGCGGCAGACTGGATGTCCGCGGCATCGTTCATCTCGATGGCCGGTCTGATCGCCTTCATGGGATACAAGGGCGGCCAGTACCTGATGGGCTGGACTGGCGGATACGTGCTGCTGGCCCTGCTGCTCGCGCCCTATTTGCGCAAATTCGGCAAGTTCACCGTCCCCGAGTTCATCGGCGACCGCTACTACTCGCAGACCGCGCGCGTCGTCGCCGTGGTGTGCCTGATCTTCATCTCGTTCACCTACGTCGCCGGACAGATGCGCGGTGTCGGCATCGTGTTCTCGAGGTTCCTGGAGGTGGACATCGTCACCGGCCTGCTGGTCGGCATGGGGATCGTGTTCTTCTACGCCGTACTCGGCGGCATGAAAGGTGTCACGTATACGCAGGTGGCGCAGTACGTGGTGTTGATCTTCGCCTACACCGTACCCGCGGTGTTCATCTCGCTGCAGCTGACCGGCCACGTATTCCCGCAACTGGGGCTGGGCGCGAATCTCAGCGGTCAGCCGGATACGTATCTTCTGGAGCGCCTCGACAGCGCCCTGCGGGAGATCGGGTTCTCCTCCTATGACAAGGCGGAGGTCAACGTCGTCGATTTCTTCTGCGTGACGCTTGCCCTGATGGTCGGAACGGCCGGCCTGCCTCACGTGATCGTGCGCTTCTTCACCGTGCCGAAGGTGCGCGACGCGCGTAGTTCGGCGGGTTGGGCCCTGGTGTTCATCGCGCTGCTCTACACCGTCGCACCTGCGGTCGGCGCGATGGCGCGCCTGAACCTGGTCGACACGATGTACCCCGGCGACATCGCCACGCCGAGCGGCAGCCTGGCCATCGACGAGCGGCCGGCCTGGATGAAGCGCTGGGAAGAGACGAAGCTGATCTCCTTCGAGGACAAGAACGGCGACGGGCGCATTCAGTACTACAACGACGCCAACGCAGAGTTCGCGGCCAAGGTCGAGCAGGAGTACGGCTGGAAGGGCAACGAGCTGACGGTCGACCGCGACATCCTGGTGCTCGCCAATCCCGAGATCGCCCGGCTGCCCAACTGGGTGATCGCCCTGGTCGCGGCGGGTGGTATCGCGGCGGCGCTGTCCACCGCCGCAGGACTGCTGCTGGTCATCTCGTCGTCGATCTCGCACGATCTGCTCAAGAGCACGTTCGCCAAGAACATCTCGGAGAAGAGCGAGTTGCTCACCGGCCGTCT
The DNA here is from genome assembly GCA_964386195.1 of uncultured Burkholderiales bacterium. Classification (GTDB taxonomy): domain Bacteria; phylum Pseudomonadota; class Gammaproteobacteria; order Burkholderiales; family SHXO01; genus SHXO01. The sequence goes on along the minus strand of CAYLTE010000264.1, from coordinate 3,263 downwards.
CGCGGCGGCTGGTGCGGTGCTGATCGCCGGCTATCTGGGTTACAACCCGCCGGGGTTCGTGGCGCAGGTGGTGGCCTTCGCATTCGGATTGGCGGCCGCGTCGCTGTTCCCGGTGATCATCATGGGCATCTTCAACAAGCGCATGAACAAGTGGGGTGCGATCGCGGGCATGCTCACCGGCCTGGTCTTCACGATGGGTTACATCATCTACTTCAAGGGTGTGTTCATCGAGCCCATGGCGGAGAACAAGGCCGAGAACTGGCTGTTTGGCGTATCGCCCGAGGGCATCGGCACGGTCGGCATGCTGCTCAACTTCGCGGTCGCCTGGGTCGTCTCGAAGGTGACCGCGCCGCCGCCCGAACATATCCAGCATCTGGTGGAGGACATCCGCGTCCCGCGTGGCGCGAAGGGTGCCACGCACCACTGAGCTCGTTCGCGCATCGAAAGGCCCCGCTTCGGCGGGGCTTTTCGTTTGGCACGCCACATCGTTTTGAGATAGCGTTGAACGCACCGGCAACCGACTGCACGCGGTCCTGCGCATGGACGTAGAGCTTCTCGAAATTCGCGACTTCCTCGCGGCGCACCACCCCTTCGATGCGCTGCCAGAGGACGTGCTGCAGCGCCTTCCCGGCGTCATGTCGGTGCGCTACCTGCGCCGGGGATCGGCGTTTCCCCCGGGAGAGGGTCGCTCCGGCTTCCTCTACATGGTGCGCAAGGGCGCGGTGGAACTGCGCAATGCGGCCGGCGAACTCGCCGACAAGCTCGGCGAAGGCGATCAGTACGCCGACTGCTCGATGCAGAGCGCAACTGCTGGCGACTCGGGTGTCGCTGTCGAGGACACGCTGCTCTACCTGCTGCCCTGCGAGCGGCTCGAAGTCCTGTGCCGCGACCATCCGGTCTTCGGGCGTCACTTCGCTGCGTCCCAGGCGGAACGGCTCAAGGGTGCCATGGAGGCGCTGCCTGCCGTGCAGACGCATGGCGCACGGTTGATGACGGTAAGCGTCGAACGGCTGCTCGCGCGCCAGCCGATCTGCGTCTCGCCCGAGACGAGCATCCGAGAGGCCGCACAGCTGATGACAAAAGAGCGCATCTCCTGCCTCCTGGTCACAGAGAACGACGTGCTCGCCGGCCTGCTGACCGACCGTGATTTGCGCAGCCGCTGCATCGCGCAGGGGTTGGACTTCTCGCGCCCGGTGAGCGACATCATGACCAGGCGGGTGCACGGTGTGCCGCCCGGCACGCTCGCCTTCGAGGCGCTGATGCAGATGACGCGGCTCAACGTGCATCACCTGCCGGTGATGCAGGGCGCGCAGGCGATCGGCGTGCTGTCGACCAGCGACCTGGTGCGGCACGAGAGCGCGAACGCGGTGTATCTGGTCGGTGACGTGAGCAAGGCGAAGACGCCCGAGGCGCTCGCGGAGATCAGCGGCCGGCTGCCCGAACTGCAGGTGCAACTCGTCCTGGCCGGTGCGACCGCACGGCACGTAGGTGAAGCGGTGTCCACCGTCAACGACGCGATCACGGTACGCCTGCTGCAACTCGCCGAGCAGTCGCTCGGCGCCGCGCCGGTGCCGTACGCGTGGGTGGCAGGCGGTTCGCACGCGCGCCGCGAGCAGAGCTCGCACTCCGATCAGGACAATGCGCTCATCCTGTCGGACGATGCGACCGAACGCGACAATGCCTACTTCGAAGAGCTGGCGCGCTTCGTCAACGCCGGCCTGAACGCCTGCGGATTCGTCTACTGTCCGGGTGAGGTCATGGCGAGCAATGCCAGTTGGAGGCAGCCCGTCGGCACGTGGCGGCGCTACTTCGACGGCTGGATGCGCGAGCCCGAGCCGATGGCGCTGATGCTCTCCAGCGTGTTCTTCGACCTGCGCACGGTGCACGGCGATGCGCAACTGCTCGAGCGCCTGCAGCGCGAGAACATGCAGCGCAGCCGCGACAGCCGCCTGTTCCTGGCCTACATGGCCGGCAATGCGCTCAAGCACCGGCCGCCGCTGGGGTTCTTCCGCAACATCGTGCTGATCCACGGCGGCGAGCACGATCGCACGTTCGACATCAAGCATCATGGCGTCGTACCGGTGGTCGATCTGGCGCGTGTGTATGCGCTGGCGGAAGGCGCTTGCGAGATCGGCACCGCCGCGCGGCTGCGCGCCGTGGCAGGATCCCATTCGATCACCGCGGAGAGCGCACGCAACCTGGAGGACGCCTACGAGTTCATCGCCACGCTGCGGGTGCAGCACCAGGTGCGGCAGCTGCGCGCGGGCGAGAAGCCGGACAACTTTCTCGCGCCCGAGAAGCTGTCCGAGCTCGAGCGCAGCAATCTCAAGGACGCGTTCGGCATCATCGCCACGCTCCAGCAGACCCTGGAGAAGCGCCTGCCGACCGGCCGGTTCCACTGAGCCGCATGCTGAACTGGGTGTTCACGATGGAGCGTCGGCGCCAGCGCATGCTGCGCCACGCGCGGCCCGGGCCGCTGCGCGATTACCTTGCTGTTCCGCTCCCGGAACGCGCGGCCGACTGGCGCCGTGTGGACTTCGTCGCACTCGATCTGGAGACTACCGGGCTGGACCCTGCCCACGACGAAATCCTGAGCGTGGGAATGGTCGAACTGCGAGGCGGCTGCATTCGGCTCGACTCCGCGCGGCACTACCTGGTTGCCCCAGACAGGGCGGTGCCGGAGCGTTCCGCTGTCATCCATCAGCTCACGGACGACCAGGTGGCCGATGGCCGTCCCCTGGGCGAGGTGCTGCCCGAGGTGCTTGGCCGGCTTGCCGGGCGCGTGCTGCTGTGCCATCACGCCGCGGTGGAGACCGGCTTCCTCGATGCGGCCTGCCGGCGAATATACGGGACCGCCTTCGTCGCTCTGGTTGCCGACACGGAATGGCTCATCGGCCGCTGGCTGGTGCAGCGGAACCAGCCCCTGGCGCCAGGGGCGCTGCGCCTGCACGCCCTGCGGGAACGCTTCAATTTGCCGCGCTACAAGGCGCACGACGCCCTGGTCGACGCACTGGCCACCGCAGAGTTGTTCTGCGCCTTCGCCGCCCACCGGGAGCTGGGCAGCGACCCGTCGCTGCGGCATTTCCTGTCTCTGGGCTGAGAGGCTTATCAAGCGGCCGCTGAGCCGATATAATGCGCCGCTCGCTCGGGGGTGCGACGCCCGTCGCACATGAAAGCCGGCCGATCATGGCCTGGCTGAGAGTACCCGGCTGTGTGTTGTTCCGGTTAGGCCAAGTAGCTCAGGTGGTAGAGCAGAGGACTGA
>CAYLTE010000263.1:0-5656 GCA_964386195.1 uncultured Burkholderiales bacterium | reverse complement strand
CACACGCGTGTCGCTGCGGCCGAAGCCGTCGGTGCCCAGCACGGTGTAGCGGCGCGGTACCCAGTTGCGGATCATGTCGCCGACGGCGCGCATGTAGTCGGTGGCTGCCACCACCGGGCCGTCGGTGCCGGCCAGGCACTGCTCGACCCACGTGGCGCGCGAATCCTGGTCGGGATGCAGGCGGTTCCAGCGGTCCACCTCCATGCCCTCGCGGCGCAACTCGGTGAAGCTCGTCACGCTCCACACGTCTGCCACCACCTTCCAGTCCTGCTCCAGCAGTTCCGCCGCAGCGATCACTTCGCGCAGGATGGTGCCCGAGCCCAGGAGCTGCACGCGCGGCGCCGGCTTCCTGGCGGACTTGCCGGCCGCCTCCGACAGGCGGTACATGCCCCGGATGATGCCCTCGCGCGCATCCGCCGGCATCGCGGGGTGCACGTAGTTCTCGTTCATCACCGTGACATAGTAGAAGACGTCTTCCTGCTCCTCCAGCATTCGCCGCGCGCCGTCCTGTACGATCACCGCGACTTCGTAGCCGAAGGCGGGGTCGTAGGCGACGCAGTTGGGCACCGTGGAGAACAGCACGTGGCTCGATCCGTCCTCGTGCTGCAGCCCCTCGCCGGAGAGCGTGGTGCGGCCGGCAGTCGCGCCGAGCAGGAAGCCGCGGCTGCGCGAGTCGGCCGCATTCCACACCAGATCGCCGATGCGCTGGAATCCGAAGCAGGAATAGAAGATGTAGAAGGGCAGCATCGGTACGCCGTGTGTCGAGTACGACGTGGCCGCGGCGATCCACGAGGAGATCGCGCCTGCCTCGGTGATGCCTTCCTCGAGGATCTGGCCGTCCTTCGCTTCCTTGTAGTAGAGCAGTTCGTCCTTGTCCTCGGGCTCGTACACCTGGCCGACGGAGGAGTAGATGGCGATCTGCCTGAACAGCGCCTGCATGCCGAAGGTGCGCGCCTCGTCGGCGACGATCGGCACGATGCGCTTGCCGATGGTTGCATCCTTCAACCACTGCGACAGCATCTGCACGAACACCATGGTGGTGGACTGCTCGCGTCCGCCGCTGCCCTCCAGCACTTTGCCCAGCGCTTCGGCCTTGGGCACCGGCAGCGTCTCGGCCTTGCCGGCGCGCGCGGGCAGGTAGCCGCCGAGCGCCTGGCGGCGTTGGTGCAGGTACTTCATCTCGGCGCTGTCCTCGGCCGGCTTGTGCAGGCGCAGCGCGAGAACGTCCTCGTTCGACAGCGGCAGCGCGAAGCGGTCGCGGAAGGCGAGCAGCGCGTCGGCTTCCAGCTTCTTCTGCTGGTGCGCCGTCATCTTGCCCTGGCCCCAGTGACCCATGCCGTAGCCTTTCTTGGTCTGCGCGAGGATCACGGTGGGCTGGCCGGTGTGATGGACCGCCGCCTGATAGGCCGCATAGATCTTCACGGCGTCGTGGCCGCCGCGCTTGAGCCGGTCGATGTCCTCGTCCGACAGGTGCGCGACCATCTGCTGCAGTTCCGGGTACTTGTTGAAGAAGTTCTCGCGGTTGAAGCGCCCGTCCGTCGCCGCGTACTTCTGGAACTCGCCGTCCACCGTTTCGTGCAGGCGGCGCAGGATGACGTTGTCGTGGTCGCGCGCGAACAGCGGATCCCAGTCCGAGCCCCACAGCACCTTGATCACGTTCCAGCCGGCGCCGGCGAACAGGCCCTCCAGTTCCTGGATGATCTGGCCGTTGCCGCGCACCGGGCCGTCGAGCCGCTGCAGATTGCAGTTGACCACGAAGATCAGGTTGTCGAGCTTCTCGCGGGCAGCAAGGGACAGCGCAGCGAGCGATTCCGGTTCGTCCATCTCCCCGTCGCCGACGAACTCCCACACCTTGCGTCCGGCGGTCTGCAGAATCCCGCGGTTTTCGAGGTAGCGCATGAAGCGCGCCTGATAGATCGCGGTGATGGGGCCCAGTCCCATCGACCCGGTGGGGAACTGCCAGAACTGCGGCATGAGCCAGGGGTGGCAGTAGGAGGACAGCCCGTTGCCGCCGGTCTCCTGGCGGTAGTTGTGCAGCTGCTCCTCGGTGAGCCGGCCCTCCAGATAGGCCCGGGCGTACACACCCGGCGCCGCGTGCGGCTGGAAGTACACCAGGTCGCCCTGCTGGCCGGCGCGGAAGAAGTGGTTGAAGCCGACTTCGAACAGGTCGGCGATGGAGGCGTAGGTCGCGATGTGGCCGCCCAGCTCCGCGGCGATCTTGTTCGCGTGGACCACCATCGCGAGCGCGTTCCAGCGCACCAGTCCGATGATGCGCGTCTCGATGTCGAGGTTGCCCGGATACTGCGGCTGGTCGGCCAGCGAGATCGTGTTGCAGTAGGAGGTGTTCAGCACCGGGGGCATCGGCACCCGCAGCGCTCGTGCGCGGTCGAGCAGCTTGCGCAGGAGGAACTGCGCGCGCTCGGGTCCTTCCTCCTCCACGACGGCCTGCAGCGCGTCGAGCCATTCGCGTGTTTCGACGGGATCGAGGTCGGGCGGCAGGACGGCCCAGTGGCTGCTGGCGGCGATGTCGGAGAGGTCGGTCATGGTCGTCGGGTCGGTCAGATGAACGAAGCCGGGTGCGCACCCGGTCACGGCAGGGGAGCAATGGTACTCCTACCTGCGGAGCAGATGGTTTCGTCCAGGCTTGCAAAATGGCGTTCAGGCAGCAGAGAATGCGGACGGTTTGTGCTACAGAGGCAGATTATGCTGAACGAGGCGCTCGATCCGATCGACTGGAGGATCCTCGCGCAACTGCAGGACGACGCGCGGCTGTCCAACGTCGACCTGGCCAGGGCGGTGGGCCTGTCGCCGTCCCCCTGTCTGGCTCGCGTGCGGGCCCTCGAGGAGGCGGGATTCATTACACGCTACGTCTCCCTTCTGGATCCGCGCCGCGTGGGCCTGAACGTGAGCGTATTCATCCAGGTCGCGCTGGAGAAGCAGGTCGAGCGCGCGCTGGGCGTGTTCGAGCAGGCGATCCGGGATCGTCCCGAGGTCATGGAGTGCTATCTCATGACAGGGGAATCCGACTACCTCTTGCGAGTGGTTGTCCCCGACCTGCAGGCACTCGAACGCTTCATCCTCGACGTGCTGACGCGCATCCCCGGCGTAGGCAACATCAAGTCGAGCTTTGCGCTGAAGCAGGTGAAGTATCAGACGGCCCTGCCGCTGCCGGCGCAGGAGAACGAACGCAGTCTGAAGCGGGCGACGCGGCGGCGACGGTGACCGTCGCTTCGGTCGTCGCAGCGGTGCACGGCGAGAAGCCTGCCGCCCGTGCTAGACCGTTCGGGGTCGCGCGTCAGCAGAAGCGCGGTTGCGGGATCGGAAGGGCGAGGATCCACATTGCGCGGCCCTCGTGAACGAACTCGCCCACGATGCTGGCACCGATGGCGTCGTGGGCACGCAGAGAGGTCGCATTGCCCTTGGCGATGAACAGCACGCCGGCATCGTAATCGCCGGCGAGTTCGTCGCGCAGCCGCCCGACCATCCCGCGCAACACGCCGCTTCGGCGCCGGGACTGCGCCACGCACGCCGGCCCGTAGACGAAGGCGCGCTGACGCGACAGCGGCCGTCCGAGGAACATCAGGGGCGAGGCGTGGGCCAGCATGTTCGCAAGCAGCGGGAATCGTTCGTTGTAATCGTTGCCGGATGCGCAGAGATATCCGGCGATGTCGTCCCCGTCGTGGGCGACGATCACCGCGACCTCCTGCGCCATTTGGAGGAATTGCGCCTCGCTGAAGCGCACCGAGAGGAATCCGTCACGGCGCCGGTTCTCGTCCAGGGCGTCGTGCAGATTCGCGTCTTGAAGCGCAAGTAGTCCGGTCAGATCGCCGGAAGCGAGTCGTCGATATCGCATGTCCGGATCGTAGACGCAGCGCCGGGTCGCCCCCGTCAGCGCAGATAGAATCCGATCGGTACGGTGGCGCGCTGCTCGCGGCCTCTCAGGCGGGCCGGCATGTAGAGTTTGGTCACCCGCCGGACCACGTGCAGCGCCCGGTCGTCCAGCGTGGTGTGGCCGCTGCTGCGTGCAAGTGCCACGTCGTGCACCGTTCCATCTCCCGCCACGCGCACTTCCACCATGGCCGTGCCGGTCTGGCGTGCGGCGCGTGCATCCTTCGGGTAGTCGGCAACCGTCAACTTCTTCCCGACTTTGAGCGAGAGGTCCAACTCCAGTGCCTGGATCGCCTGCGCCTCGGTCATCGCGGGGCGGGGCTTGTCGAGCGCGGCAACCCCCCCGCCATCGGCCTTGCCGGTTCCCGTGGGTGGGCCGGCATGCAGTGCGGTGGCGAACAGGGCAACCAGGGCAGTGGTGGTCAGCGACATGGCAGTCCGGAACGATACTCGCATCGGGGAACCTCCGCAGGAGAATGAACTCGATTAGCGGCCCCCCTCGCGACGCGCTTGAGTGCTAGCTCATCTGCGTTGACCTTGTGCTTTGAATCTGTCGTGAACCAGCAACAGCACACCGGCAATCAGCAGGCCGATGCCGAAGGTGACGAGGCGCTCGACGAACGGCTCGGCTTGCTCCCGCAGGACGAGTGTGATCCGGCTGACCGGGCGGGGCGCCTCGTTCAGTTCCTCCAGCACGAAGAGATGGGTCAGCGGCGAGCGCACCAGCTGGGGTGGCAGCATGACGCGCTGTTCCGTGCCGGGTGCGGCGTCGACGGAAATCTCTTGCTGCAGCGCGGGTCTGTCCATGTCGAACAGCGTCGCCAGATAGACGTTGGACTCGGACTGCGGACCGTTTTTCGACGCCATGTGAAAGGTCAGGGCGATGACGGCCAGGTTGCGATCCGGGTGCAGCGGGAGGGAAACCGGCCGATAGGCGCGGCGGCCCGGAAACCGTTGGATCGTGCCGTCGGGCATGGTCCAGCGCTCGGCGCGCTCGGTCAGCTCGACGCGCAGCGTCTCCCGGCCATTGAGGTGCTGTCCGTAGAGGTAATAGCCCGGGCCGAGCAGCAGACCCAGGACGAGCAGGATGGCGGCGGCGATGCGCATCGGCGGCGAATACCGGTCCGCGGCGGGTGACGACGGCCGGCGGTGCGCAGCGGGTCAGCGCAGGGAGGCGTTGAGCTTGTCCAGGGCTGCGGCGCCGGGACACAGGTGCGCTTCGCCCAGTTCGTTGAACGGTGTCTCCACCGTATCGAGGTGCGCGTGCAACTCGTCCGGATCCGGATCGACGTAGAGCAGCCCCGTGACCACCTCGCCGGCTGCCTGGCGCTCCTGCAGGTAGGTCATCGCGGCGATGCGGTCGTGCGGATCGTACCCGGCGTGCAGCTTGCGCAGGCGCAGCACGCTGCCGTCATGCTGCACCACCTCCTCGACGCTGCCCGCTTCGTAGTCGGCAACGATTTCGGCGCGCGGGCTGATGAAGTCGAGCCGGCTGACCGCCTCGTTGTGCTCGCGCACGTAGTCGTAGCTCTTGGTGGAGCCGGGGTGGTTGTTGAACGCCACGCATGGGCTCAGGACGTCGAGAAATGCCGACCCGGGATGCAGCAGCGCGGCCTTGATCAGCGGCACGAGCTGCGCCTTGTCGCCTGAGAACCCGCGCGCGACGAAGGTTGCCCCGAGCTGCAGCGCCATGCCCACGAGATCGATCGGTGCGTCCGCATTGATCGCCCCGCGCTTGCTCTTCGAGCCTTTGTCCGCGGTGGCCGAG
>CAYLTE010000262.1:0-5677 GCA_964386195.1 uncultured Burkholderiales bacterium | reverse complement strand
GCCATCTGCCCGACGTCGAGCATGACCGAGGTCCTGACCAAGGTCTCCGCTTTTGTCTTGACGTTGAAGTAGTCCCGTCCTTTCGGCGTGATGTAGTTCATGAAACCCTGAAACTTCATCGGCATGCCTGCTGCATGGAATGGGATGCCCCAGGCGGCATTGAGGATCAGGTAGGGATCGAAGCCGTGGCTGTTATGGTTCGGCGCGGTACTGCACACGCTTAGGCCACAGTTGTTACGTTCGACCGTGTAGAGCAGGCTCAGGTCCAGGAAGCCGGGGACGTCGAACTTCAGGGTCGGACCGAGCACGGCCATGCGCTTGCGGGGCGCGAACGCAGTATTCTTGGTGCTTAGATCGAAACCCGCCGTGATCGCCACCTCCTTGACGGGCCCGAAGGCGAATGACCGATCCAGTATCTTCCCAAGATGCAGCTGATGTCGGTACGTCAGATAGACGTCCGTTGCGCCGGTGTCGCCGCCTTGTGCCGGGTCTGCCTTGTCGGACAGGAGGACGTCCAGATTCATGAAGTTCTGGCCATACGCGTAGCCGCTTGCATGACCGAACTGAACAATGTGCTTCTTGATGTCCGACTTGATGTTCGGCTCGGTGAATTGCGTTCCGTAGCGATAGCCAATGAAGGTGTCGCTCCACGTTGCGGCCAACGAAACGCCTGGAATCATGGCGAGGACGGCGGCTAGCGCTGCGCCTCGGATCGTGCTTCGAATCAGTGCAGAGGAAGATCGCCTGGGACAACGGCGCAAGGCTGTTCTTCAGTGAGTAGCAGTCCCCAGTCCCCCGCCCCCCAGCCCCCCGCCCTAGTCCCCAGTCCCTAGCCCCCAGCCCCTAGTCCCCAGTCCCCAATCCCCCGTGAACCTCTCGGCCAACGTCATGCACTTCGCGCGCGTCCTGCGCGGCGCCGGCATACCTGTCGGACCGGACCGCGTGATCGACGCGCTGCATGCCCTTGCGCTCACGGGGATCGAGAACCGGGACGACTTCTACTGGACGCTCGCCAGCGTGTTTCTCGATCGCCGCGAGCAGTTCGACCTGTTCGACCAGGCGTTCGACGTGTTCTGGCGCAACCCGCGGCTGCTCGAGCGTGCGCTCGCGCTGAAGCTGCCAGCCGCCGAGCAGCGCGATCCGGACGCGCGCAAGCCCTCCAGCCGCATCGCCGATCCCCAGGCCGTGGCCGCCCGACTGGACGACAGGCACGAAAGCGAGGAGGAGAACGCCGACCCGAGCTTTTCCGGGCGCGAGCGCTTGCGGCGTGCCGATTTCGACACCATGACCGGCCAGGAACTCGCGCAGGCGAAGGCGCTCATCGCCCAGATGCGCCTGCCGATACCCGACGTGCGCACGCGCCGCCTTCGCCCAGCCCCGCACGGAGAGCGCGTCGACCTGCGCGCCACGCTGCGCGCGAGCGTGCGGGGCGGCACCGGCCTCATCCCGCTGCGCCGCTGCACGAGTGCGCGTCGCCACCCACCGGTGGTCATCCTGTGCGACATCTCGGGCTCCATGAGCCGGTACGCGCGCATGCTCCTGCACTTCGTGCACGCGATCACCAACGACCGGGACCGTGTGCACACCTTCCTGTTCGGCACACGGCTGAGCAACATCACCCGGCACCTGCACCACCGCGACGTGGACGTCGCACTGTCCGGCATCGCGCGCAGCGTGGAAGACTGGTCGGGCGGCACGCGCATCGGCAGCGCGGTGCACGCCTTCAACCTGCGCTGGTCGCGCCGGGTGCTGGGGCAGAACGCCGCGGTGCTGATGATCACCGACGGACTCGACCGCGACACGCACGCGGGCCTTGGCGACGAGATGGCTCGCCTGCGTCGATCCTGCCGGCGGCTGCTGTGGCTCAATCCGCTGCTGCGCTACCAGGACTTCGAGCCGCGCGCCGCCGGCATGCGCGCCATGCTGCCCCACGTGGACGCCCTGCTTCCGGCGCACAATATCGACAGCCTCGCCGGCCTTGCTCAGGCGCTGTCCGGCACCCACGACATCCCTGGAGTCAGATCATGGAAATGACCGGTTCGCAGCGCATCGCGCTGCCGCAACAGCGCGTCTGGGACGCGCTCAACGATCCTGAGGTGCTCAAGGCGTGCATCCCCGGCTGCGAGAGCGTGGAGAAGACCGGCGAGAACGAGTACCGCGTCGCCATGACCGCCGCCGTCGGACCGGTGAAGGCGCGCTTCAACGGCAAGCTCGCGCTCTCGAACGTCAATCCGCCGCAGTCCTACACCCTGGCTTTCGAGGGTTCTGGCGGCGCCGCGGGCTTCGGCAAAGGAACCAGCGAAGTGACGCTCGTGCCCGAGGGGAGCGAGACCGTGCTCAATTACAGCGCCAAGGCTTCGGTCGGGGGCAAACTCGCACAGGTCGGCTCGCGGCTGATCGACGGTGTGGCGAGGAAGATGGCCGAGGACTTCTTCGCACGCTTCAATGCCACCGTTGCCCCGCCGCCTCCGGTGGAGGCAGCACACGGCCTCGATCACGCGCCTGGCGCAGACGTCGGCGGCCCATGGATCTGGGTGGTCCTGGCGGGTCTCCTGGTTGCCCTCTACGCGGTCTGGGCGATGCAGCAGGCGCTCTAGCCGATCACCGGCCCTGATCTAGAATGATGCGTTTACACAGAATCGATTCCCGGGAGAAGGCATGAACAAACTCGATCTCAACGGACGCGTGTGCATCGTCACCGGCGGCGTCTCCGGCATCGGATTGGCCGTTGCGCAGCGCATGGCCGACTCCGGCGCGTCCATCAGCCTGTGGGACCGTGACGCCGCGGCGATGGAGCGCGTCGCGAAGGAGCTCTCCTCCAAGGCGAAGATGCACACCGCGCAGGTCGACATCTCCGACTACGCGCAGGTGCAGGCTGCGGCAAAGGCCACGGCGGCGCACTTCGGCAAGATCGATGCGCTGGTGAACTCTGCGGGCGTGGCCGGCAAGAACGCGATGGTGTGGGAATACCCGATCGACGAGTGGATTCGCGTGCACGACATCAACATTCACGGCACCTTCTACACCTGCCGCGAGGTGGTGCCGCACCTGCAGAAGAACGGCTACGGCCGCATCGTGAACATCGCCTCGATCGCGGGCAAGGAAGGCAATCCCACGGCTTCCTCGTACAGCTCGTCGAAGGCTGCGGTGATCGGCTTCACCAAGTCGTTGGGCAAGGAACTGGCCAAGCAGAACATCACGGTGAACTGTGTGACCCCCGCCGCGGTGAAGACGCCGATCTTCGACCAGGTCAGCCAGCAGCACATCGACTACATGCTGCAAAAGATTCCCATGGGCCGCTTCGGTACGGTCGAGGAGATCGCCTCGATGGTGTGCTGGCTGTGCACGGAGGACGCCTCCTTCACCACTGGCGGGGTGTTCGATCTATCCGGCGGACGGGCTACGTATTGAGCGAACGAACATGAAAATCAAAGCCGCCGTCATCCGCCAGATCGGCCTTCCCCAGCCCTATGCACAGAGCAAGCCCCTGCGGATCGAGGAAGTGGACCTCGACGCGCCTGGCGAACGCGAGGTGCTCGTGCGGGTCAAGGCAGCCAGCCTGTGCCACTCCGACCTGTCCACCATCAATGGCGATCGCCCACGGCAGATGCCGATGGTGCTCGGCCACGAGGCGGCCGGCGAGGTGGTCGAGTGCGGGCCCGGCGTGCACGACCTGAAGCCCGGCGATCACGTGGTGATGGTCTTCGCGCCGAGCTGCGGGGAGTGCATCGCCTGCCAGGAGGGGCACCCCGGCCGCTGCGAGCCGGGCCAGCAGGCCAACGGCGCGGGAACGTTGCTGGGCGGCAGCATCCGCCTGAGCCAGAACGGCCAGCCCGTCTACCACCACGTGGGCGTGTCGGCCTTCGCTGAATACGCGGTGGTCAATCGCGGCTCGCTGGTGAAGATCGATGCGTCGTTGCCTTTCGACGAAGCCGCGCTGTTCGGCTGCGCCGTGCTCACCGGCGTGGGTGCCGCGCTCAACACCGCGCAGGTCTTCCCTGGCGCGCGCGTAGGCGTCGTGGGACTGGGCGGGGTCGGTCTGAACGCGCTGTTCGGGGCGAAGGTCGCCGGCGCCAGCCGTATCGTCGCCATCGACATCCACGACGACAAGCTGGAACTGGCGAAGCAGCTCGGCGCGACCGACACGGTCAATGCCAAGGACGCCGATGCCATCCAGAAGGTGAAGGATCTCACCAACGGCGGCGTCGACTTCGGCCTGGAGATGGCCGGATCGGTGCAGGCGATGGAACTGGCCTACCGCATCACGCGCCGCGGCGGCACCACCGTCACCGCCGGCCTGCCGCACCCCGACGCCCGCTGGCAGCTGCAGCACGTGAACCTCACTGCCGAAGAGCGCACGGTCAAGGGCAGCTACGTCGGCTCCTGCGTGCCCCCGCGCGACATGCCGCGCTACATCGACCTCTACCGCAAAGGCATGCTGCCGGTGAACAAGCTGATGAGCGACCGCATCTCGCTCGACCAGATCAACGAGGGCTTCGACAACCTGGCGTCCGGGCATACCGTGCGCCAGATCGTGATGCTCTGAACAAAGGCGAAAAAGCATTCACCACGAAGAACTCGGAGGCACACGAAGGACTGCTACAGCCGTCCAACACAGAGGAACACCGAGAAAGACCTGGATATCGATCCTCTCAGTCCCTCTGCATATCGAAGTTCGTGTTTCATTCTTCGTGTTACTCCGTGCCCTTCGTGGTTGACGAGGTCGAATTGTCCCTACCCCGCTATCCCAGCCAGGACCTGCTGCGTTTCGCCACCACGCTCCTCGAGCGCGCGGGTCTCGATCACGACAAGTCGCGCACGGTCGCCGAAGTTCTCCTGGAGGGTGACCTCCTCGGCCACGACACGCACGGCCTGCACCTGCTCGCACCCTACCTGAAGGAACTGGAGCAGGGGACGATGGAGAAGGCGGGCGGGCCGCGTGTGGTGCACGACAAGCCCGCTGCCATGACCTGGGACGGGCGGCGGTTGCCGGGGCCCTGGCTCGTGGCGCAGGCCATCGACGAGGCACTGCCGCGCGCGCGTGAACTGGGCACCTGCTCGGTGGCGATCCGGCGCAGCCATCACATCGCCTGCCTCGCCGCCTACCTCACGCGTGTCACCGATCAGAGCATGGCGATCCTGCTCACCAGCTCGGATCCGAACAACCGCGGGGTGGCGCCGCACGGCGGGCGTCGTGGCGTATACACGCCGAATCCGATTGCCGCAGGATGGCCGACGGGGGGAGAACCCGTGCTCATCGACGTGTCGATGTCGATCAGCACCAACGGCATGACCATGCGTCTGCGCAGCGAGGGGAAGAAGTTTGCCGGTCCGTGGATGATCGACGCCAACGGCGATCCCACCGACGACCCGGCCGTGTCGCAGGCCGATCCGCCCGGGGCGCTCCTGCCGCTGGGCGGAATCGATGCAGGCCACAAGGGCTATGCCATGGGCCTGCTGGTCGAGATGCTCACGCAGGGCCTCGCCGGGGACGGGCGCGCTGATCCGCAATCGGGATGGTGCGCGAACGTTTTCCTCGAGATCTTCGACCCGGCCGCTTTCGGCGGCTACGACGACTTCGTGCGCCAGACCGGGTTCCTAGCCGACGCCTGCCGCGCCACGCCGCCCCGCCGGGGCGTCGACCGGGTACGCCTGCCAGGCGAGCGCGCGCTGCGCC
>CAYLTE010000261.1:0-5706 GCA_964386195.1 uncultured Burkholderiales bacterium | reverse complement strand
CGACGATCACCGAGCAGACGCCGCCGACGACGCTGACGGCTGGCACGCAGTACACCGTCGCGTGGACGTGGAAGGACGGCAGCACATCCGCTGCCGGTGCGAACAAGGTCGCGGTCGCGGCGTTCGCGACGCCGTACCTGCTGGATGCAACGACCGGCGCATTCACGCTCACCGGCAATGCGGCAGAACTGACCGTCAATCGGCTGCTGAGCGTGGACGCCGGATCGTTCACGCTCACCGGGCACGACACCGCGCTGACGGCGGGCCGATTGGTCGATGTGGCAGCGGGATCGTTCGCGCTCACCGGGCACGACATCACGCTGACCTCGGGCCTGACGCTGGATGCCGCCGCCGGATCGTTCACCCTGACGGGCAACGACGCCGACCTGACGGCGCACCGCGCGCTGTCGGCAGATGTCGGGTCGTTCACGCTGACCGGCCACGATGTCGACCTGACCAAGAGCAGCGATGTGACGCTGTTGGCAGAGGTCGGTTCGTTCACGCTGACCGGCCATGCGGTCGATCTGATCGTTTCGCGCAAGTTCGACGCCGACACGGGCGCATTCACGCTCACGGGTCACGATGTCGACCTGACGCGCGGCTACCAGCTCGCGGTCGACGCTGGCGTGTTTGCGCTGACCGGCAACGACATCACCATCGACCGCACGAGAGCGCTGACCTGCGACCCGGGAGCGTTCACGCTGACCGGCCACGCGGTCGATTTGATCTACAGCGGCGCCCCGGCGCCAGAGCCGGCCAGGCGCGGCGGGCCACGCCGTGCGATGCGGGTGTACGAGGTCGACATCGACGGGGAAACCTTCGTTGTGCAGACCTTGGAGCAGGCCGAGGAACTGCTGTCCGCAGCGCGCGAAGAAGCCAGGAAGCAGGCAGAAACCGCGCTCAAGCGGGCCAATGCGGCCAAGAAGCGCGCACCGCGTCGTGTCGTGGCCGACGCGCGCAAGTCGCTGCGCGCACCCAGCGTTTCGGTACGTGGGGATTCGGAGTTTTCAGATATTGCGCAACGCTTCGTCGAGGATATTCGCGCGCTATATGACTCGACGCTGCAAACCATCGAAATAGGGGCCTTGCTGCGAGCGCAGGAACGCCGGGCCGAAGACGATGATGAAGACGTTTTGATGCTGCTGATATAACTGCGGCATGAATGCGTCTGAACGTGCCGACAGGGCGCAAAGGATACTTTCCGACGAGGTATTCAAGCAGGCTTTTTCGGACGTTCGCACCGGATTGATCGAAAGGCTCGAATCGAGCCCGATCAGTGATGTGGAGACGCAGCACGAGATTGCGCTGATGCTGCAGTTGCTCAAGCAAGTCAAGGTGAAACTTGAGCAGTATTGCAACGATCAGCGCATGGTGGAGGCGCAAACCAGGGAGGAAACATTCATCTCCCGGGCGCGCCAGAAACTTGGCATCTGACCTGCGCGCGGCGACGCAGATAGTCAGCCGGATATTCGCCGAGGGGAAAACTGATGTCTGAAGAACAATCGACGGACGTCATGGACCGCCTGAACGCGGTTTTGGCTGACGACGCGCCTGAAGTGGCGACGGACGAGCCCGATGAAGTCATCGAGCAAGGTGACGAACAGGTCGACGAACAGGTCGACGAACCGCCCGAGGAACAGGCGCAAGACGAGACAACCACCGAGGATCTTGTCCCGGTCGAGTTCGAGGGCGAGACGTTCCAGGTTCCCGCGAAGCTCAAGGACGCGCTGCTGCGGCAGCAGGACTACACGGTCAAGACGCAGCAGGTCGCAGAGCAGCGTCGCGCCGTGGATGACCGCGCGCAATATCTGGAAGCCAAGGAAGCCCTATTGGGCGCCGCCTACGAAGAGGCGACGGCTTACCGTGCCATCCAGCAGCAACTGGAACAGTTCGACGCGCTCGACTGGGCGAAGCTGGCCCAGTCCGACATGCAGCAGGCTTACACGCTGGACCTGCAGCGCCAGGAACTGCGCCGGCAGTTGGGCACGAAAGAGCAGGCGCTGAAGGCCAAGGTGGCGCAGGTCGAGGCGGCCCGCAAGATGCACATGGAAAAGCAAATGGAACTTGGCCGCGCCGAGTTCCAGCGCAGGGTCGGCGCCCTGAAGGCCGAGGATGTGCAGGCGACGTGGAAGCAGGGGCAGTCGCTGGGGTTCACGGAACAAGAGTTGTCGTCGCTCACCGACGCGCGCGTGATGCACGCGATCTGGAAGGCGGCGAAGTGGGATGCCTTGCAGGCCGGCAAGGGCGCGACGAAGCAGCAGGCGTCGAAGGCGCCGCCCGTCGTGAGGCCCGGGGCAACCAAGGGTGCGTCGGCGGTAGCCGCGCAGCAGTACCAGAAACAACGTCAGGTCCTGAAGCATACGGGGCGCGTGGAAGACGCAGCCCGGCTTCTCGGCCGACTCATCGGAGGAGGATGACATGGCAGCTTTGACTGGCACCAACACCACGCTGGGGCGTGTGGGCATTGCCGAAGACGTGCACGACGTGATCTATGACATCAGCCCGACGCTCACGCCCGTGATGCAGATGGCCAAGACGCTCAAGGCGACGAACACCCTGCACGAGTGGCAGGTGCACCCGCTGGCGGCGGCGGCGCTCAATGCCAAGCTCGAAGGCGACGACGGCACGTTCGCGTCGCTGACCCCGACCACGCGACTGGGCAACCGGACCATGATTTCGTCGAAGACGGTCATGGTGAGCCGCACCGCGGATACGGTGAAGAAGTACGGCCGCTCGGACGAGACGAATTACAACGTCGCCCGCTCCGCGCAGGAACTCAAGCGCGACATCGAACTGGCACTGCTCGGCCAGCAGGGGTCGTCCGCAGGCAACGGGTCGAGCACGCCGCGCCAGGCGGCGGGGTATCGGGCGATGGTGACGAACTTCCGGCGCGCCTCGGGTACCGCGCAGACGGGCGGCTCGGTGGGCGGCTTCTCGACCGACTGGGCGACCGCGGTGGACTCGACGGCCTCGACGCTCGTTCAGGCCGACATCATCGACGCCATCGATCAGGCGTGGCAGGACGGCGGCAACCCGGACTTCATCGTCGTCAACTCGAAGCAGAAGCAGCGCATCGGGGCGATGACCGGCGGCGCGGGCTTCGACGGGTACGGGATCACGCAGGGCAAGCGGTCGCAAGGCGCCGTGGTGGCGGCCGTCGACATCTTCGTGTCCGACGCTGGCGCGCACAAGGTCATCATGGATCGCTTCCTCGGCCAGACCTCGGTGCTGTGCCTCGACAGCGAGTACATCGGCATCGCCTGGCTCGATCGCATCAAGATCGAAGACCTGGCGAAGACCGGCGACGCGCGAAAGAAGCTCGTCGTGTGCGAGTGGACTGCAGTGATGCAGAACCCGGACGCGCACGGCCAGGTGATCGGCTGCCTGGCGACCTGACCGCAAGGGGGCTTCGGCCCCCCTTTTTGCCATGACATACAAGGTTCGCGAAATCGAAGTCGATCGTGCAACGGGGCTGTTGACCGAGTGGCACGAGGACGACGACGGGCAGATCGGCCTGCGTTACGTGCAAGACGCCGAAGGGCTGTTCGAGCGGACGCAGCAGGCGCGCAACCAGGGCGTGTCATGGCAAAAGGGCGTGAAAGAGGGGTTCGTGCATGCGTTCTCGATACCCGCTGGAGTGGTGATGGAACTGCTGGGCATCGGCGTGAACGTCTACACCGCGCCGACGGCTGACATCGTGGCCGGGCTGAAGAAGCTCAACCGCTATGAGGCGTGCGACGTGACGGGCAAGCGATTGGTGAAGTCGTCGCACAAGTGAACGAAGTCGAGATGATGCGGCAGGCCGAGAGCCTGCTGAAAGACGATCCTGACGCCGCGCACCGGCTGTGCATGGATGTGTTGCGGCACAAGCCCGACTCGCTGGCGGCCAACACGATGGCCGGCGTGATCAACCACAAGGCCGATCGCCCGGGGGCGGCGCTGGCGTATTTCGAGCGGGTCACGCAGCTTGCGCCGCACAAGCCCGAGGGCTGGAACAACCTCGGCACGGTCTATCACGAACTGCGGTTGCCGATCCGTGCGCGCGAGCACTTCATGCGTGCGTGGGAGTTGCGCAAGGACGACTGGTACGCGGCGAACGTGGGCGCCACCTACGTGGAGACGGGCGACTACAAGACGGCTATGTCCTGGGTGAAGAGGGCGCTTGCGATCAATCCAGAGTGCACGAACGCACTGACGAACGCGGCTTTCGTGCACCTGGGCGCCGGCAACTGGTCCGAGGGCTGGCGGTGCTGGCGTGCGTCGAAGGGCACGAAACATCGCAAGTGGTTGGACTTCGGCGCTCCCGAGTGGGACGGCAAACGCACCGGCAAACTGGTGCTGTACGGCGAGCAGGGCATCGGCGATGAAGTGATGTTCGGCTCGTGCGTGCACGACGCCTTGGAACTTGCCGACGAGGTGCACTTGGAGTGCGACCCGCGGTTGGAGGGGCTGTTTCGCCGGTCGTTTCCAGGTGCTGTCGTGCATGGCACGCGCAGGATGGATCGACCCTGGGCCGATGCGGTGCGGTTCGATGCCCAGGCCAGCACGGCCGACTTGCCGGAGTTCTTCCGCCCGACGCCCGAGTCGTGCCCGCGCGTGGCGTATCTGACGCCAGACCCCGAGCGCGTGATCATGTGGCGCGCGCTGTTCCGCTCGTGGGGAAAGCCGGTGGTGGGCCTGTGCTGGTCGGGCGGCAAGTGGTCCAGCCAGCAGAGAAAGCGCGACGTCGGGCTGGAAGCGTTCCGCCCGCTGATCGAGAGGCGCGACGCGGTGTACGTGTCGCTGCAGTACAAGGATCCGAGCGCGGAAATCGAGGCATGCGGCCTGCCGGTGCGGGTGTTCGGTGCGGCCATGTCGGATGACTTCGACGACACGGCCGCGCTGGTGGCTGCGCTGGATGACATGGTGGGCATCCACACGACGGTGCATCACCTGCGTGGTGCGATGGGCATGGCGAGCACGATTCTCGTGCCGCACCTGCCGCTGTGGAACTACGCAACTGGTGATGCGCTGCCTTGGTATCGGTCGCAGGTGTTCCACCGGCAGCGCGAAAGCGAAGCCTGGGTGGACTGCATCCGCAGGCTCGTCTGAGATGGGCATCCGGCCGGCGTCGCTGCGCATGATTGCCGGTGTGTTCCCGGCGGCGCGGGTGTTGTCGCTGTCCTACCCTGACCTCGTGATGTCGCAGGCGCAACTGCGCGACATCGTGGGGTTCGAGACCGAGCGCGAAGTCGATGCCGGCCGCTGGCATGGGCTCGACCATCCGCTGCCCGACACGGCAGAGGTCATGCGCCGCATGGGCGTCGAGGAATTCCGCTGCGTCGACATCGTGGCCAGCCGCGGAGTCGAGGAAATCGCCGACCTGAACCTGCCGCACGAGTTCGGCAGGTATGACTTGGTGCTGGACTGCGGCACCACGGAACACTGCGCGAACGTGTGGCAGGCCACGGTGAACGCGGCGCACGCGGTGCGCGACGGCGGGTTCGTGTTCCACAACGTGCCGCTGTCGATGCTCAATCACGGATTCTGGTGCCCGCAGCCGACGTTCTACGCCGACTTGTACCGGCAAAACGGATGGGAATTGCTGGCGCTGCAAGTCAGCGACGGCTTCGATTGCTGGCCGATTCCACCGACGCGCAGATTCCAGTGCCCGCCCGAAATGGAGTTGTGTGTTCTGGCAAGGCGCAAAGGAGAGCGACCATTAAC
>CAYLTE010000260.1:0-5730 GCA_964386195.1 uncultured Burkholderiales bacterium | reverse complement strand
GTACTCGCCGCCGTTGGTGCCGATCAGGACCTTGCCGTCGGCCACCACCGGAGCCATAGTCTCGGAGTAGCCCAGCTCGGGGTCGGCAACCTCCTTCTCCCAGAGCAGCTTGCCGGTCCTGGCATCGAGCGCGACCATCTTGGCGTCGAGCGTGCCCATGAAGACCATGTCTTCGTACACCGCGACGCCGCGGTTGTTCGGGCCGCAGCAGTAGGTCGTGATCGGCCCCATCTTGTGCTTGTAGTGCCAGTACTGCTCGCCCGTGGTGGCGTCGATCGCGTAGACGTGGTTATAGGACGTGGTGATGTACATAACGCCGTTGACCACGATCGGCGCCACTTCCATCGATTCCTTGATCTCGGTCTGGAACAGGAAAGCCGGGCGCAGGTTCTTCACGTTGCGCGCGTTGATCTGGCTGCCCGGGTAGAAGCGCAGATTGGAGTAGCCGCCGTTGGTCTGGAGATAGTTGTTCTTGTCCTTCTCGGTGGCCAGCAACATTTCATTCGACACGCGGATGTCGGCCTTCATCTCCTTGGAGACCGTGGTCGCCCCGCCGGTGATTTCCTGCGCAAACGCACTGCTCGTCATGCCTGCCGCAAGGAGTGCGACTCCCAGCAGTTTCGATCCCTTCGTCATGAGGCCTCCCAAAGCCCTGCTTTGTGTGTGTAAGAGCTACATGCCAAAGCGCCGGCACCGCTCGTCTGCCGCGGGGCTGTCGCTTCCCGCTGACTATAATGAAAGTCTCCATGTCTCTCAAGGAAAAGCGCCGTGCCCGAACAGGAAATCCGCCTCTATCGTTTTTCCCGTCATATTGCGACGGCATGTGCACTGGCGCTCGCCGTGGCGTTTGCTGCAACAGCACAAACCGGAGAGCCGCAGAAGAGCCTCAACGCGCAGATTCTGGAATTCTCCAAGCAGGGTGAGGAGGCCCGCGTGCGCGCCGTACTCGCAGCCGGAGCAGTACCCGACTCGCGCAACCGCAATGGGGAAACGCCGCTGTTCCTGTTCGCTCAACGTGGCGCAGTGACCGCGGTGGCGATGCTCCTGGAGGCGGGCGCCAACCCGGAGTTGGCGAACCTTGAGAAGTCCACGCCACTGATGGCCGCCGCCGATGGCGGTCATCTCGAGGTCGCACGCTTGTTGATCGACGCGGGCGCGAACGTCGAGGCGGTCGATCAGATCGACAAGACCGCCTTGCTGTACGCCGCTGCCAACGGGCACGTGGCCATCGTCGACCTGCTGCTCGACCGGGGAATCGACGTCAACGCGCGCTATCGCCACGATCTGACGGCACTGATGTGGGCGGCGGGCTACGGCAGGGACGAGGCCGTTGCGCGACTGCTGGAGCGGGGCGCGGATGCGCGGCTGAAGGATGACCGGGGGATGACCGCTGCGGACATCGCCAGCCAGCAGGGACACGCCGAGACGGCCGCGCGTCTGCGCGCAGCAGCCGTGAGATAGCGTCAGGCGGCCGAGACGCGGAACATCAGGACCAGGCAGGCGATGCCCGCGGTCAGCGCGATGCCCAACTGGATCGCCGTCCATCTCCGGTAACGCGCGATGAGCAGTCCCGGATCGAGGTTGGAGAGCACGAACAGGCGCCCGTCGCGCGGTGCGCGCAGGACGTGGTTGCCCGGCTGGCTGCGGATGTCGGCGTGGCGCCGCAAGACCTCGCGCTGTGCGGCGCGGCGCGCCAGGTCCCACTCCCTCAGGTCGATCTCGCCGTCGCCATCCAGATCGAAGCGCGCACGCAGCGTGTGCGGGTCGCGCTTCCAGTCCTCGAGCAGGCCGCCCACGTCCGCGCGATGGTCCAGTTCGGCATTGCCGCCTCCGACCGTGGCGAACTCGCCCAGCGCATACACGCGCGCATCCACGATCAACAGCCACTCGGTGTAGCGCATGTTCCCGTCCACCCAGCGGCGCTTGTGGTCGGTGACCACCTCCGCGCGCTCCGGGTCGACGAGGACCGTGCCGCTGCTGTCCTGCAGGCGAAACGAAGCATCGCTGCGGCCCTCGCCGCGCGAGCGCCACTTGTTGTCGTGCCGCTCCTCGATGCGAAACCGATACCAGACGCACGCAGTGCGTGAGTGCGGCGCGATCAGCGGCGTGTCGCCGAAGGGGCGCGCCTTGCCGATCAGCTCGACGTAGCCCTGATGTGCCGAGCCGATGCGCGAGGTCGGCGTATCGGCGATCGCGCGCGAGCGGCGGTAGTTGGCACCCCACAGGATCGCGCTGGTGAGCGCGATGACTGCGAGGATGACCAGCCAACCCGGACCGGATTTGAGCTCGAAGCCGAGCAGGAGCAGGCCCACGTGCCCGGCGGAAGCGAGCTGGTTGGCGAAACGCTGCGACAGCCAGTCGCGCGAGATCACGAGCAGGCGACCGGTGAAGCGGAACGGCAGCGGACGCTCAGGCGGCGAACAGTTCGCGCACGTTCACGTCGGCCTTCTCCTGCTCGGAGAAGCGCAGATGGGCGCGCTTGGGGAAGTCGAACATGCGTGCGACCACAACGTCGGGGAACTGCTCGATGCGCACGTTGTTGATGTTGACGCTGGCGTTGTAGAACTCGCGCCGATCGCTGATCGCATTCTCCAGGGAGGTGATGCGGCTCTGCAGGTTCATGAACTGCTCGTTGGCGCGCAGTTCCGGGTAGGCCTCCGCCACCGCGAACAACTGCCCCAGGCTCACCCGCAGCGCGCTTTCCGCCGGCCCGAGCGCGTCCGGGCTGTGCGACTGCTGGGCGGCGAACACCCTGGAGCGCGCCTCGATCACGCGCGTGAGGGTCTCCTGTTCGAACTGCCAGTACTGACGGCACACCTCGACCAGCTTGGGCAGTTCCTCGTGCCGCTGCTTGAGCAGGACCTCGATGTTCGACCAGGCCTGCGCCACGTTGTGCTTCACCAGGACCAGGCCGTTGTAGAGCATGACCCCGTAGGCGGCCACCAGGATGATCGCGAGCACGAGGATGACAGCGTAGAGGCTCACCGGCTACTCCTTTGTTTCGATGGGCAAACAGGGAGGGCCGGATGCAGCATTTGTGCCACCCGGGGCAGGGTGGGGTGTCACCACTCACGGTGTCACCACTCACAGTGTCATCCCGAGCGAATGCGAGGGATCCTCGCTGTGATTGACTGCCACAGCGAGGATGTCTCGCTGCGCTCGACATGACACCGAGTGTGGGAACACCCGCTGCGCTCGACATGACACCGAGTGTGGGCAAATCCGCTGCGCTCGACATGACACCGAGGGGTGATGTCATGCCCTCGTTCGGTGTCATCCCGAGCGAACGCGAGGGATCCTCGCCGTGATTGACTGCCACAGCGAGGATGTCTCGCTGCGCTCGACATGACACCGAGTGTGGGAACACCCGCTGCGCTCGACATGACATCGATCGCGCGCGTTGCACTGCACCGAAACCGCACCGGAATGGTTAGAATCGCCGGTTTTCCGCATCCCGGCCCTCCAGGCTCATGTCACTCATCGTTCAGAAGTTCGGCGGCACCTCCGTGGGCAGCGTCGAGCGCATCAAGAACGTCGCGCGCCGCGTGGCGAAGTGGTCGGCAGCCGGCCACCAGGTCGTGGTCGTCCCGTCCGCCATGTCCGGCGAGACCAACCGGCTGATCGCGCTCGCCAAGGAGATCGCGCCCACGCCCGATCCGCGCGAACTGGACGTGATTGCCTCGACCGGCGAGCAGGTGACCGTCGGCCTGCTGTCGATGGCGCTGATGGAACTGGGCGTCAAGGCCAAGAGCTACACCGGGGCGCAGGTCCGGGTGCTCACCGACAGCGCCTACACCAAGGCGCGCATCCAGGCGATCGACGAGGCGCGCCTGCGCGCCGACCTGGCCGCCGGCGTTGTCCCCGTAGTCGCCGGTTTCCAGGGCGTGGACCCGGACGGCAACATCACCACCCTGGGCCGGGGCGGCTCCGATACCTCGGCCGTAGCGCTGGCGGCGGCACTGCGCGCCGACGAGTGCCTGATCTTCACCGACGTCGACGGCGTCTACACCACCGACCCGCGCATCGTGCCCGAGGCGCGGCGGCTGCCCACCATCACCTTCGAGGAGATGCTGGAGATGGCCAGCCTCGGTTCGAAGGTGCTGCAGATCCGCTCTGTGGAGTTCGCTGGCAAGTACAAAGTGAGGCTGCGCGTGCTGTCCAGCCTGACCGACCCCCTGATTCCGGTGGCCGAGGAAGCCGCCTCGGGCACGCTCATCACCTTCGAGGAAGACGAACGCATGGAACGCGCAATCATCTCCGGCATCGCCCACAGCCGCGACGAGGCCAAGATCACGGTGATGGGCGTGCCCGACCGTCCCGGCATCGCCTACGCGATCCTGGGGCCCATCGCCGACGCCAACATCGATGTCGACGTGATCATCCAGAACGCCAGCGTCGACGGGCTCACCGACTTCTCCTTCACCGTCCCGCGCAACGACTTCGCCAAGTCGATGGAGATCGCGCGCAAGGTGCAGACGCACATCGGCGCACGCGACATCGTCGGCGACAACAAGGTGTGCAAGGTCTCCATCGTCGGCGTGGGCATGCGCTCGCACCCCGGCGTCGCCAGCCAGATGTTCCGCACCCTGGCCGAGGAAGGGATCAACATCCAGATGATCTCCACCTCGGAGATCAAGATTTCCGTGGTGGTGGACGAGAAGTACATGGAACTGGCCGTGCGTGTGCTCCACCGCGCGTTCCAGCTCGAATCCGAGCCCGTCTAGAGCGTTAAGCCCCTGGCCCGCTGTGATATATTCGCGGCTTGGCTTTCGCGAGGCCGTTGTGGCATTGCTGCGAACCTCGCGGCCGCAGTTGCAAACACGTATTGCTGGGAAGATGCCCGAGAGGCCTCGCGTGCCGCAAGGCACGCGCAACAGAGAAAGGCGGGCGCCGTTCTGTCTAGACCCGAGTGCGCCGCCTTCGGCCGCCCTACGGGAAGTGATGAAGCAGGATTCGTAGTGGAAGGAAGAACGTAATACTGGAGAGATGCCCGAGAGGCCCCGCGTGCCGCAAGGCACGCGCAAACAGAGAAAGGCGGGCGCCCGGCGCCGCCTTCGGCCGCCCCGCGGAAGACAATGAAGCAGGATTTGTAGTGGAAGGAAACAGCTAATACTGGAGAGATGCCCGAGAGGCCGAAGGGGGCGCCCTGCTAAGGCGTTATACGGCTTATACCCGTATCGAGGGTTCGAATCCCTCTCTCTCCGCCAGAATAAAAAAGCCGGCCTCGCGCCGGCTTTTTGTTTTTGGCCGCTTCCCTTGGATTCCTTTGGCATAGAGCCCTTCGTTCGCGCGCTGTCGCCACCTGCGGGCATCGTAAAACCTTGTCGATCCCTGTATGATTCCGCGCGTTGGCAACGGTGCTCGGCAAACGAGTCTTCTTGGCCCCTACTGAGCCTTCCTTCGGATCCGCCATCTCGTCGCGTCGACGCCGAGGGTGGTCTGTCCCCCCGCGTTTCCGAGTGCCCCCCTCGATGTCTGCGCCGCGCCGCCCCGGCACGGTGCAGCGCTTCTCCACCTGCACGGAGCTTCGGCGCTGTTGACCCGCGTGACCCGCAAGGCCCCATCGTTCCGTTTGCGCGGCACCACCGTGCCCGTCATTACCCTGGCATTGAGCAGCGCGGACGAGTCCGTGCTCGAGGCGGACATCGTGGCGAAGGTGAGCGAGGCCGGCGACAGCCTGGCCGGCGGGCTGGCGGTCATCGACCTGTCCGCGCTGGCCGACGCGCCGCC
>CAYLTE010000259.1:0-5761 GCA_964386195.1 uncultured Burkholderiales bacterium | reverse complement strand
ACTCCGGATCTATCTCGTAAGTGCTGACGTGGTAGGGCGGCTGCTTCTCGCAGGCAATGAAGATCATCGACTCGACGATCTGCCCGCATCGGTGCGTGCCGTCCTGATACCACGCGGCCTGAACGTCGTAGCGATGTTCATGCACCGCGCGCTGAAAGCCGCTCAGCGTCGCGTCGCGCGCCGACTTCAGATCGATGATCATCCGGTTCGGCCCGTTCCACGCGTCGTGCCTGCACTTGCAGAGCCGCTTTGTGTCGGGGTCGATCCAGAAGTGAGAGAGCTCGCTCACGATGTCCGACGGCTCGAGGAAGATGGCGGCCTCCGGGTGCGCCATGATCGCGTCACGCATGTAGTGAATCGTCGACCAGACGTCACGCTTCCAGATGGTGTCGCCGTCGTCGTTCGGCACCACGACACGCCCGGCGGCCTGCTGCTCAAACTCGTCCCACCATGCGACGCGTTGCAGCGTCTCCGGACTCGGCTTCTTCGCATAGCGCTCCCGGTCGCTGGGCTTGCGCGGAGCATCCTTCGGCGCAGCGATGTAGCGCTGGTTGAAGGTGTCCGGCTCAAGCACCAGCGCGTGCAGCAGCGTGCCGAGGAACATCGCCTCGGTCTCCTCGCGCGGGTGCTGCTTCGCCGTCCAGTACAGCGCGCCGGACGTGTCGATCAGATCGAGGCCGGACTTGCTGATGCCGGGCCCGCGGTGATAGACCTCCGAAGGGACGTCACGCCAGATGCCTGGGCAGACCTCGACGCCTTCGAGCCACTGGAACCACTGCGCGCCGGTGGGCGATTCTTGCAGCTGAGCGCTCACGACCGCTGATCCTCGACGCGCGACAGCGCTGATTCGATCCAGCCGATCGTGTAGAACGAATCGACCTCGCCCTTGCGATACCGCTCCAAGACCTCGTTGATCGAGTCGCGGGCGTCGCGCAGCCGCACCAGTTCTTCCATGTCGTTGTCGACCAGATCGCGACTCACGACCGCTGCTCCTCAAGCCGCTTCAGCACGCCGCGGACCCAGCCGACGACGAAGTCCGCATTAGCCCCGCCAGCGTCGTGCTGCTCCATCACACTGCTGATGTCGTCGATCGCGTCGCGCATCAGCGGCGCTGCCACAATGATCGGTATGTTGCGATCGGCGACTGATTCCGCGACCAGGTGCCCACCGTAATATTCGACGACATCTGAGCCGCCTATCTCGCCCGTCGGTTCATCAGCGACGATCGAGTTGCAGGCGTTCCCGCGACGCCACGGCCCCGGCGTGTGCCCGCTCACGACTGCGGCTCCGCGTTGAGGGCGGCGATGAGGGCGTCGGCGTATCGAACCGCCAGCCGCGCACCATTGGCGCAAACCTGCTCCATCGTTTCGGGCTCGACGCCATCTTCGTCGCAGAAGGTATCGCCGTCATTCGCCAACATTCCCTGCATCGCCAGCGCCGCGAAGTATTCGCGCTTGGTGAGGCCGCAGTAGTCGACGCCGTTCACATGGAACGGAAACGCCATTTCGTCGCCGCTCACGCCGCCCGCTCCTTGAACGACGCCAGCAGTTCAGCCAGCCGCCGATTGGTGTCGAAGTGCCGCCGGATGTCCGCCTCGACGCGCTGCCGTGCGACGTGCTCGAGGAGCGACGACACGCCCAGCTGCGCGGTCTTCGCCGTGAGCACCTGGCCATGGGCGATCGCGTCGAAGTATTCGAACAGGCGATGCGCGAGGCGGGCCTGCACGTGCTCGTCGGTCGTCACGTCGTCGACGCAGTCGATCGGATGGTGCTGGCACCAATAGGCGATGGCGCGCGCGACCTCCTCCTGCGTCAGATCGCCATACTCGCGGCGGCCGACGCCCCACAGCGATTCGATGAAATCGCGGTAGTTCATTCGACCCCCTGCGACTTCAGGTAGCAGCCGAGGATGGCGAGCGCGATGAACAGGACTGCGATCACGCGACCGAGGAAGATCGCCGCGGCGTCCGGGCGAGACGCGCCCTCGACGTCGTTCAGCAGGCTGCGGCGGTCGGCCGTGCCGTAGTCGTCGGGGAAGATCGGGCCGTCGTCGGTCTTGAGGTAGATGGGCATCGGAATCAACCTCCACGCATGGATGGGTTGATTCGAGAGTACAACCGAAGATGTATTACGTCAACATCGTGAGTTGTATTTCAGGCGAAATTTTTTTATGGGCGGTCGTTGCGTCCAGCCAGCCATTCCCTTTGCTGCCGGGCGTGCTCAGCGTTCTGCCGGTCATCTTCATCGAATACTGCCCAGACCCCTCCGCAAAACAGCAGCACCCCAGATATGGGGATGTACGAAAGGACATCACGCAGACCGTGCCAAGACTCCCAATCTTCGCCCGGCCGCGTGCCGGTCAGAGCGAGCAGCGGCAGCGGGATCCATTCTGCCGAGTACAGATACCAGCCGACTTGGCCCACGATGAGGAAAGAACCCGCCGCGGTCAAAAGGTTCATTTCTTGCGAGCTGCTTTGTCTAGGCCGCCGTTGTCCGCGGAACGGATCTTCTCCTGCGCCTCCTCGAGCTTCCGATCGGCGCGATCCTGATCGTCAGCCTTCGCGCTGTCCCACAGGCGACGCAAAAGCGGATTCAGATCGCCGATTTCCTCGGTAATCTGACGGGATATCATCCGTTTCGTGCCGCGGGAAAGTGAGCGCCAGGCGACGGCGATGTCGAGCGCCTCCTGGTCGATCTCCTCGTAGACGCCGTGACCGACCACCACGAACCAGCCTGGCTCGGGCGATGGCATCTCGTGCTTTGGCGCCACCATCGGCCCGTCGTCTCCGGCAAGCCACTCCGGACGGACGCCGCAAGCCACGGCGAGCGCCACGAGATCGGCTGTCTCCTTTGACTGGCCGTTTTCCAACTTCGAAATCATCTGCTGCTTCACGCCCGATTTTTCGGCAAGTGCTGCCTGCGTCAGTTCCGCGAACTTCCGTGCCTTCCTCAGGCGTTGTGCGAGATCCATGGCGCGCACCGTCTGCCCCTCCTCTGAGCGGGTCAAACATCGCCCGTTGTTGAGTTTTGACATCTGTAGTTGTATTTTCAGGGTATGAACGCACTCACACGCGCCGTGACCCTCCTCGGATCCCAGGTCGCAATGGCCCGGGCTGTGGGGGGAACCGTCAAACAACAGCACGTCTGGAAGTGGCTGCGCAGCGGCCGAGTACCAGCCGAGCACGTTATCGGCGTATCTCGCGCCACAGGCTGGAAGGTCACGCCGCACCAGCTGCGGCCCGACATCTACCCGAACGTCCATGACGGGCTGCCGGTCGGGGACGTGACCCTCAGGGAGTCTGTCGCCTCAGGAGCGACAGGATGAGTGCGAGGAGGGCGGTTCGAGAGTCTTCTGGCATCGCCGACACCAGCCGGCAGATCTCGACGTCCACGTCCGGCGCCTGGCGCTCGAGCCGCGTGCGAGGGCCCTTGCCGGTGCCCAGCCACTCGGCTTCGACCCGCAGCGCCCGGGCGGCATCGAACAGATACAGCGGACGAATGTGGTCCGTCTGGCCGTTGCACCACTGCCCGACCGCGCCCTTCGTGATCCCGGTCTCTCGCGCCAGGGAGGCCTGCGAGTGCCCGGAGTGTTCCAGCGCCCACGCCATTCTTTGTGGCAGCGGCTCGATCTTGTCGGCCATCGGTTCCCCCGTTGTGTCCATGAAAGGCGACAGATTGCACCATGCGTAAGGACGACGTCATCCGCTGGTATGGGAGCGCCTGGCGCGCTGCCATTGCGCTCGACATCAGCCGGCAGACCTTCCACGCGCTGCCGGACCCGTTGCCGAAGGCGTATGCCTGCGAGCTCGAAGTCATCACCGCCGGCGGCCTGCGGGTCGACTGGTCGTGGTACCCGCGCAAGCACCCGATCCCCGACAAGCTCCCAGCTGTGCGGACGCGGCTGTGACCGCATCCCTCTGTTCCCGGCCGGCTGTCTCGTACCCGCATGGGTCGATCTCCTCGTTCTCGACGCCCGGCCATTTTTTTCGACCGGTACCGGCAAGTACCGCCAAGCATCAGGAGCACTACATGGCACTGCAGATTGATCTGGACTTTGAAGGCGGGCTGACACACCGATTCCGGTCGCTGACTGAAGTCTGCGCGGCCGCGGTCTACTCGAGCCGCGGAGGCTTGGGAGGCGTCGCCAGCGAGCTCGACATGAGCCCCAGCGAGCTCTCCAAGCGGCTGAACGTCGACAAGGCCGCCACTGACCCGCGGCCCCTGCATGCCGACCACGTCGCGGCCATCGTGAAGGCCACTGGCGACCAGCGGCCCGTGCTCTACCTGGTGGAAATGTTCTGCACCGATCGCGACATGCAGCGTAGGGCGGCGCTTAATTCCCTCTCGAAACTGCTGCCCGAGATCCACGGGCTCGTGAAGACCCTGAAGGACTGATCCCGTGCGCGCGAGAAATATCAAGCCGGGCTACTACCAGAACGAAGATCTGGCCGAGTGCTCCGTGTGGGCTCGGTACATCTTCCCGGGCCTGTGGATGATGGCGGATCGCGAGGGCCGCCTCGAGGACCGGCCGAAGCGCATCAAGCGCGAACTGATTCCGTCGGATAATCAGGACGTTGAACCGCTGCTGGCTGAACTGGCGCAGCGAGGATTCATCATCCGTTACCAGAAAGACGGCGCTTCATACATACAGATTTCCGCGTTTTGGAAGCATCAGTCACCGCACTATTCCGAGAAAAAGAGCGTCATACCGCCGCCCGATAACTGGGAATCAGGTCGTCATGATGACCAGCATGCTCCCGGAAAACTCTCGCCCAAGGAGGTATCAGGATTCCAGGAGGACTCCGGGAGTTCTCCGGGAAAACCCTCTTCATCAAGAGGGGGTCGCAACGCCCTGAATCATGATTCTCTGATTCCTGATTCTCTGAATCCTGAAGAAGAGGATCTGTCGGGCTCGCCTTCGGCTCGACCCGACATCGCGCTCGTTCCGCCTGAACAACCGGGCCCGAGATTCGCCGGACGTCGGCAGGTCGCGGCGGAGATTCTGGCCTACCTGAACGAACGGGCAGGCAAGCGCTTCGAGCCGACCGACACGAACCTCGAGTTCATCATGGCCAGGCTCAGAGAGGGCGCGTCGAAGCAGCAGTGCATCGACGTCATCCAGGAGCGGTGCGCGAAGTGGCTGGGCACAGACTCCGCGGAATACCTGCGTCCGGCGACCCTGTTCAACCGGACGAAGTTCGCCCAGTACGTCGGCAACATCGGCACGCTACCGGGCAGCGCTGGTAGCCAAGCGCCGAATCCGTTCGCGGGGGGTGTCTGATGGACGCCCTGACAGCCTACGAGCAGTACCAGGCCCACGCCGATTCGCACACGCTGACGCCGGCCGACCTTGAGGCCTACGAAGCGGACTTCACCGACGACGGCCGGATCCATACGGCTGCCATCTGGCGACAGGACCTCGTCGACCACTTCAACCTGCCGCCCGAGCAGACCGGCGATCCGCTGCCCTGGTCGAAGACTCACAGCCTCGTCCGGTTGCGCCCCGGCGAAGTATCCGTCTGGCATGGCGGCAACGGCTCCGGCAAGTCGATGCTGCTGGGCGAAGTCATCCTGTCGCTCGCCCTGCAGGGGATCCCATGCCTGATCGCGTCGATGGAAATGACGCCCGTGCAGACCCTGGCCCGGATGTGCCGGCAGTGCACCGAGAAAGCCGTCCCGACACCGATGGATGTCGATCGCTTCCTCAAGGGCATCGGCCATTACCTGTGGATGTACGACCAGGTCGGCACCGTTTCGTCGCA
>CAYLTE010000258.1:0-5781 GCA_964386195.1 uncultured Burkholderiales bacterium | reverse complement strand
GCGGTGACGCGGGCCGAGCTCACCAACACGCTCCGCCCCGGCTCCCCCCTCCGCCGCATCGGCCACGCCGGCCAGCGGCGTCGGAACGATCCAGATCCTGTCGGGACCCAGTGCCGGCAAGGAGCTTCCGCTGACCAAGGCCCTGACCACGCTCGGCAAGCCCGGCGTGCAGGTGGCGGTGATCGCACGCCGTCCGCAGGGCTACTTCATCACGCACGTCGAGGGCGGCACCTACCCGGTGCTCAACGGGAAGAACCTGGACGCGCAGGCCCACGCGCTGTCCGATCACGACGTGATCGAGCTGGCGGGCGTCAAGATGGAGTTCTTCCTCAAGCCCAATGCCTGATCCTCGGGTGACCGGTCCGGTCCGGCCCGGCGTCTGATCACCGGATGGCGCCGCGCAGGTGAGAAAGTACGTCCTGCGCGCCGCCGTCGCGCTGGCGCTCGTGCTCGTGTTCGGCGCGCACGTGTCGCGCCATCTCGAGCTGCCCTTCGTACAGCGCATCGAAGCGATGCTCTACGACGCGCGCGTGCGCTTCACGATGCCGGCCACCGCCGACGAGCGCATCGTCATCGTCGACATCGACGAGCGCAGCCTGGCCGAGCAGGGCCGCTGGCCTTGGCCCAGAGTTCGCGTCGCCCGGCTCCTCGACCGGCTCTTCGAGGACTACGGCGTGCAGCTCGTGGGTTTCGACGTGGTGTTCGCCGAACCCGACCGCAGCTCCGGCCTGGACGTGCTGGAGGAACTGGCGGACGGGGCGCTCGCAGGCGTCGACGGCTTTCGCCCCGCGCTCGACGCCATTGCGCCGGCGTTGCAGTACGACCGCATCCTGGCTCAGAAGATGGCCGGGCGGCCGGTGGTCCTCGGCTACTACTTCACGCGCGAAGACCCGCGCGTGGCCACGCGCGTCAATGACCTGCCGCGGCCCATCCTGCCGCGCGGCGCCCTGGAGGGTGTGCGCACCCATCCGACCGCATGGACCGGATACGGAGCGAACCTGCCCGAGTTGCAGGAGGCGGCCGCTGCGGTCGGCCACTTCAACCCCTGGCCGGACGAGGACGGCATCACCCGCCGGGTGCCGATGCTGGCCGAACGCGACGGCGCCTACTACGAACCGCTCGCGCTCGCGGTGCTGCGCGTGCTGATGAGCGTGCCGGCGGTGACCCCGGGTCTGGGCGAGGCGGTGGGCGGCACCCGCAGCCTGGAATGGATCGATGTCGGCGACCTGCGCATTCCCGTGGACGAGCAGGCCACGGCGCTGGTGCCCTATCGCGGCCCGGAGCGCAGCTTTCCCTACGTCTCGGCGACCGACGTGCTGTCGGGCAAGGCCGATCGCGCCAGCCTGGAGAGCAAGGTGGTGCTGGTCGGCACCACGGCGCCGGGGCTCAACGACCTGCGCGCCACACCGGTGGCGGCGGTCTACCCAGGGGTCGAGGTGCACGCCAACCTCATCGCCGGTGCGCTGGACGGGCGCATCCGCCACATGCCCGGCTACATGGTGGGGGTGGAGTTCGTCGTGCTCGCAGCGGCCGGGCTGCTGCTGGCGATGGTGCTGCCCTTGCTTACACCGCTTCCTTCGACGCTGCTGACGGTGGCGGTGCTCGCGGCAGCGGTCGGACTGAACCTCAGCCTGTGGGAGCACGCCAACGTCGTGCTGCCGCTGGCGCCGACGCTGCTGATGATCGCGGCGCTGTTCGCGCTCAACATGTCCTACGGATTCTTCGTCGAGGCGCGGGCCAAGCGCCAGATCACGCGGCTGTTCGGGCAGTACGTGCCGCCGGCGCTGGTGGAGGTGATGAGCCGCCACCCGGAGCGCTTCTCGATGCAGGGCGAGAGCCGGGAGATGAGCGTTCTGTTCTCGGACGTGCGCGGATTCACCACGGTCTCCGAGGGGCTCGATCCCAGGGTGCTGGCGCAGGTGATGAACGAGTTCCTGACTGCGCTGAGTCAGGTCATCTATAACCAACGGGGTACGATCGACAAGTACATGGGCGACAGTATCATGGCCTTCTGGGGCGCCCCGCTGCCCGATCCCGGCCACGCCCGCAACGCCGTGCTGGCCGGGCTCGACATGCTGGCCGCGATGCAGGCGCTGCAGCCCCGCTTCGCCGCGCGCGGATGGCCGGCCCTCCAGGTGGGCGTAGGGGTCAACACCGGCCGCATGACGGTGGGCAACATGGGCTCGGAGATTCGCGTGGCCTATACCGTGATGGGCGATTCGGTGAACCTGGCCTCCCGGCTCGAGGGGCTGACGCGACAGTATGGCGTTGGCATGCTGGTCGGGGACGCAACGCGTGCCGCGTGCGAGGGCGTCGTCTTCCGCGAAGTCGACCGGGTGCGGGTCAAGGGCAAGCGCGAGGCGGTCGCCGTGTACGAACCGCTGGGACGCGAACAGGACGTGGACGCAGGCCTCGCGGCGGAGGTGGCCCAATGGCATGCCGCGCTCGCGCAGTACCGCGCGCAGCAATGGGAGGCAACGCGCGAGGCGCTGAGCGCGCTTCAGCGCAGCCGTCCGGAGTCGATCCTGTATGGGGAGTTCCTGCGACGCGTGGATGTCCTGCGCGTGCAACCGCCGGGCGCCGACTGGGATGGCGCCTGGACCTTCGACAGCAAGTGACCCATGAAACTGCGCGTGCTCGGCTGTAGCGGCAGCATCGGCGGAGGGCTTCGCACCACCGCTTTCCTGCTCGACGACGACATCCTCATCGACGGTGGCACCGGCGTGGGCGACCTCACGCTCGAGGAGCTGCGGCGCATCGACCACGTGTTCGTCACGCACTCGCACCTCGACCACGTCGCCTGCATCCCCTTCCTGCTCGACACCGTGGGCGCCCTGCGCGAGCGGCCGGTCACGCTGCATGCGAGCGACGAGACCATCGCCACGCTGCGCGCGCACCTGTTCAACTGGAAGCTGTGGCCGGATTTCTCGGTCATTCCGAACGCCTCGGCGCCGTACATGCGCTTCCAGCCGATGGCACTGGGCGAGGCCGTGCGCCTGGGCAGCCGCATCGTGCGCAGCCTGCCGGTCTGCCACGTGGTGCCGGCGGTCGGCTACCACGTGGACAGCGGCGCGGGCAGCCTGGTGTTCACCGGTGACACCGGTCCGTGCGAGGCCCTGTGGGAAGCGGTCAACCGCATCGGCAACCTGCGTCACCTGATCGTCGAGACCGCGTTCTCGAACGCCGAGGGCGCGCTCGCCGCCGCCTCCAAGCACCTCACGCCCGATCTGCTGGCGCAGGAACTGTCCCGGCTGCGCGTGCGGCCGGAGATCTTCATCACGCACCTAAAGCCTGTCGACGGCGCGTCGACGATGCAGGAGGTGGGGCGCGTCGCCGCCGCGTGGGCGCCGCGCATGCTGGAGCACGGTCAGGTACTGGAGTTCTGAAACAGAGGATAGGGGTTCCCCCGGCCGGGCCGGCGGGGACGTTCATGCATTGGCAACGGGTGGGTGATTTCCCGGGGATCGAGAGATGAGTACCGTGTTCGAGTCGCGTCCGCAGGTCGAAGGCGACGTGGGCAGCAAGCTGGAATTCCAGCGCAAGCTGCAGGCCGTCACCAACAAGATCCACGCGACCAGCAATGCCGAGGAGATCATGCTCGAGCTCGGCCAGGACATCTGCGATCTGCTCGACGCCGACCGCCTCACGGTCTATGCCCTGTCGGAGGACCGCAGCGCCATCGTCTCCAAGGTCAAGACCGGGCTGGCCTCGTTCAAGGACCTGCGCCTGCCGGTGAGCGAGCAGAGCCTGGCCGGCTTCGTCGCGCTGAACAAGGTCCTGCTCAACATCAGCGACGTGTACGACGAGGAGGAACTGCGCAGCCACTCCCCGCTGCTGCGCTTCCTCAAGGAAGTCGACCGGCGCACCGGTTACCGCACCAAGCAGATGCTGGTCGCGCCGGTGGTGGACGCCTCCTCGGGCGAGGTGATCGGGGTGGTGCAGGCCATCAACACGCGATCCGGCGAGAATTTTTCGGCGCTGGCGGTGGAAGGCGTGCAGAACCTGTGCGAGACGCTGGCCATCGCCTTCAGGCAGCGCCAGAAGCCGCAGCCGGTGGTGCGCGGCGCCTATGCCTCGCTCGTCACCAGCGGCGTATTGCAGGCGGAGGAGCTGGATCGGGCGCTGCGGACCGCGCGCGAGAAGAACGCCGACCTGGAGAGCGTACTCGCCGACGAATTCCAGGTGAGTGCCGAGGAACTGGGCGAGGCGCTGTCGCAGTACTTCGGGGTGCCCTACGAGCCGCTGCGCGGCGACCGGGTCAAGCCGATCGACCTGCTCAAGAACCTCAAGCGCGAGTTCCTGAAGAGCAGCAACTGGCTGCCGCTCGAGGACACGCCCGAAGGCCTGGTGGTGCTGACCACCGATCCGGAGCGCGTGCGCGCGGGGCGGCTGGTCGCCAACGTCTTCCCCAAGAGCAAGCTGCTCTACCGCGTCACCACCCGCAGCGAGTTCAACGCCACCCTCGACCAGTACTTCGGGGTGGACATCGACACCTCGTCCATCGGCGACCTGCTCTCGGGCCTGGACCAGGACTACGACGACGAGAACGGCACGACCGCGGACGACGTCTCGCTCGCCGCGGACAACGAACTGGTCAAGCTCGTCAACAAGATCATCATCGACGCCTACCATCAGGGCGCCTCCGACATCCACATCGAGCCGTATCCGGGCAAGGGCAAGACCGAAGTGCGCTTCCGCCGCGACGGCTCCCTGCAGCACTACATCTCCGTGCCCGCGAGCTATCGCAACGCGATCGCGGCGCGGCTGAAGATCATGTGCGACCTGGATATCTCGGAACGGCGCAAGCCGCAGGACGGCAAGATCAAGTTCCGCAAGTTCGGTCCGCTCGACATCGAGTTGCGCGTGGCGACCATTCCGTCACAGGGCGGAATGGAAGACATCGTGATGCGTATCCTGGCCGCGGGCGAGCCGATTCCTTTGGACAGGCTCGGCCTGTCCGCGCGCAATTTGAAGAACCTGAAGGACACGGTGAGCAAGCCCTACGGCCTGTTCTTCGTGTGCGGACCGACCGGCTCGGGCAAGACCACCACCCTGCACTCGGTGCTGGGCTACCTCAACACGCCGGACACCAAGATCTGGACGGCCGAGGATCCGGTCGAAATCACCCAGAAGGGCTTGCGCCAGGTACAGATGAACCCCAAGGCGGGGCTGAACTTCGCCACCGCCATGAAGGCCTTCCTCCGCGCTGACCCGGACATCATCATGGTCGGCGAGATGCGTGACAAGGAGACCACCTCGATCGGCATCGAGGCCTCGCTCACCGGCCACCTGGTGTTCGCCACGCTGCACACCAACAGCGCCCCGGAATCCATCATTCGCCTGCTCGACATGGGGATGGACCCGTTCAACTTCGCCGACGCGCTGCTGGGCGTGCTCGCTCAGCGCCTGGCCAAGCGCCTGTGCGGCAAGTGCAAGAAGCCGCACGTGGCCACGCAGGACGAACTGAAGCTGATACTCGAGGAGTACTGCCAGGAACTGACGCAGACCGAGGACTGGAAGCGCGATCCGCAGGCGGCCTTCGAGGGCGTCTACCGCGAGTGGGCGAAGAGCTTCGCCGACGACAAGGGCCAGTTCACGCTCTACACCCCGGTCGGCTGCGACACCTGCGGGGGCACCGGCTACAAGGGACGGGTGGGCCTGCACGAACTGCTGATCGGCAGCGACGGGACCAAGAAGCTGATCCAGGAGCACGCGCGCGTGGCCGAGATCCTGGCGCTCGCGCTAAACGAAGGGATGCGCACGCTCAAGCAGGACGGCATC
>CAYLTE010000257.1:0-5942 GCA_964386195.1 uncultured Burkholderiales bacterium | reverse complement strand
GATCAGCACCCCGCCCGCGTGCATGCCCACGTTTCGCGTCATGCCCTCCAGACTCTCGCCCAGCGCGAGCAGCTCGCGCACCTCCTCTTCCTTCTCCTCGCGCTGCGCGAGCAGCGGCTCCATCTCGCGCGCCATCTGCAGCGTGATCAGCTTGCCGGGCTGGAACGGGATCAGCTTGGCGAGCTGATCGCAGAAGTTGTACGGGAGGTCGAGCACCCGCCCCACGTCACGCACCACCGCTTTCGCCGCCATCGTGCCGAAGGTCGCGATCTGCGACACGCTGTCCGCGCCGTACTTCTGGCGGACGTAGTCGATCACGCGGTCGCGGCCGTCCTGACAGAAGTCGATGTCGAAGTCAGGCATCGACACGCGCTCGGGATTGAGGAAGCGCTCGAACAGCAGGTCGTAGCGCAGCGGGTCTAGATCGGTGATGCCGAGCGAGTAGGCCACCAGGGAGCCGGCGCCCGAGCCGCGGCCGGGACCGACCGGCACGCCGTTGTTCTTGGCCCAGTTGATGAAGTCGGCCACGATCAGGAAGTAGCCGGGGAAGCCCATCTTCACGATGGTGCCGATCTCGAGCTCGAGCCGTTCCGCGTAGCGGGGACGCGCCTGCTCGCGCGCAGGATCATCGGGATACAACGCCGCAAGGCGCCGCTCCAGCCCGGCGAACGACTGCTGGCGCAGGTAGTCGTCCAGCCCCACGCCGTCCGGGGTGGGGAACAGCGGCAGCCTGCTCTTGCCCAGCTCGATGTCGAGGCTGCAACGGCGCGCGATCTCCACGCTATTGGCCAGCGCGCTGGGCAGGTCGGCGAACAGCTGCGCAATCTGCGCGGGGCTCTTGAAGTACTGCTGCTGGGTGTAGGCCCGCGGCCGACGCCGGTCGGAGAGCATGTAGCCCTGACTGATGCACACCCTCGCCTCGTGTGCCCGGAAGTCTGCGGCATCGAGAAACTGCAGGGGATGGGTGGCGACCACCGGCAGGCGCAGTTGCGACGCGAGCAGGCAGGCGGCACCGACGTACTCCTCCTCGCGCTCGTGGCCCACGCGCTGCACTTCGATGTAGAAGCGACCCGGAAACAACCGGGACCACTCCTGTGCACACTGCTGCGCCAGCGCGCGGTTGTCCATCAGCAGTGCCTGGCCGATGTCACCCTCCATCGCGCCGGACAAGGCGATCAGGCCATCGGTGCCCAGTTCCGTGAACCATGCCTTGCGAATCTCGGCGCGGCCCCGGTACTGGTTGGTCCGATACGCGCGTGCGAGCAGTTCGCACATGCGGTGGTAACCCGCGCGATCCTGGCACAGCAGCAGCGCTCGGCCCGGACGGTCGCGATCCTGCTCGTTGCCGATCCAGACGTCGCACCCCGCGACCGGCTTGATCCCCTTCTCACGCGCCGCCTTGTAGAACTTCACCAGCCCGAACATGTTGGAGAGGTCGGTGAGCGCCAGCGCGGGCATGGCTTCCTGCACCGCGCGCGACACCGCATCCTCGATGCGGATGGTGCCGTCGAGGATGGAGTACTCGCTGTGCAGACGAAGATGGACGAACTGCGGTGCGGCCATGCGCGGATTCTAGCGCGCTCGCCGGCGCACACGGCGCACGCCGTTTCGAGACGCTGCGTGCAGCTATAATTGCGCCCCCCGCGCAACGCCCATCATGCACCGCCCGCCTCCCGCGCCCGCCCGCGCCCTCCTGCCATGAACGACGCGCGCACCGTGCAGCGCGCCGGCATCGCCATGGTCGTGCTCGTCCTGGTGTGGGGTTACGCCTGGGTGCTGGCGAAGCTCGCGCTCGCCTACTGCGGACCGCTCGATCTCGCGACGCTGCGCACTGCTGTCGGGACCGTCTGCCTGTTTCCCACGCTGCTCTTCATGAGCAAGCGCGTGCTGCCCGAGCATCCCTGGGAGGCGCTGGGCGTGGGCGTGATCCAGACGGGGCTGTTCCTGCTGCTCAACAACTGGGCCCTGTCGCAGGGCGAAGCGGGCAAGACCTCGATCCTGGTGTTCACCATGCCGTTCTGGGTGCTGCTGTTCGCCTGGCCCGTGCTCGGCGAACGCATCCGTGGAATCGGCTGGGTCGCGGTGTCGATCGCCGGCGCCGGCCTGGTGCTCATACTCGAGCCCTGGGGAATGCGCTCCGCGGTACCGGCGAAGATCGCGGCCGTGCTGGCGGGCGTGTGCTGGGCGCTGGGTGTGGTCATCTCCAAGCGGTTGCACAACCGCCATCCGGTCGACATGGTCAATTTCACCTTCTGGCAGATGGCACTCGGCCTCATCCCCATGGTCCTGGTCGCGTTGAGCACGCACACCCAGCCGATACGCTGGACCGCAACCTTCGTCGCGATCCTTCTCACGCTGGGCGTGGTCGCCACCGCGCTGGGCTGGATGGCATGGTTCTACGTGCTCAAGCGGCTGCCGGCAGGCACCGCGAGCATGAGTTCGCTGGGCATCCCTGTGGTGGCGCTGGCGGGCTCCGCGCTGCAACTCGGCGAACGACCGACACCCGCGGAGTGGTCGGGCATGGCCCTGATCGCGCTCGCGCTGGCGATTGTGTCATGGGATACGATCCGGCGGCACCGACCGAGTGAACCGTTGATGGGGCAGGAATAGCCCCGCCAGGCTGACACGATGAGACCGAGCCGATCCGAATTCGTCGACGTGCGGGGACTGCGCTACCACGTGCGCACCTGGGGCGATGCGTCCAGCCCGCCGCTGTGGCTCCTGCACGGCTGGATGGACGTGTCCGCCTCCTTCCAGTTCCTGGTGGACGAACTGAGCAGGGAGTATCGCGTCCTGGCGCCGGATTGGCGCGGCTTCGGGCTGACGCAGTGGGCAGGCGGGGGCTACTGGTTCCCCGATTACCTCGGCGACCTCGACGCGCTGCTGCGGCACCTCACCCCCGAGGGGCCGGTCGACATCGTCGGGCACAGCATGGGAGGCAACGTCGCGAACCTGTACGCGGGTGTCAGGACCGACCGCGTGCGCCGGCTCGCCCTGCTGGAGGGGTTCGGGTTGCCGCGCACCGCCGCGTCCGCGGCCCCGGCGCGTTACGAGAAGTGGCTGGACGAACTCGCCGCGCCGCCCACCCTCAAGCCCTATGCTTCACTCGACGAGGTCGCGGCCCGGCTCATGCGCAACAATCCGCGCCTGAGCATCGAGCGCGCACGCTTCCTCGCGCCGCACTGGTCGCTGCCGCAGTCCGACGGCAGCTTCGTTCCTGCCGGCGATCCTGCGCACAAGATGGTCAATCCGATCCTGTATCGCATCGAAGAGGCGCTGGCGTGCTGGCGCCGCATCGAATGTCCCGTGCTGTGGGTGTGGGGCGATGGAGAGTGGATGCGAAAGTGGTTCAGGAGCGGCGAGGACGATCTCGCGCAGAGACGCGCCGCCTTCCGCGATCTGCGGGAGGTGACGCTGCCCGACTGCGGCCACATGATGCACCACGATCAGCCCGCGGCTCTGGCGCGCGCGCTGGAGGCATTCCTGGCTTAGCAGATTTCCCGGCGTAGCGGCGGCGCTACTCGCGCACGGCCAGGGCGTCTACACGCTCGGCGCCGCCCTCCGCGCGCACGCAGACGATGGCGAGCACCGCCGAGGTGAGCTGCCGCGCGAAGCGCTGGTCGAGCTTGCCCTGCTGGAGCAGCAGCCGGTACCACATCGGACCCTGGATCAGTTCGCAGGCCAGGTCGACGTCGGCCGTCGTGCTGACCTCGCCGCGATCGAGCCCGCGCTTGAAGATCTGCTTGAGTGCTTCGTAGCGCTTGGCGATGAACGCGCTCACCAGCACCTCGCGGAACTCCTCGTCGTGCACGGCATCGGCCATGAGGCCCCGCATGATCGGGCCGGAGATGTCGGTCAGGCGCTTGAACCCGGCCGTGAGGAACGCTTCCAGGTCTGCCCGCAGGCTGCCCTTGTCCGGCACCGGCGTCTTGCTCGCGGCATGGTTCGCGTAGGCCTCGAGCACCAGCTCGGCTTTGCACTTCCACCATCGGTAGATGGTCTGCTTGCCCACTCCTGCCTGGCGCGCGACGCCTTCGATGGTGAGCGCGCCGTAGCCCTCGGCCTCCAGCAGGCGCAGGACCGCGTCTAGGATCGCCTCGTGCGAATGCTCGCTGCGCGGGCGTCCGCGACCCGGCTTGCAATCGGCGTTGGATTTGGAGAGTGAGACCTGTTCGCTGGCAGCCATGAAACGTGTGGACATACTGCGTCGGGCGACGCGCAAGGGGTGGTTCAGTACGGTCGCCCGCTCACGTTCGCGCGACCCCTTTCCCGCCGGAGCGTACCACAGGCTGCACGCCCGTATCGGGCGCGGCCCGAGCCGCTACAGTTTTCGCATGAAGTAAGCCGCGCGCCACGCCGTCAATGCGGCGGTCGCGCCGAAGGCGGCCGGATAGCTGTCGCTGATCGCGAGGGTCGCCCAGAACATCAGCGGCAGCACCACGACGCCCGAGTACGTCATCGCGAGCGAGCCGCCCGTGGCCGCAGCGGCCTGTTCGGGCGGGACCACGCGCGCAACCTCGGACAGGTAGACGCCGTTCCAGCCCACCGCGGTCGCACCGTATGCCGCGCACAGAGGCAGGACCAGGGCAAGCGGCCAGGACGCGTCGACGAACGCCACCAGTACCGCGCACAGCGACATGGCGAGGCCCAGCACGCCCAGCAGTCGGCGCGGCGGCATCACGTTGTCGGCCACGACACCCCAGAATATCCGGCCGAACACGCCGGCAATCATGGCCGTGGACAGTGCGGCGCCCGCGACCGGTACGGAGAAGCCGGCACGGTCGTGCAGGAACACCACCAGGAAGGTTCCCAGGCACATCTGCATACCGGAATAGGTGAACGACGCGAATGCCATCTCGCGCAGCCGTGCGTGGCGCAGAGCCAGCTTCAGCGGGCCGATGAGCCCGCGGGTCGCCGATTGATCCGGTGCACGGCTGCCGCTGTCGACCGCGCGGCGCCATGGCTGCACGCTCAGTATCGCGGCGAGGCTCGCTGCGCCGACGGCCACCGCCGCCCCCCGCCACCCGAGCGCGATGATCAGGCCCGGGACCACGGCACCGGCGAGTGCGCCGCCGATCGGCACGCCGGTCTGCTTGAGCGAGAAGATCAGCGCGCGCAGACGCGCGGGGGCGCGGTCGGCGAGGATGGCGGAGCTGGCGGGCGTGACGGGGCCGTAGCCCAGGCCGATCACCAGCGCCCCGGCGACCACCAGTGCCGGGTGACCGCCCGCGATCAACGCCAGGCCGATGCCGCACAGTGCCAGGCTGAACTGGCTGACCCGCATGGGACCGTGACGCCCCATCAGATCCCCGGAGAGCAGCGCGGCGAATGCGGCGGCCGCATAGATGAGCGAAGTGACGATGCCCACCGAGGATGCGGCGACGCCGAGGTCGGCTTCGGCCGCCGGCGCCAGCACCGGCGGCGTGAACACCACCAGCGAGACCAGCACCTGGATGACCAGCGTGAGCGCAAGCGACAGCCACACGGCGCTCATCGTTGCGCGCCCGCCCGTACCGCCTGCTTCGAACCGCAGTGTCCGGCGGATCCTCCCTGCCTCACCCCTTGGCCTTGGCCAGCGCCTGGTCCAGATCCCAGAGGATGTCGTCGATGTCCTCGATGCCGACGGACAGGCGGATCATGTCGGGCGTCACGCCGGCCTTGATCTGGTCTTCCTCCGAGAGCTGGCGGTGCGTGGTCGATGCCGGATGGATGACCAGCGTCTTGGCATCCCCGACGTTGGCGAGGTGGCTGAGGAACTCCACGCCCTCGATGAAGCGCACGCCCGCGGCCTGCCCGCCCTTGATGCCGAAGGTCATGATGGCACCGGCACCCTTCGGCATGTACTTCTGCGCCAGCGCGCGATAGGGACTGGACTCGAGGCCCGGGTAATTGACCCATCCCCCCTGCGGGTGGCCGGAGAGGAAGTTCGCCACGGCCGTGGC
>CAYLTE010000256.1:0-5962 GCA_964386195.1 uncultured Burkholderiales bacterium | reverse complement strand
CCTGGTCAGCTACGGGGGAACATCCCTGGTGAGCATCCTGTTCGGTCTCGGCATCCTGATGAGCATCCAGACGCACAAGCGCCTGGTGCAGAGTTGACGTGGCGCCGAGCGCCCGTCTGTGCGCACTGGCCGTGGCCGGTGCACTGACTGCCTGCGCGGGCCCAGCAGTCCAGCCCGACGCCGCGCCCTCGAAACGCGGCGGCTACTACCTCGACGACGGACCGCCCGAGGTCACGCCTGCCGAGCTCGAGGCAATTCCCGACGCGCAGCCGCGCCTCGAGCCGATCAAGGCATCCACGACTCGCCCGTACACCGCACTGGGCCAGCGCTTCGTGCCGATGACCTCGCTGCAGCCCTACTCCGCGACGGGGGTCGCCTCCTGGTACGGCAAGCGCTATCACGGCCGGCCCACCGCCTCGGGCGAGCCCTACGACATGTTCTCGATGAGCGCGGCGCATCCGCTGCTGCCCATCCCCAGTTACGCGCGCGTCACGCGCCTCGACACCGGTGGTTCGGTCGTGGTGCGCATCAACGACCGAGGTCCGTTCCTGGCCGAGCGGCTGATCGATCTCTCCTACGCGGCAGCCTACAAGCTCGGCATCGTCGCCAGCGGGCAGGGACGCGTGCGGGTGGAGGCGATCCTGCCGCAACGGACTGCATCCGACGCGGCATCCCAGACGGTTGCCCTCATGCCTGCGCCGGCCCTCTATCTCCAGCTCGGCGCATTCGCCTCGCGGGACAATGCCGAGGCACTCCTGCGGCGGGCGCAGGTGCTGCCCCGCTACGCAGCGATGACGCAGCTCCAGGAACGGGGCGGGCTCTTCCGGGTACGCACCGGACCGTTCGACTCGCGCGCGCAGGCCGACGAGGCTGCAGCCGCGCTGCGCGAGGCGCTTGCCCTCGATCCGGCCATCGTCGCGCGCTGACTCGGGGCGCGGCGCGAACTGGCTATACTCGCGTCACTCCGAACACGACCTCGAACAGGACTCCATGCACACGCTCATCTGCGGCTCGATCGCCTACGACACCATCATGGTGTTCCGCGACCGTTTCAAGAACCACATCCTGCCGGATCAGATCCACATCCTGAACGTCGCATTCCTGGTGCCC
This sequence comes from uncultured Burkholderiales bacterium, assembly GCA_964386195.1. Classification (GTDB taxonomy): domain Bacteria; phylum Pseudomonadota; class Gammaproteobacteria; order Burkholderiales; family SHXO01; genus SHXO01. The sequence goes on along the minus strand of CAYLTE010000256.1, from coordinate 4,852 downwards.
GACATGCGCAGGGAATTCGGCGGATGTGCGGGCAATATCGCCTACAACCTGCAGATGCTCGGCGGCGATCCGCTGATCATGGCCACCGTCGGCCAGGACCACGCGCAGTACGCGCAGCGCCTGCAGGAGCTGGGCCTGGCGCAGACGCACGTGCGCGTGGTGTCCGACACTTACACCGCGCAGGCCTTCATCACCACCGACCTGGATGACAATCAGATCACTGCGTTCCATCCCGGCGCCATGAACCACTCGCACGAGAACCGCGTCAGCGATGCGCGTTCGACGTCGCTGGGCATCGTCGCGCCGGACGGACGGGAAGGGATGATCCAGCACGCGCGCGAGTTCCACGAAGCGGGCATTCCCTTCATCTTCGATCCCGGCCAGGGCATGCCGATGTTCGACGGTCCCGAGCTGCTGGCCTTCATCCGTCAGGCGAGCTATGTCACGGTGAACGATTACGAGGCGCGCATGCTCGAGGAGAAGACCGGGATCCCGGTCGAGCAGCTCGCCAGGATGGTGAAGGCGCTCGTGGTCACCCGCGGGGCCGAAGGCTCGACCATCCACGCCGATGGGAAAGTGCTCGACATCCCCAGCGTGAAGCCGGAGCAGATTCTCGATCCCACCGGCTGCGGAGACGCCTATCGCGCGGGATTGCTGTACGGACTGGCCAACGATTTCGACTGGTCCACCGGCGGCCGACTCGCCTCCCTGCTCGGTGCGCTGAAGATCGCGAGCCGCGGCGGGCAGAATCACCGCTTCTCGCGCGAGGAGATCGCCGACCGCTTCAAGGAGGCATTCGGATACCGGCCCTGGCAGTGACGTGACCGGGCACGTGCATGGCCGGCAGCGCGCGCGCAGCACCACCGCCGGTGCCGTGCGCGCCGGGCGCCAGGCGCGCCGGGTGACGCACGTCCTGTTCGGACTGTCGATCTCCGCGGCGGTGTTTCCCTGGGTGAGTCACCGTCGCCAGCTGCGCATCATCCGCTGGTGGTCGCGCGGCATGCTCGCTACGATGAACGTGAAGGTCACCGTGCACGGCCGGCACCCGACCGCCAGTCATCCCACGCTGCTGGTCTCGAACCACGTGTCCTGGCTGGACGTGTGGCTGATCCTGTCCGTTCACCCGGTGCGCTTCGTCGCGAAGTCCGATATCGCGCGCTGGCCGCTGGCTGGCTGGCTGGTCAGACAGGCCGGCACGATCTTCATCGAGCGCTCGCGCCGCAGCGACACCGCGCGCATCAATCGGGGGATCGCCGAGGTCATGGCGCGACCCGAAACCGTGGCGGTGTTCCCCGAGGGCACGACCACCGACGGCAGCCGGCTCGGGGCGTTCCACGCCTCCCTCTTTCAGCCCGCGCTCGCGCCAGAGGCCAGGTTGGCCGTGGCCGCCATCCGCTATCCGCTCCACGACGGAAGTCCCAACGCGGACTGCTCCTATGCCGGGGAGCGCTCGCTGTTGCAGTCGATCCGGCTGATCCTCGCGCAGCAGGCGCCGCGCGCGGAACTGCACTTCCTCGGCTATGTGGAAAACGCGGGCAGGACGCGCCGCGAACTGGCGGACGAGAGCCGTGCGCTCATCGCCCGCGCCCTGGAGCCGTGGGTCCAGTCCCACAGTCCACATGGAAAAGCCGCCGATCGTCCAGCCGTAGCGCGGTGAGGCAGCGGCCCCAGAGACAACCGCCATCCAGGCACCAGACGTTGTGCGCATCGTGCAGCAGCCCGAGCGAGGACCAGTGGCCGAACAGAAGCGGTTCGTCCGCGCTGCGGCGTCCGGGCACCGCGTACCACGGCAGCCACGGAGAAGCCAGTTCTCGCGGGTGGGCTTTGTGGCTGAACTCCATCTCTCCCTGCGCAGTGCAGGCGCGCAGGCGCGTCATCGCATTCACGATCACGCGCAGGCGGTCGTGGCCGGAAAGCTCCTCGGACCAGCGTGCGGGCTGGTTGCCGTACATGTTCGCGAGGAAGCTGCGATAACCGTCACTGCGCAGCACCGTCTCGACTTCGCCCGCCAGTGAGACGGCCCGATCCACCGTCCACTCGGGCAACAGCCCGGCGTGCACCATCGTGTAGCCCGATTCTCGGTGCAGCAGCGGGCGGCAGCGCAACCAGTCGAGCAACTGCGCGCGGTCGGGCGCCTCGAGGATCTCGAGCAGGGTATCGCTGCGCTTGAGCTTCTCGAATCCCTCCGCAATGGCGAGCAGGTGGAGGTCGTGATTGCCCAGGACCGTCACCGCGCCCGATCCCAGGTCGCGCACGAAGCGCAGGGTGGCGAGCGAATCCGGTCCGCGGTTGACCAGATCGCCGACGAACCACAGCCGGTCGAGCGCGGGATCGAATCCGATCCGGTCGAGCAGGCGTTGCAGTGGCTCGAAGCAGCCCTGGATGTCGCCGATGGCGTAGGTGCTCATGCAGGAAACAGAAACGAAAAGGCGCGCCCCGGGCGCGCCTTTGAGCAGTGGCTTGGAGGGGCGCGGCTACTTCGCCGTGGACACCATGTAGTCTACGGCGGCCGAGACCTCCGCGTCCGACAGCGAGGGATTGCCACCCTTGGCCGGCATGGCGCGGATGCCCTTGATCGCATTCTCGTGCAGGACCGCCAGGCCCTGAGCGATGCGCGGTTTCCACGCCGCGGCGTCCCCCAGCTTCGGTGCACCGGCCAGTCCCGCACCGTGGCACATCGCACAGGCAAGCTGGTAGACCTGCTCACCGGAGCGCGCGGCTGCGGCTGGTGCCGCTTCGGGTGCCGGCGCACCGGTGCCCGCGTCGGAGGCGGGAGCGATGTCTGCTGCGGGCGCTTCACCTTGCACGAGATTGACGTCGCCGACGGGCTTGATGCGGGCGGCAATGCGCTCCTCGCTCATCTGCGGCGCCGACGGACTGGAGTTCAACCCACCGGTGATGATACTCACGACGGCGATGATGATGAACACCGGAACGACGAAGGCGGCCACTGCGACCACCAGGAGCTGCTTCCAGTTCTTGATCGGTCCGGACGCGTCGTGACTTGCTTCACTCATGGGCTTTCCTTGACTTGGATACCGGCAAAACCCCGGAATTATACGGACTCGGGCGCGGCCCTCAAACCGCTCCATGGACGCCGGGGAGGGGAATCCGTATCATTGCCGTCTCAGCGCCGCGCCCGTAGCTCAGCTGGATAGAGTACTGCCCTCCGAAGGCAGGGGTCGTGAGTTCGAATCTCGCCGGGCGCGCCACTCGTCTCGTCCCCCTTTCTTTGCCCGGGCTCGCACGTATCGCCAGCCTGATCCTCCACGCTCCATTGCGCGGGCGCATAATGCGCGCTCTGTCCGCGCTGCGCCTACAGCAGCGGTACAGGTGCTCAACGAAAAAAGGGAGGATCAATGGAGCGCAGGAAGTTTCTCAAGGCCGCAGCGGCCGGAGCCGGAACCGGCATCGTCGCTGCTCCCGCGATCGCGCAATCGCAGCCGGCCATCCAGTGGCGGCTCGCGGCAAGCTGGCCGAAGAGCCTGGATACCTTGTATGGCGGTGCGGAGCTGGTCTGCCGGCGCGTCGCGGAAATGACCGACGGCAAGTTCCAGATCAGGCCGTTCGCGGCTGGCGAGATCGTTCCCGCGCTGCAGGTGCTCGATGCGGTGCAGGCCGGCACGGTGGAGTGCGGCCACACGGCGACCTACTACTACTTCGGCAAGGACCCTGCGTTTGCGCTGGGCACCTCGATCGGCTTCGGCGGAAATACCCGCCAGAACATGGCGTGGTGGAACTTCGGTGGCGGACGCGAAGCGATGGCACCCCTGTTCAAGGAATACGGGTGCGTGGCGATGGCGGCAGGGAGCACCGGATGCCAGATGGGCGGCTGGTTCCGGAAGGAAGTCAAGACCGTGGCCGACCTCAACGGCCTGAAATTCCGCGTGGGAGGCATGGCCGGACTCATCATGGCCAAGCTGGGCATCGTCCCGCAGATGATCGGGGGACCGGACATCTATCCGGCGCTGGAAAAGGGCACGATCGACGCGGCCGAGTGGGTCGGGCCCTACGACGACGAGAAACTCGGCTTCAACAAGGTCGCCAAGTTCTACTATTACCCGGGATGGTGGGAGCCCGGTCCCCTCACCATGTTCCTCGTCAACCACAAGACGTACAACGAGCTTCCGAAGGCCTACCAGTTCGCGCTGCAAGCGGCGTGCGGCGAGGCCTGCACCTGGATGCCGGCCAAGTACGACGCACAGAATCCCGCCGCACTGCGGCGCTTGGTGGCGAGCGGGACGCGGCTCCGGCCCTTTCCCAGGCCGATCATGGAAGCCTTCGAGAAGGCCGCGTACGAGGTATACGACGAACTGCTCGGAAAGAGCGCGCACTGGAAGCGCATGTACCCAGCCTGGAAGAAATTCCGCGACGAGCAGTTCCTGTGGTTCCGCGTCGCGGAATCCGCCTACGACAACTACGCCTTCGCCAGCAAAGTAGGGAAGAAGTAGCGTCGCGCACCGCAACCGGCGCATGTCCCCCGCGGGACGTGCGCCGGTCCGGCGCCTGGGCGCCTCACTCGCCCATCAGTTCCCGCTCGAGCGCACTGCGACTGTCGTCGCCCTCGGGCGCAGCGGTTCCATCCTCCGCGGCCGACGACCCGCCACCGCTGTCCGGCGCACCGAATGCGGCCTCCAGGTCGCTCACGTCCTCGTCCACCGCGCCGCCTTCGTCGCCTGTCGTACCGGGGTAGAACTCGTCCTGTTCTCCGTACCCCGAGGGCGGAATCACGATCTCCACACTGCTCGGATCGACCTTCGTGTGCTCCAGGTTGCCTGTGACCAGCCCGGGGAAGGCGATCACGATGCCGACCATGATCATCTGGATTACGACGAACGGCACCGCCCCCCAG
>CAYLTE010000255.1:0-6023 GCA_964386195.1 uncultured Burkholderiales bacterium | reverse complement strand
ATCATGACCCTGGAGGATCCGGTCGAGTATCCGATCGCACTGATGCGGCAGACCGCCGTCAGCGATGCATCGCATCTGGACTTCGCGTCTGGCATTCGCTCGATCCTCAGGCAGGACCCAGACGTGATACTGGTCGGCGAAGTCCGCGATGTCGAAACGGCTCAGATGGCCTTCCGTGCCGCGATGACGGGTCATCAAGTGTTCACGACCCTCCACACCAACAGTGCACTCGGCACGTTCCCCCGGCTCTTCGACATGGGAATGCCGGCCGAGCTCGTCGCAGGCAACCTCGTCGGCGTCATCGCCCAGCGGCTGGTGAGGACCTTGTGCGGGCACTGCCGAGAACCTTACGTCGCCAGCCGGGAGGAGCAACGCCTCCTCGGCCTCGCGGCGGACTCGTCGTCGACCCTGTATCGCGCCGCCGGGTGCGATCGCTGCGGATACCGCGGATACAGCGGCCGCATTCCCATCATGGAGACCTTGTGCATGGACAGCGACCTCGACGATCTCGTCGCACGTCGCGCGACGATGCGGGAGTTGCTGGCAGCGGCCCGGAGCAAGGGCTTTCGAACGCTCGCCGAGGACGGCATCTGCAGGGTCGTCGACGGATCGACAGCAATCGAGGAACTCGCCAGAGCCGTCGACCTGCACTCGGCTGTCGCTTGACCACTGGAGCCAACACGTCCATGCCGAACTTCTCCTACAAGGCGCTTGCATCCTCCGGCCGAGTCACGAAGGGGCGGCTGGATGCCCAGAACGAACTCGACCTGGAGTCGCGCCTGCGAGCGATGGGCATGGACCTGGTGTCCGCCCGGCGCCTCACCCGCACGGGCCTTCGTAGACAAGGCGGCAGCGTCGGTCGCCGGGAGCAGCTGGCGCTTTGCATGGATCTCGAGCAGATCGTCCGCGCGGGACTGCCGATCCTGGACGGTCTTCGCGAACTCGCCGCCTCGTACGACGCCCAGGGCATGCGCAACATGCTCGCGACGATGGCAGAGGACGTCGAACGGGGTAACACGCTCTCCCAGGCGATGGCCGGCTTCCCGCACGCCTTCGACACTGTCTTCATCAGCCTCGTGCGCGCGGGCGAACAGTCCGGACGGCTCGAGGAGATTCTGGCGGGGCTTTCGCAGTCGCTACGCTGGCAGGACGAACTCGCTTCCCAGGCCAAGAAGCTGCTCATCTACCCGGCCTTCGTGTGCATCGTCGTTCTGCTCGTCGGCGCGTTTCTGCTTACTTATCTGGTCCCGCAGGTGGTTTCCCTGCTTCGAACCATGGGGACCGAACTGCCACTGCAGACGCGCGCACTCATCGCGGTCTCCGACCTCGTCCGACACTGGGGCTGGCTCCTTGCCGCCGTTCCCCTCGTCTCCGGATTCGCTCTGGTCTGGACGATCAGAGTCAACGCGCCCCTGCGAGCGCGCATCGATCGCTGGAAGCTCCGCGTACCGTTGCTGGGTCCGATCTTGGGCAAGATCGTCATTGCCCGGTTCGCCAGCGTGTTCGCGCTCATGTACCGGTCGGGCATCGGGATACTCGATGCGCTTCGCACCACCGAGACGGTCGTGGCGAACCGCGCCGTCGCCCACGCCCTCGGGGAAGCCGGGGCGCGCATCCGCGCCGGCAGCAGACTCAGCGACGGCTTTGCCGACCTCGGCGTGTTTCCGCCACTCGTGCTGCGCATGCTACGGATGGGAGAGACCACCGGTTCGCTCGACAAGGCCCTGTCGAACGTCAGCTACTTCTACGAACGCGACGTCCGGGAGTCGATCGAACGCGGGCTCAAGACCATCGAGCCGGCGCTCACGCTCGTCCTCGGAGGCATGCTCGCGATGATCCTGTTCGCCGTGCTGACGCCGATCTACGAAGTCATCGGCCAGATCAGGGTCTGAGATGCGCATGCGCCGAGCGAAGCTCTGCCTGTACGTCGACGCCTCCGGGATCGTGGCGGCGCTGAGTCGGGGGCACGGGATCGTTCCGCTCGGCACATTCCCCGACGATGCCGTCGGCCACGCGGCCTTCGCGAAGCTCGCGATGCTGCACCAGGACACGCCAGCGTTCATCACGGTATCGAGCTTCGAGGAGGACTACTCGGTTCAGACGCTCCCCGACGTTTCCAGGAGAGACCGGTCAGCCATCCTGCAGCGCAGGCTCGGCCAACTGCATCGAAGCAGCCATTATCGCGGCGCCTCACCCTTACCCCGCCTGGAAGCCAGCCCGCCGGGAATGCAGTACCTGATCGCCGCGCTGACCGAGGACCGGGTGCTTGCACCATGGATCGCGATCCTCGACACGGCGAACAGCAGCGTCGCCGGAGTGTATCCACTCCCGCTGATCCTGCTCGCATTGTTGCGCCGGCGAGGAACGAAAGCGCACCACACCCTGCTCGTTGCGCGCCACGCCGACTCTCTTCGCTTTCTGTTCGTCGCCGGCGGTGCGCTTCGGACCCACCGGCTGACGCCGATGCCCGCGTCCGGAGACGACGGCGGCGGCATCGCGCGGGAGATCCATCGTACGCTGGCGTATCTGGAGCATTCCGGGCAGCTACCCGAAGGCGCGGTGCTCGACTGCGTCCTCCTCGGGATGAGCGCCGGGTCGGCAACACCGCACCTTCCACGCCACCCGCGCCTGCGGCCGCTCGACGCCCGTGCGCTCACTGCTCGATTGGGATGCGGACCGGAGGACGTGAGGGCAGTCGTGCTCGCCCTTCTCGCTCGGCACGCGCCCGCAGTGAATCTCGCGCCTGCTGAGAAGCTCCATCGCTACCGCGTCCAGACACGCCGACGCGCGCTGCGACTTGCCAGCACATCGGTCGTCGCATGCACATTCGTGCTCGTGGCGCTCGCCCTGCATCGCCTCGACGCCGTGGCGAACGAACGAAGGGCACTGCATGCCGAAGTCGCGCGCGAGACTGCGCGCATCGAGCGCTTGTTTCCGGACCGCATCGAGGCGAAGGACATCGCGCGGCTGGAGGCCATCGTTCGTGAAGCGGAGCGCGCGCGCCAATCCGTGCGCCTTCCTCACCGTGCCTACGTGAGCCTGTCGCACGTGCTCGATCGTCATCGGCCGGTCGTCCTCGAGAGCATGGAATGGCAAGCCCCGCAGCATGACGTGCCGGGCGGAGATCCAGGTCCCTCCCCGCATGAGGTCGTTACCCTCGCGTTCTCCATCGACGACGCGCAACCCGGCCTCGATCGTACCGAGTCGCTGAATTCATTCCTGGTAGCCCTCAGACAGACCGAGGGCGTGAGCCGGGTGAGGTTGCACAGCGCATCGCCGGGGCTGGTGGAGCAGCAATCCGATATGGCGGGCGAACAGCGCTCCCCCTATACCGTGGAGGTTCGGATGGTGGCGTCCAGATGAGTGCTGCCGAGGCGAGGCTCCGGCCCGACGCGCAGCCGCTCCTAGTTCTCGTCGCGGTGATCGTCGTCGCTGCCGTGTCGATCGCCACCGCCGGGATCCGGCTCCATCGGGAGTTCAGGGCGTTGGAAGAAGCGCAGGAAGCGCTGGCTGCCCTTGCCCGGCGCGCGCAAGCGTTGCGTGACCAGTCGTCACGCCGGCAGCGTCTTCAGCGGGCCGTGAACGCGTTGGCGCCATCGGGCTTCGTCACGAAGCAGCGGGCGCCCCGCTGGGCGCAGGCACTTCGCGCGGCCGGCCTTGCGGACGTGGACGTCGAAGTCCTGCGCGATCCAGAAATGTCCACGGCAACGCTCGGCGCCGATCCGGGTTTGATCGTCCGCGATTCGCTGGTGCGCGTGCGCATGGCTGTGCTCCACGAAGTCGAGTTGCTCCGGCGCCTGGATGCGCTGAGCGCGGCACCGGCCGGGCTCATGCGCGCGCAGCGCTGCTCGCTGCGGCGGTCGGCCAGCCAATCGACGAGTTCGGCACCGCCCCTGCTGAGCGCCGACTGCGAGATCGGCTGGACCGACGCGTTGGTGGTCGACCTCGCGGAGGCGAGATAATGCGCATCGCCTTCTCGCTGACGATCGCCGTCCTCTTCTGCAACGTCGCGCTGGCCACCGAGGTGGAGCCCGGTCGACTCTTCTACTCGCCCGAGGAGCGCAGTCGCCTGGAGACGCAGCGCCAAGACGCCGAACGGGTCGATCCGGTCGAGTCATCCGGAAGCGTCACCAGCACTGTGCGGCTGCGGGGAATGGTGACCCGCACCGACGGGCGCACCTTCCTGTGGTTGGACGGGATGCGTGTCCGCCCGAAGCGCCACGCCGACATGACAGGGGCCGAGTCCCGCCTGCGCGCCCGCGTGGGAAGAGCGGTCGCGCTGCGTCTGACATCGCGCTCGTCGCCGACGGCCGCGGGACCGGCGCCGGAAGGAGGAAGCGCCCGATGACATCGTCCAGGCCCATGGCCTGCTCCAGTGCCACGCAAGGCGGCGCAGCATTGCTGCTGATGCTGTTCGTCCTCGCAGTCGCGCTCGTCACCTGGCAGGTGGGAAGGTTACAGCACCGCGAAGCCGTTGCACGGGACGCGATATCGGCAACCTCGCTCGCCCTGGCGCACGAAGCGCTCGTCGCCTACGCCTCGAGCGTATCGCCCGATACCGCTGCCAAGCGCCCGGGCGACCTGCCTTGCCCCGACCTGAACAACGACGGTTCTGCGGAGCTGACCTGCATCACCGCGGACAAGCGCATCGGGCGGTTGCCCTGGAGGACGCTGGACCTTCCGGACTTGCGCGACGGCAGCAACGAACGCCTCTGGTACGCACTGTCTGGAAACTTCGACCGGACGACAGGCAATCAGTGTCCCATTCCCGGCGGCACGAACTGCCTGAACAGCGACACTCCAGGGACACTGACCGTTCGCGATACCAGCGGCGCAACGATCCACGACGGAAGCGATGCCTCGAGCGCGGCGCTTGCGGTGATCATCGCGCCCGGAGGCCCGCTGCAGCGTGTCGGCGAGGCTGGGGTGCAGGTTCGCGACTGCAGCGCCGACCCCGATCCGCCAACGTGCGTGGCGACCGGAAAGTGCGGCGCAACGTCGACGGCGTTGTGCAATCCCGTGAACTACCTCGACCGCATCGCTGCGCCCGTGCTCTCGATCGCGTCGGCACCCGGCGAGGCTGAGGACAACGCCACCTTCTCGGATGGGGATTCGGCGAACGGCTTCGTGCAGGGTCCGATACGCGACCTGGGCGGCGCCATCCGACTCAACGACCGTCTGCGCGCGGTGAGATCCAGCGACCTGATCAACGTCCTCGAACGGCGCGTCGCCGGTCACGCCCTGCGCTGCCTGCTCGACTATGCAGCCGCATCGAGCGAGCGGATGCCATGGGCAACGCCGACCACGAGTTCCTATTCTGGCCTGTCCACGGACGAGGACGGCATACGGTTCGGCCGCCTGCCACAGGAACTGAGTGCGACGTCGGGATATCCCGGCATGCTTGCGGTGTGGGCACCCAGCTGTCCTGCCTCCATGAGTGCGCCGGAACATCTGTGGTGGGCCAACTGGAAGGATCAGGTCTTCTTCGCCACAGCGACCGGTTTCGCACCCGATTCCGCAGCCGCCTGTGGCGGATGTCTGGCCGTCGATCCCCCGTCTGCGCTGATGGACAAGCGAGTGGCCGTGCTGATCGCGGGCAAGGCGCTTCCCGGCCAGTTGCGTGGCGTCGGAGCGGACATTCCCGCCTACCTCGAATCCGGCAATGCGGACGGAGACGAGGTATTCACCGCCGCCCCGCCCACCGCCACCTTCAACGACATCGTGACGTTCGAATGAGCAGCCTCGCGCGACATCGCAACCGCCTGTCCGGCTTCACCTTGATCGAGGCCGCCATCGCGATGGCTGTCGTCGCCATCGTCCTCGGCAGCCTGGTCGGCCCGCTCGTCTCTCACATGCAGCAACGCTCTGTCGAGGAAACCCGACTCGCGATGGAGCAGGTGCGCGAGTCGCTTCTCGGATTCGCCATGGCCAATGGGCGCCTGCCCCGTCCTGCCACGTCGGCCACGGATGGCAGCGAGCGCGCAACGGACTGCATCACCAACGCAGACTGCACCGGCCACCTT
>CAYLTE010000254.1:0-6047 GCA_964386195.1 uncultured Burkholderiales bacterium | reverse complement strand
CGCCAGGTTCTGCAGCAGCACGTCGGCCTTGTCCAGGAGCTTGTGCACGATCGCGCGCGCCTCCTCCTGCTTCAGGTCGAGCGTGATGCTCTCCTTGGAACGATTGGTCCACACGAAGTGCGACGACATCCCGCGCACGCGCTCGTCATAGGCGCGCGCCGGATCGCCCACCTCGGGCCGCTCGATCTTGATGACGCGGGCACCCAGGTCCGCGAGCTGGCGCGTGCAGAACGGGCCGGCAATGACATGTTCGAGCGCGACGACGGTGACGCCTTCCAAGGGCCGCATGGGATGCTCCTACGGTGACGGATGGTCCGGTACGAAACCCGAAATGATCCCGGATTCGGGGGGTGGCTGCCAATCGCCAATGGGCAAGCGCCCCTCGCCGATGGCGAAGACCGTTCACCCTGCTACCATCGGGGACTCACGTGAGATACCACGCAGGCACGCAATGAGCACGCACGAGGAGGAGACCGTCCGCGGGGCGGTTGCCGATTGGCTGGAGGCGTTTTCCGCTGCGCTCGCGCGCGGCGAATGTGAACTCGCCGCCGGGATGTTCCTGCCCGATGCCGGCTGGCGCGACATCCTGGCGCTGACCTGGCACTTCACCGGCATGCGCGGCCGCGAGGAGATCCGCGACCAGCTGCGCACCAGCCTGGAGACGCTGCGCCCGGGCACTCTCCGGCTCGACCCCGAGCGCAGCGCGCCGCGCTGGATCGAGCGCGCCGGCACCAATTCCATCGAAGCCTTCGTCGCCTTCGAGACGGCCGTGGGCCGCTGTCGCGGCGTGCTGCGTCTGATGCCCGATCCGTCCGACGGCGCGCTGCGCGCGTGGACCCTGTCGACGACCCTCGACGAGCTGATCGGCCACGAGGAGCAGATCGGCCCGCGCCGGCCGACCGGACCGACCGACGTGCGCGACTTTGGCGCAAAGAACTGGCTGGACAAGCGCCACGAGGCGGTCGCCTACGCCGATCGCGATCCCACCGTGCTGGTGATCGGCGCAGGACAGGCGGGCCTGGCGGTCGCTGCGCGCCTCGGCGCCATGGGCATCGACACCCTGGTGGTGGACCGCAACGCGCGCGTGGGCGACAACTGGCGTCACCGCTACCACTCGCTGACGCTGCACAACGAGGTGTACGTCAACGACCTGCCCTACCTGCCCTTCCCGCCCAACTGGCCCGTCTACATCGCCAAGGACAAGCTCGCCAACTGGCTCGAGTTCTACGCCGAGGCGATGGAGATCAACTGCTGGACCTCCACCGAGTTCGTGCGTGGCAGCTACGACGACAGGGCCGAGTGCTGGAGCGTGCAGGTGCGCCGTGCCGACGGTACCGTGCGGGCGCTGCGCCCGCGCCACGTGGTGTTCGCGATCGGCGCCAGCCCGATCCCGCACGTGCCGCAGTTGCCGGGCCTGGAGGATTTCGCAGGCAAGGTCATGCACTCGGGCGAGTATCAGACCGGCACGCCGTGGAAGGGGCGCAAGGCCCTGGTCCTGGGCACCGGCACCAGCGGACACGACGTCGCGCAGGATTTGTACGCCTGCGGCGCCGAGGTGTCGCTGATCCAGCGCAGCCCCACCTACATCACCAGCCTCAAGGAGGGCCAGCGCGTCTATCAGCTCTACCTGCAGGGGTTGCCGGTCGAGGAATGCGATCAGCTGCTGACCTCGATGCCGTTCGACGCACTGGTGCGCGCCTATCACCTCTCCGCCCTGGAAAACCGCAAGCACGACGCGGAATTGCTGCGCGGGCTCGAGCAGTCCGGTTTCCGGCTCGATTTCCAGGAGTACGACACCGGCTTCCAGATGCGCTACCACCAGCGCGGCGGCGGCTATTACTTCAACGTGGGCTGCTCGGACCTGATCATCCAGCGCAAGGTGGGCGTGCTGCAGTGGGCCGATGTCGAGCGCATCGTGCCGCAGGGGCTGCGCCTGCGCGATGGCGCGCTCGTGCCCGCCGAGCTGCTGGTGCTGGCCACCGGCTACAAGAGCCAGCACGACGTCGCGCGCCGCCTGCTCGGCGATGAGATCGCCGACCGGCTGGGTCCGGTGTGGGGCTTCGACGCCACCGGCGAACTGCGCAACATGTGGAAGCGTACGCCGCAGAAGGGATTGTGGTTCATCGCCGGCAGCCTGGCGCAGTGCCGGATCTTCTCGCGCTTCCTCGCCATCCAGATCAAGGCGTGCGAGGCCGGGATCATTCCGCTTGAATTGCCCGCGCGCTACGCCAATACGCCCGATCTGGAGCTGAACTTTCGCGCGGCCTGACCGGCGCAGGGCTGCAAGCCGGAACTATCTGTGGCTCTCCAGCCAGCGCGCCAGCGCGTGGCCCATGACCACCATGCGTGCGACCTGCGTGGGCTGGCGGACGTACTCGATCACGGTCTCGCTCACCCGCTCGGGAAGTTCGATTGCCGCGGGGCGCAGGTGCGCCATGCGTGCGCCCTCCTGCAGCGCAAGCGTGACGCCGCGCTCGCTGGCGGCGGCAATCGCGCCGGTCGCCTGCAGCGGCGCGAAAGCGGCGTGGACCAATGCCAGCAGTCCCGGCCAGTGCGCGAGATGACGCCACAGCGTGGCGACCGCGGCATCGGGGCCGGGTGCACCGAAGCGGTTCACCTGCCGCACCATCGCCCAGGCGTCAACCGCGATCGACTCCCGTGCGAGCAAGGGCCGCAAGGCCGGCCATGCCGACGCGTCCGTGAGCGGACGTAAGTCCGACCGCGGACCGGCAGGCTCCACGACGAGGGCCGCGAGCGCGATGAGATTGAGGCCGTTGGAGCGGTTATAGGCGGCAACGATGGCGCGGATGTCGTCGAGATCGCGTGCCGTCACGCCGACACACGCGAGCTGAGCGGGGACGAGCGGTGCGGGTCGCGGCAGCGCAAGCTCCTCGACGACACGCGCCAGCGCTGCTGGCGGCAGCCCGCTGGCGTAGATCGGCCGCGTCAAGGTCCAGACACGCGCCAGACCGTCGCCCATGCCGGCCAGTCCGCGCCAGATCGAGGTGACCAGGGGGATGGCCAGTGTCGCGCGGATGTCGGCGAAGATCGCTGCGGTCTCCCCGGTGGCGCTGGCCTCGTCCAGCGCGGTGACCGGGTCGTAGGAAAAGTCCGAGGCCATGGTTCAGCTGGGTCGCTTCATCTGCATCGACGTCCCAGCGCCGATCCAGAAGTAGTCGCCCAGCCCGCCCGCCCGCGCGAGATGTTCTGCGGCGGCGGTGTCGTATACGCCGTCGCGCAGCAGCGCCTTGTCGATGTGCACCGCCACCACCTCGCCCAGCACCAGCCACGCGGGTGCGAAGGTGCCATCCGCCGCCTTGAGCTGCAGGATGTCGGTGCGCCGGCATTCGAACGACACCGGGCTCTCCGCCACGCGCGGCGCGCCGATCAGGCGCGAGGGTGCCGGCGTGAGACCGGCCAGTGCGAACTCGTCGACCTCGGGCGGCACGGTGGCGGAGGTCGCATTCATCTTTTCTGCCAGCGAACGCGTGACGACATTGAATACGAACTCGCCGGTGCGCCCGACGTTGTGCAGCGTGTCGCGCCGGTCGCTGGCGCAGGCGAATCCGACGATCGGCGGCGTGTCGCAAAACGCGTTGAAGAAGCTGTAGGGCGCGAGGTTGTTCACGCCCGAGGGGCTGCGCGACGAAATCCAGCCGATCGGCCGCGGTGCGACGATCGACTTGAACGGGTTGTGGCGCAGGCCGTGGCCCTTTGCGGGCTCGTAGAAGTGGAAGTCGGCATTCACGCTGATGGTCTCGAAGATGAAGGCGTGCTCTCGATCGTGCGAGACGATTCCGCCCTACTCGACCGGCTCGATCCAGTTGTGAAGCGCCATGCCACCGTCGACCACCACGGTCGTGCCGGTGACATAGGCCGAGAAGCGCTCGCACAGCAACGCCAGGGCCATACCGGCGACGTCCTCGGGCGTACCCAGCCGCCGCAGGCTCGTGCACTTGACCAGCCGCTCCACGCCCGATGCGCCCGCGTCGAATCCACCCCCGGGGATCGCGCCCGGCGCGATGGCATTTACCCGGATGCCGTGAGGCCCGAACGCGCGCGCCAGTTCCTTCATCACCATGGTCTGTCCGGCCTTGGAAGCGCTGTAGTGCGGAAGGTTGCGCGGGCTGTGCGCGTGCAGCGAGGTGACGAACAGCATGCGGCCCCTGATCGTGCGCTTCACCATCTCCAGCGCCGCAGCACGCGCCAGCACGAACCCCGAGCGCAGATTCACCGCCAGCATCTCGTCCCAGGTCGCCATGTCGACCGCCGCAGCGTGATCCTTCTCCATACGGCGGGGGCTGGCGGCGTGCACGACGACCGACGGACAGCCGACCTCGTCGATCACTGTCTGCAGCAGCGCGGCCGGGCCATCCTCCTTCGACAAATCGGCAGCCACGAATTGCGCCGTGCATCGGGCATCGCGCAGCGCCTGCGTCGCCGCCTCCCCGCCACGTCCAGTAAGGTCGGAAAGCACCACCCGCGCGCCCTCCTTTGCAAGCGCCATGGCGATTCCGCGGCCGATCCCGGACGCGGCGCCGGTCACCAGGGCGATGTCGCCTTCCAATAATCGCTCGCTCATCTTCGGTCCACTCGAGTCAATGTCGCGCCGCGATGCATGGCCCTCAAGCCAGGTCTTCAGGGCGCAGTTCGATCGGCTGTCCGTGCGGTGTCCGGTCGGCCGCACGGTCCCAGGCATCGCGATAGCGCGCCAGGGTGCGCGCGTCGGTCAGCCCCTTCTCGCGCACGATGCGCTCGATGGCCGCCAGCCAGTGCAGGTAGTAGGTACCGCCGGTGTCGGGATCGCCGCGCGCCTGTGCGGCCTTGATCTCGCCGCCCAGCGTCTGCGCCCACTCGCTCCAGGTGAACACACCGCGTCGGTGCAGTGCAAGCGTCAGGGCGAAGGCCTGCGCTTCCCACGGTTCGTTGAATGTCGGCGTGCGTGCGTCGGCGGGAATCGCGTTCAGCGCACCCTCGACTGCATCCGATCGCCCGTCTCCCGCACCGACTCCGCCGCCCGCCATCAGATCGACTCCAGGTAGGGTTCGAAGGCATCGATCGTCACCTCCAGCGTCGGATCGGCCTGGTCGCCCCACAACGCCCTGCCGCTGAAGACGACGGTGTAGAGCCACTGTGGATCGTCGCCCATCCCCGCCGCCTTGGAATCGGGGTAGACATGGCAGCCGCGAATCGCCTGAACCGTGCCCGCCTTCCCGCGTGCATAGCGCGGCAGCCGCGTGTGGCCGGAAGGATGGATGTTGATCGTGCGCACCCGATCGCCCGGCGCGAAGCGCGCCTGGGCGGGGGGCGTGCGGCCGAAAGGCCCACGCACGAAGGCAAGCGGCGCCTGCGCCTGCGTCATCGTGCGCTCCACCGGTTTCGCTGGATGCAACGCATGGCCGGCCTGGAGTTCGTCGGGCTGGGCCAGGCCGTATTCGATAGCGCTGTGTGTCAGGCTCAGCAGCCACCGGTGGTAGTACGAGACCGTGAGGTAGGTGCGTGCGGGCACGGTTTCCTGCGCGTGGCGGAACACGTCGATGTTCCAGGCGCGGGTGTAGAGCAACGCGCGCTGCAGGCCGAGCACGCGCCCTTCCCAGGCAGCGTGGAATGGCGGCTCGTCGGGCTCCACCTCCACCTTGCCGAAGCCCTGCATGCCACCCATGTCGTGCACACCGTTCATGGTTTCCGCTCCCGCCGCCCGGCGAGGCCTGTGCCGATCATGCTATCGCGCGTCACGAGCCCCGCCAGACGCTCCTCGGTCCAGCCCTCGGTGCCCGGCGGGCGCTGCGGCACGACCAGATAGCGCGTCTCCGCGGTCGAGTCCCACACGCGGATTCGTGTAACGTCGGGCAACGTGACGCCGAAGTCCGCCAGGACGCTGCGCGGATCCATCACCACACGCGAACGATACGGCGCCGACTTGTACCACACAGGCGGCAGGCCCAGGACGTCCCACGGGTAGCACGAGCACAGCGTGCACACCACCATGTTGTGCTCGCCCGGCGTGTTCTCCACAAAGTGCCGCGCATCGCGGCGCACCGGCACCC
>CAYLTE010000253.1:0-6082 GCA_964386195.1 uncultured Burkholderiales bacterium | reverse complement strand
GCTGGGCAACTTCAGCTTCGGCGACTACTTCAAGCGCGACGCCATCCGCTTCGCCTGGGAACTTCTGACGAAGGAGTTCGGCCTCGATCCGGCACGCATGTGGGTCACCGTCTACCAGGACGACGACGAGGCCTACGACATCTGGGCGCGCGACATCAAGGTACCGGCCGAGCGCATCGCCCGCATCGGCGACAAGCCGGGCGGGCAGAAATACCAGAGCGACAACTTCTGGCAGATGGGTGACACCGGACCGTGCGGCCCCTGCACCGAGATCTTCTGGGACCACGGCGCGGGCATTCCGGGCGGTCCGCCCGGCAGTCCCGACGCCGACGGCGACCGTTACATCGAAATCTGGAACCTCGTGTTCATGCAGTTCAACCGCGACGAGTCGGGCACGCTGCATCCCCTGCCCAAGCCGTCGGTGGACACCGGCATGGGGCTCGAGCGCATCGCCGCCGTGCTGCAGGGCGTGCACAGCAATTACGAGATCGATCTGTTCCGCGCGCTCATCGAGGCTGCGGCACGGGTGACAAGCGCGAAGGACATGCAGTCCAATTCGCTGAAGGTCATCGCCGATCACATCCGCGCCTGTGCCTTTCTCGTCGTGGACGGCGTGATTCCCGGGAACGAAGGGCGGGGATACGTGCTGCGCCGGATCGTCCGTCGCGCGATCCGGCACGGCTACAAGCTGGGCCAGAAGAAGCCGTTCTTCCACCTGCTCGTGGACGACCTGGCTGCGGCGATGGGCGAAGCCTACCCTGAACTGGTCGAGAACAAGGGCCGTGTCGCGGCCGTGCTCCGGCAGGAGGAAGAGCGCTTCGCGGAAACGCTCGAGAACGGCATGCAGGTCCTGGAGTCCGCGCTGCATCGCGAGGACCGGATGCTGGAGGGCGAAACGGTGTTCAAGCTCTACGACACCTTCGGCTTTCCCGTCGACCTGACCGCCGACATCGCGCGCGAGCGCGGCTTCCAGGTCGACCTGGCGGGCTTCGAAGCCGCCATGTCCGAGCAGCGCGAGCGCGCGCGGGCGGCGTCGAAGTTCCAGATGACGCAGGGCGTGGAGTACCGGGGCGAGGCCACCCAGTTCCTCGGCTACGACAGCCTGCGTCTGGAGGCGCGCGTGCTGGCGATCTATCGCGAAGGCGCGCAGGTCAACTCCATCCAGGCCGGCGAGCAGGGGGTGATCGTGCTCGACCGCACGCCGTTCTACGCGGAGTCCGGCGGACAAGTCGGCGACATCGGACAGCTGGTGTGTGGTCACGGCGTGTTCGAAGTGCAGGACACGCAGAAGATCCAGGCCGAGGTGTTCGGTCATCGCGGCGTGCTCAAGACCGGCCGTCTCAGCGTGTTCGACGAGGTCAGCGCGCAGGTGGACGGGGTGTTGCGCGCGCGCGCCGCCCACAATCATTCGGCGACGCACCTGATGCACACGGCATTGCGCCAGGTTCTCGGCCGCCACGTTCAGCAGAAGGGCTCGCTCGTCGATCCCTGGAAGACGCGCTTCGACTTCTCGCACGACAAGGCGCTCACGCCCGAGGAGACCCGCGAGATCGAGCGGCTCGTGAACGAGCAGATCCGCCACAACGGCGCGGTCGAGGCGCGACTGATGAAGTACGACGAGGCGATCAAGGCCGGCGCGATGGCGCTCTTTGGCGAGAAGTACGGCGACGAGGTGCGCGTCATCGGCATGGGCGAGTTCTCGACCGAACTGTGCGGCGGTACGCACGTCAAGCGTACGGGCGACATCGGCTTCTTCAAGATCGTGTCCCAGTCCGCGGTCGCGGCCGGCATCCGGCGCGTCGAGGCGGTGACCGGCGAGGGCGCGCTCGAGTACGTGCAGCAGCAGACGACGGCACTGGACGGTGTCGCCGAGATGCTCAAGGCGCATCCCATGGAGATCGGCGCGCGGCTGAATCAGATCATGGACAACGTGCGCGTGCTCGAGAAGGAACTGGCGCGGCTCAAGTCCAGGCTGGCCGCTTCCCAGGGCGACGACCTCGCTGACCGCGCGCAGGTGCTGGGCGAGGTGCATGTTCTCGCGGCAAAGCTCGACGGCGCGGACGCAAAGAGCCTGCGCGAGACGGTGGACAAGCTCAAGGACAAGCTCAAGTCCGCGGCGATCGTACTGGGCTCCGACGAGGGCGGAAAGGTGACGCTGATCGCGGGCGTCACCCCTGACCTCACCAAGAAGCTGAAGGCGGGCGACCTGGTCAACTTCGTCGCGCAGCAGGTGGGTGGGAAGGGCGGTGGACGGCCGGACCTGGCACAGGCGGGTGGCAGCGAGCCTGCGCAGCTGGCGCAGGCGCTCGAGTCGGTGCGGGCGTGGGTACAGGAGCGTCTTTGAGCGACACTGGCCGGTCAAGCAGGGACGATCGATAGCAGAAGAACAGATGATGAGGAGCAGCGTGCGATGAACTGGCGATTCGTGACGAGCGTGGTGTTGCTGGTGCTGGCCGCCCCCGGCTTGGCCCGTGCGGAGGCGAAGGAGCAGCAGATCCGCCACACAATCATGATCGACGCCCCGCCGGAGGCGGTATGGGAAGTGGCGGGGGATTTCGTCGGATTGAACAAATGGTATCCGCCGATTCCGGAATCGCGCCTGGTGCTCGGACGCAACAACGAGGTCGGCGCCATCCGAGAGCTGCGACGTGCCAATGGCACAAAGGTCGAGGAAAAGCTGGTCGAGTACGATCCATACAACCGCACCCTCACCTATACTTATGCCGGGGGCCAGCCGATGTCGAGCGACTACTTCGCGACGATGACGGTCAAGGAGGCGCCCGGCGGCAAGTCGCTGGTGGAGTGGAAGGCGCGCTTCAAGCGGCTGGCGTACTGGACGGACAACCCGCCACCGGGACAGGACGACGCGAGCGTGGTGAAGGCGCTCAACGCCGGCTACCAGCTGGGTCTGAAGTCGCTGAAGGAAATCGTCGAGCGCGCGCAGCGCTGAGCACTGCGCCGTCGCGTGGCATGCGAGGCGGCCTGCCGGCTCAGGCGGTCTCGCCGATGGAATTGGCCCAGCGCATGGCCTCGACCTGCAGCGCCGGCACTTTCCCGTGGTCGAGCGTCGGGAGCCTCGTCAACGCGGTCTCGATCTCGGCAAGGTCCGATTCCTCCAATGCCTCGACGAGATTGAGCATCGCGCCGAGGCGGCCGGTTCTGGCAAGCAGGGCATCCTTGATTTCCTGATCGACCGGCATGGTCGCGACGATGTCCTGCATGGGCATGCCGAGCAGGGCGTTGACCAGCGACAGGATCCCGGCCATGAATGCGCGGTCGGGCAGATCGCGCTCCCGCGATTGCATCGACTGGGCGATCAATTCCATCAGCTTGCCCCGCGTCGCGGCGAGCACGAGCAGCGGGCTGGGGAACTCCGCGCCCGGGGCGCTGCCCAGGGCGAACAACAACACCTGCAGCCAGCGTTGCAGGTGCTTGCGGCCGAGGACCATGATGGCGTTGCGCAGCGAGTGGATCTCGCCGCGGCCGCCGATTGCCACGGAATTCACCAGCTTGATCAGGTTGACGGTGAGATCCGGGTTCTGCTTGAAGACCGCCTCGACCTCCTCGGTGTCGGAATCGGCAACCACCAGGGTCAACAGCCGCATGAGCGCCGCTTCGGCGTGCCCCATGCGTTTTCCCGAGATGATCGAGGGCCGTGCGAAGTAGTAGCCCTGGAACAGGTGGTAGCCTAGCGCCATGCACTCTTCCACGCGCTCGCGCGTGTCGACCTTCTCCGCGAGCAGGCGCACGTCCAGCCGCTTGAGGCGCATCGTGGTATCGCGCAGCGTCCGGGCGTCCATGTGCTGCACGTCCACCTTCACGATGTCCACGATGTCGAGCAGTGGCTCGAACTCGTGCTCGCGACCCGTGAAGTCGTCGAGAGCAAGAGTGAATCCCGCCTGCTTCAGGGCGCGACAGCGCTGGGCGAGTGCTTCGGTGACCCGCACGGTCTCCAGGATCTCCAGCACGACCTTGTTCTTGGGAAGCAGTTCGATCACGTCGCTCATCAGCAGTGGTGCCGAGAGATTGATGTACCCGACGTGGCGGCCGAGCACCGCCTCGATGCCCAGCTCGGTGAATGCGTGGTTGATGACCGTCGCCGTGGCGAAGACGTCGTCCTCGACCTGCGCGCCGTTGAAGTGACCCGAGCGGAACAGCAGTTCGAACGCGGCGAGGTTCTGGCTGCGATCGAGGATGGGCTGCCTCCCCAGGAACAGCTCTTGTCCGGCTGATTCCGCCATGGCGTCAGCCTAAGCCCGGTCCGGCCCCGGCGGTGCCGGCGGCGTCAGAATGGCAGCCGTGCATCGGGCTTGGCGGCGAGCAGCACACGCCTGAAGTCGTCCTTGATGCGCTCCAGGGCCGCGGCGTTGTCGGCTTCGAAGCGCAGCACGATCACCGGGGTGGTGTTGGACGAGCGTGCCAGGCCGAAGCCGTCGGCATACTCGACGCGCAGCCCGTCGATGGTGATGACTTCGCGTGCGCCCTCGAAACGCGCGCTCGCCCGGAGCTTGTCGATGAGTGCGTAGTTCTCGCCCTCGTCGAGCTTGATCTGCAGCTCGGGGGTGTTGACCGAATCGGGAAGGCGGGCGAATTCGGCCTCGATGTCCTTGCACTTGCTCAGAAACTCCAGCAGCCTGGCACCGGCGTACAGCCCATCGTCGAAGCCGAACCAGCGTTCCTTGAAGAACACGTGCCCGCTCATCTCGCCGGCCAGCAGGGCACCGCTTTCCTTCATCTTCGACTTGATCAGCGAGTGCC
The DNA here is from genome assembly GCA_964386195.1 of uncultured Burkholderiales bacterium. GTDB lineage: Bacteria > Pseudomonadota > Gammaproteobacteria > Burkholderiales > SHXO01 > SHXO01. The sequence goes on along the minus strand of CAYLTE010000253.1, from coordinate 1,324 downwards.
CGGTCTTCCACATCACCGGTTCGCCCCCGTGCTCGCGGATCCAGGAGAACAGGTTGCGCGTGGATTTCACGTCGAAGATGATCTTCGCGCCGGGATTGCGGGACAGGACGTCGGCGGCGAACAACATGAGCTGGCGGTCGGGATAGACGATCTTTCCGGATTTCGTCACCACGCCCAGGCGGTCTCCATCCCCGTCGAAGGCCAGCCCCAGTTCCTCGTCGCCGCTTTGCAGGGCTTCGATCAGGTCCTCCAGATTCTCCGGCTGCGAAGGATCGGGATGGTGGTTGGGGAAGGTCCCGTCCACGTCGCAGAACAATTCGCGCACCGTGCAACCTAGCCGGCGATAGAGCGCGGGGGCGAAGGCACCGGGTACGCCGTTGCCGCAGTCGACCACGATGTTCATCGGACGTGCGAGCTGCACGTCGCCCGCAATGCGGTCGATGTAGGCCGCGCTGACGTCTGCAGTCCGGTAGCGCCCGCTGCCGGTCGACAGATCGCCGTTCTCGATGCGGGCGCGCAGCTGCTGGATCGCCTCGCCTGCCAGCGTCTGGCCGGCGATCATCATCTTCAGACCGTTGTAGTCGGGCGGGTTGTGGCTGCCGGTGACCATGACACCCGAACCGGTGTTCAGGTGATACGTGGCGAAGTACACCATCGGGGTGGCGACCCGGCCGAGGTCGATGACGTCGATGCCTGCGGCCTGCAGCCCGCGTGCGAGGGCTTGCGACAGTTCCGGTCCCGACAGACGTCCATCGCGACCGATGCAGACCTCGGCCTGGCCAAGCGCGCGGGCCTGCGAGCCGATGGCACGCCCGATCAGCTCGGCCACCTCGGCGGTGAGCGTCCTGCCGACGATGCCGCGAATGTCATATGCCTTGAAGATTTCCGCTGGAACCTGGGCCATGGAGAACTTTTCCCTGAAGTTGTCGAATTATCGTACCAACAAGGCCGTCGCTTAGCGCTCGGACTGACGGATGACTGCTGCATCCGCCTCGAAGAACGCAAGCACCCGCCTCGGCAGCCAGTCCAGCCGGCCGGGAAACGGGCCCGAAGCGTAGCCCACGTGACCGCCACCATCCGTGTAGTGGAGCATGACCGACTTCGAGACGTCCCCGGGACTGGGAAGGTGGGCACCGGGAAGGAACGGATCGTTGCGCGCGTGAACGATGAGCGTGGGCAGCCGGATCGCCGCGAGATCCGGTTTGCTGCTGGCCCGGCGCCAGTAGTCCTCGGTATCCCGGAAACCGTGCAGCGGAGCGGTCACCAGGTTGTCGAATTCGTGCAGCGTGCGCGCCCGGGCGACCGCCCGCGCGTCGTACAGCCC
>CAYLTE010000252.1:0-6107 GCA_964386195.1 uncultured Burkholderiales bacterium | reverse complement strand
CCGCCCGTCGCGAACAGCGTCGCCCGTGCCTGCATCAGATAGACATCGCCGGTCTCCATCTCGAGCGCGGTGACCCCGAGCACGTGGCCGCTGGCATCGCGCACCAGGTCCAGCGCCATCCACTCCACGAAGAAGTGGGTGTTGGCGCGCACGTTGCGCTGGTACAGCGTGTGGAGCATGGCGTGGCCGGTGCGATCCGCCGCACAGCAGCTGCGCTGGACCGGACGTTCGCCGAAGTTCTGCGAGTGGCCGCCGAACGGCCGTTGGTAGACGGTGCCGTTGTCGTTGCGGTCGAAGGGCATCCCGAAGTGCTCGAGTTCGAGCACGACCTGCGGGGCCATCCGGCACATGAACTCGATCGCGTCCTGGTCTCCGAGGTAGTCGGAGCCCTTGATCGTGTCGTACATGTGCCACAGCCAGCTGTCCTCGCCCATGTTGCCGAGTGCAGCGCCGATCCCGCCCTGCGCTGCCACGGTGTGTGAGCGCGTGGGAAACACCTTGGACAGCACGGCCACCTTGAATCCGGCTTCGGCGAGCTGAAGTGCGGCACGCATGCCGGCGCCGCCTGCGCCGACGATCACTGCATCGAACCTTCGAACGGGAATAGCCATTACACGCTCCAGAGGATCTGCAGGCCCCACCCGGCGTAGGCGATCAGCGCCAGCACCACGGCGGCCTCCAGGGCAAGCCGCAAGCCCGTCGGCTTGACGTAGTCCATGAGTATGTCGCGCATGCCTACCCAGGCATGCGCGAAGAGGCTCGCCAGGAACAGGAACGTGGCGAGCTTCATCGCCTGGTTGGCGAACAGCGTCTTCCAGGCCAGATAATGCCTGGGCGGGGCCACGATCAGGATTGCGAGGAACAGGAAGGTGTACAGGGCCATCACGACGGCTGTGACGCGCTGGACCAGCCAGCCGCGCAGGCCGTAATGGGCGCCCACGATGACACGCTTCACCATAGGAAGACTCCCAGGATCACGGTGAGAACGAGGCTGACCACCAGAACGATACGGCTGCTCTGGCGCGCCTGCTGCAGTTCGCCCCCGACGTGCACGTCGAGCAGCAGGAATCGGATCCCCGCACAGAAGTGATGCAGCCACGCCCACAGCAGCCCGAGCAGGACCAGCTTGACCAGCGGGTTCTCGAGCGCGCCGCGGAAGCGCACGTAGCTGTCGGGAGAAGCCAGGCTCGAGTGCAGGAGATAGAGGAGGAAGGGGAGGAACAGGAAGAGCCCGAAGCCGCTGATCCTGTGAAGGATCGACACCAGCGCCGGCAGAGGCAGTCGTATCTTGGTCAGATCCAGGTGCTTGGGTCTAGTTTTGGTCATGGTCGACTCCACACATCCTCCGATGCGGCATCAGCCGGTTATGGCGTTACGGTAATGGTGTTCCTGACTGTCGCAATAGCAGCGCCGCAGCTCGGACGGCTCCCTGCCGTAGGTGAATGCCACCCGCTCGATGTGCAACATCGGCGTACCCGGCGCCCGTTGTAGGGCCACGGCCACTTCGCGCGGGGCCGCCACCGCCTTGACCCGCTCCTCGGCCTGGAGCATGCGCACCCCGAAGCGTGCCTCGTACATGCTGTAGAGCATGCACTCGTGCTGCTCGACCACACCGGCCGTGAGGCCCTTGAAGCGGGCGGCGGGCAGGCGGATTTCCTCGTAGCAGGCCGGACGGTCGTTGATCTTCAGGATCCGCTTGAGGACGAAGATGCCTGCGCTGGGACTCATACCCAGCGTCCGGGCCGAGCCGGCGTCGCGCACGCGCTGGAGGTCGAGGAGCTCGGCGGTCAGGTCGCGCATCGGCTCGGCATCCGGATTGATGCTGAGGAACGGAAACTGGCTGCGCTCCTCGGCGTGGCTCGCGACGAAGGTGCCCTTGCCCTGCTGACGCACCAGCACCCGCTCCTCGGCCAGTTCGCTCACCGCCTTGCGCACCGTGCCCTGGCTCACGCTGTAGCGCCCTGCGAGTTCGATCTCGCTGGGAATCGGCTCCCCGGGACGCCACTCCCCGGTGACCAGGCTCTGCGTGATGAGCGCCTTGATCTGCCGGTACAGCGGCTGGAAGGCAGGCGATTCGCCCGAGGGCTGCTGGCGTGAAATTGCGGCTGGTTTCATGAGGCGGACGATTTTTTAGCACAAAGCTTCCGGCGCGTCCAGTTAAGATATCTTATATAAGACATAAGACCGGTTTGACAGGTTCTCGGCGGCGTGGCTATGATTCGCCGTTTTTCGGCGCATGCGGCCCGCCGCGCGCGCCCGGCCCTTGCGGCCGTTCCCGTCATCCGTCGAACTGCGGAGCCCTCACGATGAAAGCACCCGTCCGCGTAGCAGTCACCGGCGCCGCCGGTCAGATCGGCTACAGCCTCCTGTTCCGTATCGCTGCCGGCGAGATGCTCGGCCCCGACCAGCCAGTCATTCTGCAGCTGCTCGAGATTCCTAACGAGAAGGCGCAGAAGGCTCTCACGGGCGTGATGATGGAACTCGACGATTGCGCCTTCCCTCTGCTGGCGGGCATGGTTGCCACGGACGACGCCCAGGTGGCCTTCGAGGACGCCGACGTCGCCCTGCTGGTCGGCGCCCGCCCGCGCGGCCCCGGCATGGAACGCAAGGACCTGCTGATGGAGAACGCCAAGATCTTCGTCGCCCAGGGCCGCGCCCTGGATGCCGTGGCCAAGCGCGAGGTGAAAGTGCTCGTCGTCGGCAACCCGGCCAACACCAACGCCTACATCGCGATGAAGATGGCGCCGGGGCTGAATCCCGCCAACTTCACCGCGATGATGCGCCTGGACCACAACCGCGCGATTTCTCAGGCGGCTGCCAAGGTCAAGCGCGCTGTCGGCGGCATCACCAAGGTCACCATCTGGGGCAATCACTCGGCGACCCAGTACCCCGATCTGTTCCAGGCCGAAACCGACGGCCAGAAGCTGTGGCCGCTCATCGACGACCAGTCCTGGCTCGAAACCAGCTTCATTCCGACCGTGCAGAAGCGCGGGGCGGCGATCATCGACGCGCGCGGCGCCTCCTCCGCGGCCAGTGCCGCCAATGCCGCCATCGACCACGTGCGCGACTGGGTCAAGGGCACGCGCAGCGGCGACTGGGTCAGCATGGGAGTGCCCTCGGACGGAAGCTATGGCATTCCCGAGGGGGTCATCTACGGGTATCCGGTGACCTGCGCCAACGGAAGCTATTCGATAGTCAAGGGCATCGACGTCAGTCCGTTCAGCCGTGCGCGCATGGACGCCACGCACAAGGAGCTCCTCGAGGAGCGCGATGCCGTCAGCAGCATGCTGAAATAGCTGCCCGGTACGCATGGCGGGCGCGACCCATCCACGTGACGCACTGAGAGGCGAGGCGGCCCCGCCCCTGCTGCCGCCCTGCGAGCATTTCGCGGGGAGCGAGCGGCAGATGCGCAAGGCTCTCGAGCTCCAGCAGCGTCTCGGGCCAGTGTTCGACATCACCTGCGACTGCGAGGACGGCGCGCCGGTCGGCGACGAGGCCGCCCATGTCGACATGGTCGCGGCGCTGGTCGCCTCCGGGCACAACCGGTTCGATCGGGTCGGCGTACGAGTCCACGACTTCGATCACCCGGCGTGGCGCAACGACATCGACGTGCTGCTCGGACGCGCCGGCGAGCGCCTCGCCTACCTGACCATCCCCAAGCTGGCCACGGCCGCGCGTGCGCAGGCGGCAATCGAGTACGTGCAGGCGCGCGCCGTGCACTTCGGTCTGCGTCGCACACTGCCCATCCACGTCCTGATGGAGACACACGGCGCAGTGCGCGACGCCTGGTCCATCGCCGCTCTGCCCTGGGTGGAGACGCTCGATTTCGGCCTGCTGGATTTCGTAAGCAGCCACGGCGGCGCGATTGCCGAATCCATGATGCGCTCGCCGGGGCAGTTCGAGCACCGGCTGATCGTCCGCGCGAAGGCGGAGATCGCCGCGGCAGCCCTGGCGCACGCCATCGTGCCCTGTCACTGCATCTGCATGGACACGGCAGACCCCGAATCGGCGTACCAGGACGCCTCTCGCGCTCAGCGCGAGTACGGGTTCCTGCGCATGGTGAGTATTCATCCGGTTCAGATCGACCCGATCGTGCGTGCGATGACGCCGCCGACCGCGCTCGTCGGGCGCAGCGCCTCGATCCTGCTCGCCGGACAGGCTGCACAGTGGGGGCCGATCAAGCACGAGGGCGAGATGCACGATCGCGCCTCCTACCGCTACTTCTGGCAGGTGCTGCAGCGGGCGAAGGCGTGCGCAATGGAACTGCCGGCCGAGGCCGAGACGGCCTTCTTCGGCGAAGAGTGAATCACAGGGCGAGGAGCGACATGTCAGCAGGAGCGAAGTTCAGGGCCGCCGTGCAGGCGGAAAAGCCACTGCAGGTGATCGGAGCCATCAATGCCTACCATGCGCGGCTTGCGCAGCGCTCCGGCTACAAGGCGATCTACCTTTCGGGCGGCGGCGTCGCGGCAGGCTCGCTCGGCCTGCCGGATCTTGGCATCAGCGGGCTCGATGACGTGCTGGTGGATGTGCGCCGCATCACCGACGTGTGCGACCTGCCCTTGCTGGTCGACGTCGACACGGGCTTCGGCGGCGCCTTCAACATCGCACGCACGGTGAAGTCGCTCATCAAGTTCGGCGCCGGCGCGATGCACATCGAAGATCAGGTGCAGTCCAAGCGCTGCGGCCACCGGCCGAACAAGGAGATCGTCTCGCGCGAAGAGATGGTCGACCGGATCAAGGCGGCAGCCGACGCGCGCACCGACAGCGACTTCGTCATCATGGCCCGCACCGATGCGCTGGCGGTGGAAGGCCTGCAGGCGGCGATCGACCGCGCCTGCGCGTGCGTCGAAGCCGGGGCGGACATGATCTTTCCGGAAGCGATGACCGAGCTCGCCATGTACCGGCAGTTCGCCGACGCGGTCAAAGTGCCCGTGCTCGCGAACATCACCGAATTCGGTCAGACCCCGCTGTTCACGGTCGACGAGCTCAGAGGCGCCAATGTAAGCATCGTGCTCTATCCCCTGTCCGCGTTCCGCGCGATGAACAAGGCCGCCCTCGCGGTGTACGAAGCCGTGCGCCGGGATGGCACGCAGAAGAACGTGGTCGACCTGATGCAGACACGCGCGGAGCTGTACGACTACCTGGACTACCACGCCTACGAGCAGAAGCTGGACGAGCTGTTCGCCAAGGGCAAGGCCTGACCGCCCCGGCGCGACGTATCCCACGCAAGCAAGAACGAGGAACCGCATGACCAACGAGAACCAGACCTCGGCAGCACCGAAACCGAAGAAGTCCGTCGCCCTGTCCGGGGTGGTGGCCGGCAATACCGGGTTGTGCACCGTCGGCCGCACCGGCAACGACCTGCACTACCGCGGCTACGACATCCTGGACTTTGCCGACGTCGCCGAGTTCGAGGAGATCGCCTATCTGCTGGTGCACGGCAAGCTGCCGACCAAGCCCGAGCTGGCAGGCTACAAGCGTAAGCTCAAGGCATTGCGCGGGCTGCCGACCAACGTGAAGGCGGTGCTCGAGTGGCTGCCCGCTTCGGCCCATCCGATGGATGTGCTGCGCACTGGCTGCTCGGCGCTCGGCACCGTGCTCCCCGAGAAGGAGGACCACAACGTTCCCGGCGCCCGCGACATCGCCGACCGCCTGATGGCCTCGTTCGGTTCGATGCTGCTGTACTGGTATCACTGGAGCCACAACGGGCGTCGCATCGAGACCGAAACCGACGACGACAGCATCGGCGGGCACTTCCTGCACCTGCTCCACGGCAAGGCGCCGCGTGAGTCCTGGGTGCGTGCGATGCACACCTCGCTCATCCTGTACGCCGAGCACGAATTCAATGCATCCACCTTCACCGCACGCGTCATCGCCGGCACGGGAGCGGATTTCCATTCGTCCATCGCCGGGGCCATCGACTCGACGCGGGAGAGGTAGGCCGCCGTGCGGCAGGTCGTGTCGAGCTCGAAGCGCTTGAAGCCCTCCTCCGCCGAGCGGAGATCCCCGAGCTTGGCGACGAGCAGCTCGTGGGCGTCCGAATAACGCGAGCGGGCCGGCTCCGGGATCGTCGGGCTCGGGAGCGGAACGTTCATCGAGTCGGCCAT
>CAYLTE010000251.1:0-6125 GCA_964386195.1 uncultured Burkholderiales bacterium | reverse complement strand
TGCCCGGCCGCATCAAGGCCGCCCTGCTGGTGCGTGCACTCGCCGGCACGCCGCATCGGCGGCAACGCGAGCACGTCGCACCGCTTAGGGCGGTGCGCTTCCTGGTCGACGCCGTGCACCCCTCGGGCACGGCGCCGCGCCTGCAGACGCGTCGCCCGCTTCGCTCGCTCGATGCGCAGGCGGCGTGGGTCGTCGACCTGTTCATGCGCCTCGAGCGACGCGACCAGCTCCAGCGCAGCCGCGGCTGACGCGCGCGATCAGCCCGCGCGCCGCGGCATGCGAAAGGGCAGCAGTGCCTGCACCCAGCGCGTGTCGAAGCGCTCGAGCGACACGCTCTCGTGCATCGCGGTGACCGACTCGCCGAGAAGGTGCGCCTCCACGGTGGAGCGGGCGTAGAAGGGCGTGTCCTCGAGGGTGCTGCACACGCGCGCGTGGGTACCCGGGTCGGTTCGCGTCGCGCGCCGCACGCGCCAGAGGGTCGACGGCAGCCCCGCCGGCGGAGGCGGCGTGAAGGCGTGCACGGCACCGGCCTCGTCCGCACGCAGCGCGATGCCCCGCGTTGCGCCGCGGCGCGGCACTACGTCGTAGAGCAGGGCAGCCGAGCCGTCGCGCAGTGCCGCGCGTGACCAATCCCACGACGCGAAGGCGTGCTCCAGCGGCTCGCTGCCCCAGTTGCTGTCCAGATAGCCCGCTCCCTCCCAGGCCAGGCGGGGATGATCGAACTCGACGCTGGCGTGTGCGACCGGTGCGATCGGACGCCAGCGATGGCGGCCGCGCTCGTCCAGCGCGAAATCCTGCGCATTCAACGCGGGGCAGCGCAGCCGCACGCGACCGCGAATCCGCCGGGGAACCGGCACGGCGACCTCCTCGACGTGCAGCGTGAGCACCGATCCGTCCCAGTCCAGTACGCTCGGACCGATGCACAGCTGGCTCGGCGAGCGATGCAGCTGCGTGCGGCCACGCTCGGTCATGCTCCAGCGCCGGCCCGGACCGTAGAGCGCCACGTTCAGCGCGCAATGCTGCATCGGGTCCCCGCATCCGCGCCTGCGCGCACCGGCGTAGTAGGGCGAGAAGACACTTCCCACCAGAGCGATGATGGAGAGCGCATGGCGCGCATCGGCGCTGATCGCATCGACGTACCACCACAGGTAGCCGTCGACCGGGACCGGTGCGGTGAAATCAATGCTCACGCGCTGTGCCACCGAAGTCGGCGAGCACCGCGTCGCTCGCCAGACGGCCGGACAACGCGGACGTGGGCACCCCCGCACCGGGATGCGTGCTGCCGCCGGCCAGATACAAACCGGGAAGCGCGCTGCGCGCCCCGGGCCGCTGGAAGGCTCCGTTCCAGCCGTGCGTCGCGCGGCCATAGAGGGCACCGCCGCTACCGGGGAAGAGGCGGGAGAATTGATCGGGTCCGGCGATCGCCGCCGGCGCCACGTCGTCGCCGACCTGGAGCCCGCAGCGTGCCAGAAGTCCGAAGAGCGCGTCCGCGCAGCGCTCGATCGCCGCGGGCGCGAGCGCCCCCGCGTCCGCACGCGCAGGCGCGTTGATCAGGCACATGATCCGCTCGGCCCCCGATGGCCGCTCGTCCCGGTCGTCGCGATCGTGGGCGCAGACGTACACGGTGGGGCGCGAGGGTAGGCGCGCTTGCGCGAACAGGTCGTCGAACTCGGCGCGGTAGTCGTCCGAGAAGAACACGTTGTGGCGCACGAGGGGAAATCCCCGTGCGTGCGCGTGCATGCACCAGGTCAGCGCCGACAGCGAGCGCTCGGTCGGGCTGACCGGCCCGGCTGCGCGCGCGCACGCCTCTCCGAACAGTCCCTGCGCCAGCGCTGCGCAATCGGCGTTGAGCACCACCGCATCGGCGGGGACGCGCTCGCCGTGCGCAAGCCGTACCGCCGTCGCCCGGCCAGCCGCAACCTCGATCTCGGCCACCTCGCATCCGTAGCGCAGGCACGCACCGTGGCGCTGTGCGAGTGCGGCCAATGCGCGTGCTAGCGCGTGCATGCCATCCTCGACCAGCCAGACGCCGTCGCGCTCCACGTGTGCAATCAGCATCAGCGTCGCGGGGGCAAGGAACGGAGAGGATCCGCTGTAGGTGGCATAGCGTCCGAACAGCTGCCGCAACCGGGCGTCGCGAAAGTGCTCGCCCAGCGCTTCCCACAGGGTCGTGAAGGGGCTGATGCGCGCCAGGCCGGCCAGGCCGGACAAGCCGGCTCTGCGCACGAGCTGGATGGGATTCGCCCGCGCCGAACGCAGATACGGCCGCTCCAGCGCGCGGTAGACGTGGCAGGCGCGCGCGCTGAAGGCGCGGAAGGCGCGTGCTTCACGGGCGCCGGCGAAAGCGCCGATGGCCTCCACCGAGCGTTCCAGGTCGGCGAACAGGTCCAGTCGCGACCCGTCTGCCCAGGCGTGTCGCGCGAGGACCTGTGCCGGGCGCAGCGCGACGCGGTCCGCGAAGCAATCGCCTGCTGCCTCGAAGATCTCGTCGAATACCCAGCGCATGGTGAACACGGTGGGTCCGGCGTCCATGACCGCGCTGCCGACCCGCACCTCCCGCATCTTCCCGCCGGGAACGCTGGCGCGCTCGAGCACGGTCACGCGCTGTCCGCGTGCGGCCAGCAGTGCGGCGGCAACCAATCCGCCGACGCCAGCACCGACGACCAGTACGTGCCTGTCCGCCACTGTCGTCCCTCCCGAGCCATTGCGCCCACGGCCGGGTTGACCGTGCAGGCGCATAGTGTCTATAGTACCTGACACATGTAAGTGAAATGCTGTCTAGACACTCGAACCCAACCGATCCGGGGGCCCGCATGGATGCATCGCGTCACATCGAGCAGGGTCTGGCCGCCGCGCTGGCCGAGACCGAGGGCAGCGACTGCCCGCCGCGTCTGGCTGCCGCGATGCGCCATGCAGTCTTTCCCGGGGGCGCCCGGGTACGTCCACGCCTGTGCCTGGCAGTGGCCTCCGCCTGCCGCGAGGCGCGCCTGGACATCGCGCTGGGGGCGGCGGTGGCGATCGAGCTCATGCACTGCGCATCGCTGGTCCACGACGATCTGCCCTGCTTCGACGACGCCTCCACCCGCAGGGGCCGACCCTCGGTCCATCGCGCCTTCGGCGAGCGGCTGGCGGTCCTGACCGGGGATGCGCTGATCGTGCAGGCGTTCCATGCACTGGTTCGCCACGGCGCGCGAGCGCCTGAGCGCCTGGCGCCACTGCTGACCATCCTTTCCCGGGCGGCCGGTGCGCCCGCCGGCATCACCGCGGGACAGGCGTGGGAATGCGAGGACGACGCCCCGCTCGCACGCTACCAACGCGCCAAGACCGGCGCCCTGTTCGTCGCCGCATCGATGTCGGGCGCATGCGCCTGCGGTGTCGATTCCGGGGAGTGGGAGATCCTGGGCGAGCGCCTGGGCGAGGCGTATCAGGTGGCCGACGACATCCGTGACGTCGCCGCGGATCCGATCGTCCTGGGCAAGCCGGTTGGCCGTGACCTGGCGCTCGGGCGCCCGAGCGCCGCGCACCGCCTCGGTCTGGCGGCGGCGGTGAAGCACTTCGAAGCGCTGGTCGAGGAGGCGATGGATTCAGTCCCTGAATCGCCCGGCGCGGCGCAGCTGCGCGCGCTCATCGCGATGGAAGCACAACGCATCCTGCCCATGGAGATGCGACAGGCGGCCTGATTGCCCCCGGCCATGCATCTGGAAAGAACCGGGCACCGGCAGCCACCGGGGCGCCTGGAAGCGGCCGGACGATCGCTCGGGGAGCGCGTGCTGGCGCTGCGCGATCGGTTGCTGGGCAGTTCTCGCTTCCATCGATGGGTCTCGCGCATGCCGGTGGTCAACAGGCTCTCGCGGAAGCGCGCCGGCGAGTTGTTCGACCTGTGCGCAGGGTTCGTCTACTCGCAGGTACTGTACGCGTGCGTCCGCGGCGACCTGTTCGGCACCCTGCGTGAGGGGCCGCGCTCCGTGTCGATGCTCGCGCAACGGCTGGAGATGCCCTGCGCCAGCGCCCGGCGTCTGCTCGATGCGGCCGTGTCGCTGCGCCTGCTCGAGCGTCGCAACGGCGATCGGTACGGGCTCGGTGTACTGGGGGCTTCGCTCAACGGCAATCCCGGCGTGCTGGCGATGATCGACCACCATGCCCTGCTCTACGCCGATCTCGCCGATCCGCTCGCATTGCTGCGCGACCCGCGACGCGACAGCCGTCTGCGCCGCTACTGGGCGTATGCATCCGAGACCGATCCTTCGCTGCTGCGTGACGAGCAGGTCGCCGCCTACACGGCACTGATGTCCGCGTCGCAGCATCTGGTCGCGGACCTGATCCTGGACGCCTATCCACTGGCCCGGCACCGCTGCCTGCTCGACGTGGGCGGGGGCGACGGAAGCTTCCTCCTCGCCGTCGCACGCCGCGCCCCGGGACTGCGGCTGATGCTCTTCGACCTGCCGCCGGTCGCCCGTCGCGCGCAGGAGCAGTTCGACGCCGCTGCGCTGTGCGGTCGCGCCCAGGCATTCGGCGGCAGCTTCCTGACCGACCCGCTGCCCGAGGGAGCCGACGTGGTCTCCCTGGTCCGCGTGCTGCACGACCACGACGACGTGAACGCCCTGGCCATCCTGCGTGCCGCGCGCCGGGCCCTGCCGCCCGGCGGGACGATCTTGCTCGGAGAGCCGATGCGTGGCGCCCAGAGCACGCGGACGATGAGCGAGGCCTATTTCGGCATGTACCTGTTCGCCATGGGACAGGGTCGCGCACGCAGTCCGGAAGAGGTCGCCGTGCTGCTCGCTGCGGCGGGCTTCGAGCGGGTGAGCGCCCATGCCACCGCGATGCCCCTGCAGGCGAGCGTCCTGACCGCACGGGCGAGTGTAAATATCCCTTGACATCTCATTTAGTCAGCCTACACTGACATCAAGGAGACGAGCCGCCCGAGTGGGGCGGCTAGCGATACATGGCCCAGACCGTGAAATCCCTGAATGCCCTCGCGGTCGTGCTCGAGCGACCGGGAGAGTTGACGCTGCGCTCGCTGCCGCTGCCGGACCCCGGCGCGGAGGACGCGGTGGTCGACATGCTTTGGAGCGGCATCAGCACCGGCACCGAGCGGCTGTTGTGGTCGGGCGCCATGCCGCCCTTCCCCGGGATGGGCTATCCGCTGGTCCCCGGCTACGAATCGGTCGGTCGCGTCGTCCTCGCGGGCGAGCGCTCGCAACGACGCGCGGGAGAGCACGTGTTCGTGCCCGGCGCGCGCTGCTACGGGGCGGTGCGCGGCCTGTTCGGCGGTGCCGCCAGCCGGGTGGTGGTTCCCGGAGCGCGCCTGCTGCCCGTGGACGAGCGGCTCGGCGAGCGCGCGGTGCTGATGGCACTGGCCGCCACGGCGTATCACGCCGTGCACGCGGGTGAGCTGCCGCAACTGATCGTCGGCCACGGCGTGCTCGGACGCCTGGTTGCCCGCCTCTGCGTGCTCGCGGGCGTCCGGCCGGTGGTCTGGGAAAGCGACCCGGCCCGTCGCGAGGCGTGCACCGAGTACGCTGTCATGGATCCGGGACAGGACGATCGACACGACTACGCGAGCGTGTGCGACGTCAGCGGTGATGCGTCCCTGCTCGACACCCTGGTTCAGCGTCTCGCACCGGGAGGCGAGATCGTGCTCGCCGGTTTCTATAGCGAGCGCCTGTCGTTCGCCTTCCCGCCGGCATTCATGCGCGAGGCGCGACTGCGTGTGGCCGCGGAATGGAAGCCCGCCGACCTCGCGGCGGTGACGGCGCTCGCCGCCTCGGGTGCGCTGTGCCTGGATGGGCTCATCACGCACCGGCGCGACGCGTCGCAGGCGCACGAGGCCTATCGCACGGCGTTCGAGGACAGCCGCTGCCTGAAGATGATCCTTGACTGGAGGACCTGCGGATGAACGGCGCGATCACCACCAGCCTCGAGAGCCTGCGGGCGCAGTTGCGGGCCGAGGCATCGGTCGAACCCGAGGCACCCGCGCCGCAGGAGGCGGAGAAGGCCACCCAGATCATCGCCATCTACGGCAAGGGCGGCATCGGCAAGAGCTTCACGCTCGCCAACCTGAGCTACATGATGGCGCAGCAGGGCAAGAAGGTGCTGCTGATCGGCTGCGACCCGAAGAGCGACAC
>CAYLTE010000250.1:5627-6160 GCA_964386195.1 uncultured Burkholderiales bacterium | reverse complement strand
ACCCCGCGCATGGTGCCGCTGCGCCAGCTGGCGGAGTTCAAGCCGGCATTCTCCGAGCGGCAGATCGACCGCAGGAACCTGCAGCGCCAGATACAGATCTGGGGCGGCCTGGGCGCGAAGGCCACGCTGGGCGAGGTGGGTCCCGCAATCAGGTCGCACTGCTCGAACGCGGCGGCGAAGTCGCGGGCGATCAGGCGCCGGATCTTCTGCGCCTGCAGATAGTAGGCGTCGTAGTAGCCATGCGAGAGCACGTAGGTGCCGACCAGGATGCGGCGCTTGACCTCGTTGCCGAATCCCTCCGCGCGCGTCTTCATGTACATGTCGCGCAGGTCGCCGTACGCAGCGGCTCTGTGACCGTAGCGCACACCGTCGTAGCGGGCGAGGTTGCTGGATGCCTCCGCCGGGGCCAACACGTAGTACGCCGGGATGCACAGTCGCGTGTTGGGCAGGGAGACCTCGACGATGCGGCAGCCAAGTTTGCGCAGCACAGTCACGGCCTCCTCGCCCTGCCCTTGCACCTCCTGCACGCGGTG
>CAYLTE010000250.1:0-5617 GCA_964386195.1 uncultured Burkholderiales bacterium | reverse complement strand
GTCACGGCCTCCTCCACGGCCCCGGCCACGTCCGCGCCCAGCCCCTCGCCGAAATATTCCTTCGGCAGTCCCACGCGCAGGCCCTCCAGGGGCCGATCCAGGTCCCGCCCGTAATCCTCCGCCTGCCGTTGCAGCGAGGTCGAATCGCGCGCGTCGAAGCCCACCATGGCATCGAGGAGGATGGCCAGGTCGGCAGCGGACTTCGCCATCGGACCACCCTGGTCCAGGCTGGATGCGTAGGCGATCATTCCGTAGCGCGAGACCAGGCCGTAGGTGGGCTTGATGCCGGAGATGCCGCACATCCCGGCCGGCTGCCGGATGGAGCCGCCGGTATCGGTGCCGGTGGCCGCTGGCGCCAGGCGCGCGGCGATTGCCGCTGCCGACCCGCCGGAACTGCCTCCCGACACCGCCGAGTTGTCCCACGGATTACGCACCGGACCGTAGAACGAGTTCTCGTTGGACGAGCCCATGGCGAACTCGTCCATGTTCGTCTTGCCCAGGATCACGGCGCCGGCGGCGTCGAATCGTTCGACCACGTGCGCGTCATAGGGCGAGACGAAGTTGGACAGCATGCGCGACCCGCAGGTGGTGAGCCAGCCCTGCGTGCAGTAGATGTCCTTGTGGGCGACGGGAATCCCGGTGAGCGGACCGCCCGCGCCGGCGGCCAGCCTCGCGTCGGCAGCCCGGGCTTGTGCCAGGCTGCGCTCGGGATCGAGCGTGATGAAGGCGTTCAGCCGCGCGTTGGCCGCCTGCGCGCGGTCCAGGAACAGCCGGGTCAGCTCGACGCTCGATATGCGCCTGCCGGCAAGCGCCGCTGCCAGTTCGGTCAAGGTTGCATTGATCATGCGCGCTACGCGCCGTCGCCGGCGAGCCGAGTGCTATTCGATGACTTTGGGGACGAGGTAAAGCCCCGCTTCCACGCTCGGGGCGACGGCCTGGAAGGCCTCGCGCCGGTCGTCCTCGCTCACTGCATCCGCGCGCAGTCGCAGCACCACGTCCTGCGCATGCGCCATCGGCTCGACGCCGGCGGTGTCCACCGCCTGCATTTGCTCGATGAGGCCGAAGATGCCCTGAAGCTCTTGTGAAACATGGTCGATATCGCGCTCGGACAGCTCGATGCGAGCGAGCGTGGCGATGCGCTGGACGTCCTCTATCGACAGCGGCATGGAGCTGAACCGTGGTGTAAGCAGGCGGGGGACAAGACCCGGCGACGCGTCGCCGCGTGGCGGCTTTCGTCTCTCTGAGCTTGTGCGCTATTATAGCTTCTTTAAGGGCTTAGGCTCGAAAGCTGTGACCTCGGCGTAGATGATTTAACCGGCACGCCTGCCCCAGATAACACCTTCAATCGGGCCCACGAACTCTAATACCGGGAGGTTCATGATCGGATTCCTCGGCGGGTACTTCTCCAACGACCTCGCCATCGACCTCGGCACCGCCAACACCCTCATCTACGTCCGTGGAAAAGGGATCGTCCTCAACGAACCGTCGGTAGTCGCCATCCGCCAGGAAGGCGGGCCCAATGGCAAGAAGGTCATCCAGGAGGTGGGGCTGGCCGCCAAGCAGATGTTGGGACGCACGCCCGGCAACATCATCGCCATCCGCCCGATGAAGGACGGCGTCATCGCCGACTTCACCGTCACTGAGCAGATGCTCAAGCAGTTCATCAAGAAGGTGCACGACAACCGGCTGTTCTCGCCCAGCCCGCGCATCGTCATTTGCGTGCCCTGCGGGTCCACGCAGGTCGAGCGCCGGGCGATCCGCGAGTCGGCCTACGGCGCCGGTGCGCGCAAGGTGGAACTGATCGAGGAGCCGATGGCGGCCGCCATCGGCGCCGGGCTGCCGGTGGACGAGGCCACCGGCTCGATGGTGGTCGACATCGGCGGCGGCACCACTGAAGTCGGCGTCATCTCCCTGGGCGGCATCGTCTACGCCGGCTCCGTGCGGGTGGGCGGCGACAAGTTCGACGAAGCGATCATCAATTACATCCGGCGCAACTACGGCATGCTCATCGGCGAGACCACCGCCGAGCAGATCAAGAAGACGATCGGCAGCGCGTTCCCCGGCTCCGAGGTGACGGAGATGGAGGTCAAGGGCCGCAATCTCGCCGAGGGCATTCCGCGCAGCTTCACCATCTCCAGCAACGAGATCCTCGAGGCGCTCACCGAGCCGCTCAACAGCATCGTGAGCGCCGTCAAGTCCGCACTCGAACAAACTCCGCCTGAACTTGGCGCCGACATTGCCGAAAAAGGCATGGTGCTCACTGGTGGAGGTGCTCTGCTGCGCGACATCGATCGACTGCTGATGGAAGAGACCGGCCTGCCGGTGATCGTCGCCGAGGATCCGCTCACCTGCGTGGTGCGTGGTTCCGGCAAGGCGCTCGAGCGCATGGACAAGGTCGGCACGATCTTCACCAGCGACTGAACCGTTCCGATCGAACCGGCACGGGCGCCGGACTGTCGTCCTGACCGCCCCGTGCCGCGCGCCGCCAGCGTGCGGAGCTCAGCATGGAATACTCCCCGCCTCCCTTCTTCAAGCGCGGACCCGGGCTCCTCACGCGCTTCGGATTTTTCGCCCTGCTCTCGGTGGTTCTGCTGGTGGCCGATGCCCGCTTCGGCTACATGGACACCGCGCGGGCTGCGGTCGCCACG
The DNA here is from genome assembly GCA_964386195.1 of uncultured Burkholderiales bacterium. GTDB lineage: Bacteria > Pseudomonadota > Gammaproteobacteria > Burkholderiales > SHXO01 > SHXO01. Next base: position 2,969 of record CAYLTE010000250.1, on the reverse strand, counting down.
GTCGTCAACCCGTTCCAGCGCCTGTTCGCGCTTCCGGCCGACGGCCTCGCCCGGGTCGGCGAGTTCTTCGTCACTTCCTCCTATCTGCGCGGCGAGAACGATCGGCTGCGGCGTCAGGCATTGAACGACGCGGCAGCGCTGCAGTCGCACAAGGCCCTTGCGGCCGAGAACGACAACCTGCGCCAGTTGCTGGCGATGAGCGGGCGGGTGGAGCGCAAGACCGTCGCCGCCGAGATCCTGCACGCCCCGCGCGATCCGTTTTCGCGCCGCGTCGTGATCGATCGCGGGGGACAGCACGGCCTGCGGCCAGGGCTGGCGGTGATCGACCGCCTGGGCGTCATCGGCCAGGTCACGCGGGTGTTTCCGTATGCCTCGGAGGTCACGCTCGTCACCGACAAGGAACAGGCGGTCCCGATCCAGGTGCTGCGCAGCGGCGTACGCGGGGTGACCTTCGGCATCGGGTACGATGGCACGCTCGAACTGCGTTTCATGCCGGTCAACGCCGACATCCAGAACGGCGACCTGCTGGTTACCTCGGGCATCGACGGAACCTACCCAGCTGGGCTGCCGGTCGCCGTGGTCTCCAACATCGAGCGCAATGCCGCCTACGCCTTTGCCCGCATCACCTGCACGCCCGCTGCCGGTGTGAGCAGCTACGGCGCGGTACTGATCGTGGACGCCGGTGCGGCGCCCGAAAACCCGCTGTCGGCACCGGCGCAAAACAAGCCGGTGCCCGCCCAGGAGCAGCCGTGATGGCCGAGCGCGGAGAAGGTCCGGAGATCCTGCGGCCAGCCCGCTGGAGCTACATCCTGTTGACGCTAGCGGTTGCAGTGAGCGCTAACCTCCTTGCTTTGCCCGCTACGGCGCAGGTCCTGCGGCCGGACCTGCTGGCACTGACACTGATCTACTGGGTCGTCTACCACCCCCGGCGCCTGGGTTTCCTGCCGGCCTGGCTGCTGGGTCTGGTCATGGATGTGTCCAACGGAACCCTGTTCGGGCAGCACGCGCTCGCCTATGCGGTGCTGATGTACCTGTCGGTCCTCCTGCATCGGCGTATCGTGATGTTCGGAATGATTCAGCAGATGCTGCACGTATTCGCCATCCTCATCGCCGGCCAGGCCGTCATGCTGGTCGTGCGGTTGGCCGCCGGCGACGTGTTTCCCGGCGTCTTCTTCTTCGTGCCCAGCGTGCTGGGTGCGCTGCTCTGGCCGGCGCTGTTCGCCCTGATCCGCATGCCGTTGCGGCCGCGTCCCGGCGCCGACGTCGCCTGACGCGGGCATGCAGGTTCACCTGTCGCCGTGAAGCGCTTCCGCCGTTCGAGTCTGCGCCGAGATGCCTACCCGATGGCCCTGGGGGGCGCGCGGCGCGCCGAGCTGCGCGACCACCAGAAGGAACTGCAGAACTTCCAGGTGCGTCTGGGTCTGCTGGCCACACTGATCCTGACGGTGTTCGGTGCCCTGCTGCTGCGCCTGTTCTACGTGCAGGTGATCCAGCACGACTATTACCACACGCTGGCCGAGAACAACCGCATCTCGATCGTGCCGATCGTGCCCAACCGCGGCCTGATTCTCGACCGCAACGCCGCAGTGCTCGCGCACAACTACGCCGCCTACACCCTCGAGATCACGCCGAGCAAGGTGGGTCGGCTCGACGTCCTGATCGACGAACTGTCCACGGTGGTGGACATCCAGCCGCGCGACCGCAAGCGATTCCGCAAGCTGCTCGACGAGGGCCACGACTTCACCAGCGCCCCCATCCGCACGCGGCTCAGCGACGAGGAAGTGGCGCGCTTCGCCGCCAACAAGTACCGCTTTCCCGGCGTGGACATCCGGGCGCGCCTGTTCCGCCACTATCCCAACGGCGAGATCGCCTCCCACGTGCTGGGCTACATGGGCCGGATCAACAAGCGCGATCTGACCAAGCTCGAGGAACTGGGCGTGGTCGCCAATTACGCCGGTACCGACTTCATCGGCAAGGTGGGGCTGGAGGGTCGCTACGAACAGGAGCTGCACGGCACCACCGGGTTCGAAGAGGTGGAGACCGATGCCGCAGGCCGCGCGGTGCGCACGCTGCGCAGCACGCTGCCGATCTCTGGCAACAACCTGTTGCTGGCGCTCGATGCGCGCCTGCAGAACGTGGCGGAGCAGGCTTTCGGAAATCGGCGTGGCGCATTGATCGCGATCGAGCCATCCACCGGCGGTGTGCTCGCGCTGGTGAGCAAGCCCGGATTCGATCCCAACCTGTTCGTCGACGGCATCGACTCGCAGAACTGGGACACGTTGAACAACTCGCCCGATCACCCCCTGAACAACCGGGCGCTGCAAGGCGTCTATCCGCCCGGTTCGACCTTCAAGCCGTTCATGGCGCTGGCCGCGCTCGAGCTGGGCAAGCGCTCGCCCGGATGGGCGATCAACGATCCGGGCTACTTCACCCTCGGCGGCAGCCATCGCTGGCGCGACTGGAAGCCGGCGGGACACGGCGTGGTGAACCTGCACAAGTCCATCGTGGTGTCCTGCGACACCTACTACTACGGCCTGGCGCACGACATGGGCATCGACAACATCCACAAGTTCGTCGGACAGTTCGGCTTCGGCAAGCGCACCGGGCTGGACATCGACGGCGAGGTCGGGGGCCTGCTGCCGTCCGAGGAATGGAAGATGAAGCGCTTCAAGCAGAAGTGGTATCCGGGCGACACCATCTCGGTGGGGATCGGGCAGGGCTACAACCTCGCCACGCCGATGCAACTGGCACAGGCCACCGCGGTGCTCGCCAACCGCGGGGTCGTGTTCCGGCCGCACATCGTGCGCCAGGTGCAGAACAGCCAGACCAATGCGCTCACCACCATCGAGCCCTCGCCCATCGGCCGGGTCGACCTGAAGGACGAGAACGTCGCGCTGGTCACCGAGGCGATGGTCGACGTGATGAAGCCGGGCGGAACCGCAGCCGTGGCCGGACTGGGGGCGGAGTAT
>CAYLTE010000249.1:0-6207 GCA_964386195.1 uncultured Burkholderiales bacterium | reverse complement strand
TCTCTTGGACTTCTGCGGAAGTCCGCAGAATGATGCAGTGGAGCGGGCGATGGGAATCGAACCCACGTCTAAAGCTTGGGAAGCTTTCGTTCTACCATTGAACTACGCCCGCGCGGGGCGAATTCTACTCGTTTCAAGGTCTCAGCGCCGCTTGCGCTGCAGTACAAAGCGCCAACCAGGATGAATAGGTGTCTGCCTACTTCCGCCTGTGTGCCTTGCGCTTCTGCATCCACCGCATCACTCCCGTCACGAACAGGACGGCCGGCAGCATGCCAGTGAAGAGGACGATCAGCCGTCCCGTCATGCCGAACGCCTCGCCGCTGTGCAGCGGGTGCAGCCAGGCGAGCACGACATCGCCGTTCGCATGCGCGCGCGGATCGCGCACGGCCAGCACCTCGCCCGAGTACTGATCCAGCCAAACGTTCGTGCGGGGAAAGCGCTCGCTCGGCTCGCCGGCCTGCTTGAGCTGGATGCGATAAACGCCCTCGGCACCGTCCGGCGTTTCGATCCAGCGCACCGGTGCACCGGGGAAGTGGGCTTGTGCGCGCCGCACGGCATCGTCGACGTCGATGCGCATCGCGCCCCCGTCGGGCGGCGAGTGCAACGCAGGCGCTTCGAACAGCGGCGAAGCCCGGTCGATCAGCGGATTGACGTACTGGGGGATCTCCAGCATCACGCCGGTGACGCACAGCATGAGCAACAGGACGAGCCCGTAGATGCCGGCCAGCTTGTGCAGGTCGTAGGTTCGCCGTTGCAGGCTGGCGTTGCGCTTCAGTGAAAGCGCCGTGCGCCACTTGCCGCGTGTCGGCCACCACAGCACGACGCCAAGCAGCAGAGATGCCGTCAGCGCGATGCCGAGCAAGGCCAGCACGATCTTTCCGGAGCGATCGAGCAGCAGCGTGTAGTGCAGGTCGTAGATCCAGGTCATGGCGAACTCGCCCCAGAAGCGGCTGCTGCGCACCTCTGCAGTGACCGGATCGATCCACGCAATCAGCGGAGCGAACGCGAGGTGCGCGGTCTCGTCTGCTTTCATGTAGCGCGCGGTCAGCATCGCGCCGGGATCGGCCGGCACTTCGATGCGCCAGTTGCGAGCGCGTTCTGGGTGTGCAGCACGCAGGGCCTGGTAGACCGACTCGAGCGACGCGCGTGGTGCCGCGACCGTTTCCGGCTGCCGCAGTGCGGGCGTGAGCAGCGCATCCAACTCGACGTAGAACACCAGCAGGCTGCCGGTGAGGCCGGCGAGCACGAACACCGCGCCCGCCGTCAGGCCGGTCCACCGATGCAGCGTGAGCAGAATTCTGCGCATGGTGTGTGATCCCGCACAGCTCACGCCGCGCAGGCTGTCGGCATCAGAAGCGCACGCTCACCGACGCGTATGCGCTGCGTCCAGGTCCGGGCGAATGCAGCGTCTGCGTGCCGTCCCACCACACGTACTCCGTGTACTCGTCGGTGATGTTGCGAAGATGCAGGTCGACGCTGACCCGCGGCGTGAACTGGTACGAGGCCGACGCGTTGAACAGCAGGAACTCGCCGAACTTGCCGGTGCTGTTGGTCTGCTCCAGGTAATAGTCGGTCTGCGCGCTGGCCCAGGCCGACAGGCGCAGCGCCGGCACAGGGCGCACGTTCACACCGCCGGTGAACACGTGGTGCGGCACGTGGTCGATCTCGTTGCCCGTGTTCGCTGCATTGTTCGGACCGGGATCGACGATCTCTGCATCCTGGTAGGCGTAGGCGAGCCACAGCTCGACCTTCTTCGTGGGCCGCAGGTTGGCCTGCACGTCCACGCCCTTGCGCTTGGTCTCTCCGAGGTTGTCGAAGTCGCCGAGCGGATCGTTGAGCTTGCGCCGCACCTCGTCGGAGGCGGTCTGCTCCCAGTAGGCGACGCGTCCGTCGAGCCACGTCGTCGGGACGAACTTCAGTCCCACCTCCCAGCCGTCGTTGATGGACGGGTCGAGATCGGTCGTACGGGGCGGGATCTTGTAGGCGCCCGCGCCCACGCCGATCTGGTAGGTGCGCCCCCAGTTCGCGTACACGCTATAGGCGTCGCTCGCCGCGAAGATCACGCTGATCTTGGGCTGATGAATCGCGCCGTAGTGGTTGATCGGATACTGCGTGTCGTTGAGTCCATTGGTGAAGCTGCCATTGACCCAGTCGATGCGCCAGGCGGGAACGATGGTCAGACGCGAGGTCGGTTTGACGATGGCCTGCACGTAGGTGCCGTACACTTCGAGGTCGAAGTCCTGGTCGCGCGTCTGCGATTGGCGCACGCGCTCGACCGTGAGGTAACGCTCGCTCACGTTGTCCTGGCGTTCCACGTCGAAGCCGGCCTCGATGGCCAGCGCGTGCAGCGCCGACACCTGCGGACGCCACGTCAAACTCGTCAGCAGGCCGATCTGGCGCTCGTCGGCGTAGCGCTCCTGCTGAGAGACAGCGGCCGAGAACTTGACGAAGCGCCGGTCCTCGAACAGATTCAGATAGCTCTTCACCGACCACGACAGTTGCTCGCCGACCAGGGTGTCGAGGTGCATCGCGCCCTGGGTGATCTGGCGGTCCCCGCCGTCGGTGGCCGCGAATGCGTAGGACTGGTTGGGATCGTCGCGCGAATCGGCGTAGGCGAGATAACCCGGCTCCTGTGCCTCCTGATCGAAGTGGCGCAACGTGACGCCGGCTCGCCAGCGCCCGCTGTCCGCGGTGTAGAACCACTTGCCCGCAATGGCGTACTTGTCCGAGTCGGCGTGATCGCGCCAGCCCTCCGTACTCTTGTAGCCGACGAAGTAGTTCTGCGTCCATCCGCCGCTCTCGTAGCCTGCGGACACCTGTGCATCGAGGGTGTCGAAGCTGCCGTAACTGAACAGGCCCTGCGCGTAGGTGCCGCCGATGCGCGTGCGCAGGTTGGCGTTGCCCGCGATGTTGTGCAGGCCGTAGCGCGGGTCGTTGGTGCCTCGCACCGTTTCAATCGATTCGAGATCCAGCGCGAACACCGTGTCGATGAACGGCATGTTGCCGTCGTTGCTGTTGCTGGGGATGCCATCGATCAGCAGCTTGATCGCGTTGATCTCTCCCTCGCCGTTGAAGGCTCGGAAGGAGAACTCGCCCGAGGTCGTGCCCTGATTGAAGTTGGTCAGCACGGTGCCCGGCATTAGGCTGAACAGTTCCCAGGTGTAGTGCACGCGCTGGGCCTCGATGGTTTCGCTGCCGAGCACGTCCACCGAGGTGAGCACGCTGCTGGTCGGCAGCGGGCCGATGGGATCGGCGGTGACTTCGACCGGCCCGACGGCGAAGGTGGCGTTCTCCACGCTTGCAGGTGACGACGGCGCCGACGTCAGGGTGTCGTCGGCGCGGGTGACGGTGGACAGCAGGCAAGCCAGCGCGAGGCCGGCTTGCACGGACTTCTTCTTGTGCATGGTCTTGTCCTGACGAGAGGCCGCGTGCCTGCAAACGGGCAGGCGACCGGCGAAATCGCACGGGCCGCGCGGACGGCGCGGCGGTCGAAGCGTCCCCGGGCACGCGGCCCGCGACGCGAGAGACGTCAGGACTGGGAGGGAGGACCGCGCGCGAGCGCCGGGGACCAGATGTACTGCGTGCCGGCAGCGTGCAGGAATGCGGCCGGCGCAGGCGGCTTGCCGTCGGGCACCGGGAAGGCAATACCGGGAATCGGCAGCGGCGCCGCCCCGGCGGACTGCAGGGAACACAGCGGACAGTGCTCGAAGCGCGACTTGCTGTCGTGCTTGGCGGGCGTGCCACCGCCTTCCGCTTTCACGTACTTGATGCCTTGCGCAGTGCACAGCACCAGCCAGGTCCCATTGCCGGCGGAATGCGCGGCGAGCGCGCGCGACACCGACGGCGCGAGCGCCGCCACCAGCAGGGCCAGGATGGCGAGCCAGGCGATCGGACGGCGGTGGCGGGTGGCGAGCATGGCGCGCATGCTATCACGCTGGGTGCACCACGCCGTTAGGACATGGTGGATCCCGGCGTTCGCCGGGATGACGAATAACTCCGTCGCCCCGGCGAAAGCCGGGGCCCATGAGTTGACGGGCATCAGTCTCTTGACGCAACAGCCTCGACACCGAAGCGATGCCGGCTCCGCTTGCACACTTCCACCAGCATCAGCATGACCGGCACTTCGATCAGCACACCCACCACAGTGGCCAGCGCGGCACCGGAGGACAGTCCGAATAGCATCACCGCAGTCGCGATTGCCACCTCGAAGTGATTCGACGCACCGATCAGGGCGGCCGGTGCGGCGTCCTCGTAGGAGAGCCGCAGCCGGTGTGCCGCCCAGTAGGTGGCGGCGAAGATCAGTACGGTCTGGACGAACAGGGGAATCGCAATCCACAGGATGGTGAGCGGGTTGCCGAGAATGACCTCTCCCTTGAACGAGAACAGCAGCACCAGCGTGAGCAGCAGCGCAGAAATCGTGATCGGCGTGAGCAGATGCAGGAACTTCTCGCGGAACCACGTCTCACCGCGTGCGCGGATGATCCATTTGCGGGAGAAGTATCCGGCGACGAGCGGCAGCGCGACGTAGGCGCCGATGGACAGGAGCAACGCCTCCCAAGGAACGGGAAGCCGCCCGACGCCCAGCAGAAATCCGCCCAGCAGCCCGTAGAGCAGCAGCATGGTGAGCGAGTTGAGCGCTACCATGACCAGCGTGAGCCCGTCGTTGCCGCGCGCCAAATAGCCCCACACCAGCACCATGGCCGTGCACGGCGCGATCCCAAGTAGGATGCAGCCGGCGAGATAACTGCGCCACAACGGGACTTCGAGCATCTTCACGCCCTCGTGCAGCACGACCGTGCCCGCGCCATGCGTGGCGCCGACCGGGAGATCCAGGCCGAACGGCATCTTGACCAGATCCATCGCCTCCTCTCCGATGAAGGCCCGGAACAGCACGCCGAGGAACAGGAAGGCAATCGCATACATGGTGAACGGCTTCACTGTCCAGTTCACGAACAGCGTGAGCAGCACGGGCTTCGTGCTGCGTCCTGCCCGTACCACCGACGCGAAGTCGATCTTCACCATGATCGGGTACATCATGAAGAACAGGCACACCGCGATCGGGATCGACACGACCGGCGCCCCGTCCACCTCGATCGCCATCGCGTCGAGCGTGCGCGCGAACTCGGGTGCTGATCTCCCCAGAAGGATTCCACAGACGATGGCCAGTCCGATCCACACGCTCAGGTAGCGTTCGAACAGGCTCTTCATGCGGCGTGGCGCTGCATCGGTCCGTTGGGAAGCGATAGTCGTCATGGGTCGAGTGAACAACAGCCGGTTGGGTCTTGACATCCTACTACATTTAGACAAATATGGAAGCATGGAGACGTACGAAGCTGTAGCCGCTCTGGGTGCGCTCGCCCAGGAGACACGCCTGGGAATCTTTCGCCTGCTGGTCGAAGCCGGACCGGAAGGGATGCCCGCGGGCGCGATCGCCGAGTCGCTGGGCGTGGCCCCAGCCACACTGTCCTTCCACCTGAAGGAGCTGAACACTGCCGGTCTGACCCACGCGCGCCAGGAAGGTCGGTTCGTGATCTACAGCGCGGATTTCGAGTGCATGGCCGCCTTGATGACGTTCCTGACCCGCAACTGCTGCAAGGGCATGCCGAACGACTGCCTCCAGACGATGGAGACCGCGCTGTCGCGCTGCTGCCCGACCTCCACGAAACGCTCAAGCAGGAGTCGATGATGAAACGCTTCCACGTACATGTATCGGTTGAAGATCTCGACGCCAACGTCCGGTTCTATTCCTCCGTGTTCGGACAGGCGCCGTCCGTGCGCAAGGACGACTACGCGAAGTGGATGCTGGACGATCCACGCATCAACTTCGCCGTGTCCCGTCGCGGCGCTTCGCCAGGCCTGGATCATCTCGGTGTCCAGGTGGAATCCGAAGAGGAACTGGTCACCTTGCGCGCGCAAGTCGGCGGCGCCGAGATCGCCGCGCTCGATCAGGTCGGCGCCAACTGCTGCTACGCGAAGTCGGACAAGTACTGGATCACCGATCCGCAGGGCATCGCCTGGGAGACCTTCCACACGCTGGACTCGATCCCCGTGTACGGCGCCGATACCCTACAACAGCCTGCAGCGGAAGACGGCGCATGCTGTGCGCCGATCGCTTCGCCGCCCGCTGCGCAGTGCTGCGCGCCCGGCGTAGCGGATCGGGTTGCCGCGGACAAGGCTGCTGCAAAGCCGGCGTGCTGCGGCTGACCG
>CAYLTE010000248.1:0-6220 GCA_964386195.1 uncultured Burkholderiales bacterium | reverse complement strand
TGTTAGGTTGCATTCGCGCGTGTCAACGCGATTGCCTCCTGAGCCATCACTGCCTAAAGTGACCACAGCCCGAGCAGCCCCAGCCTCTTTCAGAGGCGAGTAGCCCGGCGCGTCCCGCGTTTTCAGCAACTCCCATGAAGGGTTTCGCGGCATGGTTGCGCGCCGATCACGCAGATCGTTCAGTGCCTCGACGTTGACACGGCTTCGCCAGATGCCGGCCAGCGACGCGCTCGCGCTGCTGGCCGATCACGTCAAGCCCGACCCCACGTACCAGCCGCTCAAGGCCGAGCACAGCCTGCGCTGGCATGCCAGTACCGCGCGCGGTGAGTTCGAGATCCTGACCACCGGCGTCAAGTGGTACGACACGCGCGCTCGCGCCGGCGGTGGCGGCGCCATCGACTTGGCGATGCACCTGCTCGACATGTCGTTCGTCGAGGCTGTCAAGCATCTGACCGCGAGGTAGAGCGCGATGGTGACGATCCTTCGCAAGGCCTCATTGCCGAATCCCGCCGACGTTGCCACGCGCTTGGCGCCGATGGCAGCGAAGGCGTTGACGCTTTCGCTTCGCGAGCCGCGTCCCGCCGGGTTCCCGCTTCTCTTCACCAAGCACTGGCAACTGATCGAACCGGCAGTCGCCTATCTGCACGAGCACTCGATCCAGCGCGCGCACACCCCGGACACGCTCCGAACCTACGCCGAGATCCTCTACGACTGGTTCGAGACGCTCGAGCAGAACGATATCGCGTGGAACAGCGCGGACGCCGTCGACCTGGTCGCCTATCGCAACCGCATGATGACGCAGCCGAGCTCTCATATGGGCCGCCCCTACTGCACCACGACGATCAACCATCGAGTCCGCGGCGTCCTCAGGTTCTATGCCTGGGCTGTCCGGACGCACTGGCTGAGCGAGTCGCCACTGGCAGACAAGGCTGGTGACTTCGGCGTCGCGAGACGTCACCGTTCGACTCGCATGCGGTATGCACCGGACGGGGCCCGCAACCTGTTCGTACTGCGGCAGCACGAACCGCTGCCTCGGCCGCTCGTCTCCGAGCAGGCCCGCGAGTTGCTCGCAACGCTCTCCCCACCGTACGACCTGATGGCGCGCTGGCAGCTGTGCACCGGCCTGCGGGTCAGCGAACTGCTGCGCCTCAGCGTCACCGACATCGGCGAGCAACCTCCCCCGGCCGCCTCTCACCACACCATCGAGATTCTGCGCAAGGGCCGCAAGCCCGGCTACGTCGTCGCACCTGCGAGCCTGGTCGACGAGACCAACGGATATCGTTCCGGGCTCCGTCGTGCCTGGCTTCGCCGCGCACGCCGCAACGGACGAACGACTGACACCTCACCACTGTTCATCAACGCCCGCGGCGCCCCGGCTGGCAAGAACGCCTACCAGCGCGCCGTCAGTTCGGCCGGACAGGCTTGCGGTTTCAAGGCGACCACGCATCTGCTGCGCGCGACCTTCGCATGCATGCTGCTGGCACGGCTCGAACATCTGGCCAACGAGGGCGCCAACGTCAACCCGCTGGTCGTCGTCAAGATCCTGCTCGGCCACGAGCACGTCGAGACCACGGACCGGTACCTGCGCGCCATCGCCGTCGACGCCTGCGTGCTCAAGGGCGTCCTGGACACGCTGCTGTCGGGGGCGCAAGAACCATGACCTCCCGGCACGAAGTGGCTGTGCGGCGGTTCACCTCCGAGTTGGCTGCCGCTCCGGCCGAAGTCCAGCGGCCGGTGCGCCACGATGCCCCTCGCCTGATTCGCAAGACAGTCGTCGACTTCTCTTCGTTGAATCTGCCCGAGGACGCGCGCGCCGCAATCGCCCAAGCGTTCTGGGCCCACGTCGGAGCCCGCTCGAGCCGCGGCATCATCTCCTACTGGAATTCGATGCTGGTCTTCGAGCGGTTCGCCGCCGAGTCCGGCGCCGTCAGGTCGGTTGCGGATCTGAATCGAACGACGGTCGTGCGCTACATCGAGTGGCTCAACATGCAGCGACGCCCCGACGGTGAACCGTGGGCGATCTCCACCCGAGCGTCGATCTACTCGTGCTTGCGCCAACTGCTGCGATGGCTCGAGCGGTGTCGCCCCGACCTCGTCGGCAGCATCGACTACCCCTTCATCCCGTTTCCCGGCAAGGGCCGCGACAGGCCGCCGCGCGCAACGTTGTCGCCGCAGCAACTGCGCGCCATCCTGCGTGCCTGCGAAGAGGACATCGCCGCGATGCGCGCAGCTCGCGAGTCGGCCGCCAGGCTGCGCGTGTCCGAAGGCGACAAGCCTGGCACGCTCGGCTGGGTACTCACGCAGATCGAAGAACGCTACGGCGGCATCATTCCCGATCGCTACACCATCGAGCGCAAGGGCAACTTCTGGCTTCAGCAAGCCGTGCGTCGATACGGCGGCGCCAAGCAGCTGGGTCTCTACCTGTACCCCCGAGCGGAGACGCTGCTGCCCTACTACCTGGCCATCCTGATCCATACCGCCGGCAACCCGGAGGCCATCGCCGATCTCACGCGCGACTGCCTTCAGCCGCTGCCCCTGCTCGACGACCGCGAACTGCTCGTTTGGTTCAAGGCGCGCGCATCGCGCATCCAGCGCCGGACCTTCGACAGCACACAGGCCTTCGAGCCGCCGGCACTCGTCAGAGACCTCCTGGCCTGGAACGAGCGGCTGGTGCCTCTGGCGCCGGCCGCGCAGCGCAATCGACTCTTCGTCTTCAAAGGCCACGTCACGGTCAACGCCCTGTCGATCATCACGGTCCATCACCGGCTCGGACCGTTCTGCAGGCGCCACGGATTGCCGCCATTCGCGCCAGCGCTCATTCGTCCGAGCGTGCTGGCCTGCTTCTATCGCTTCAGTGGCGACCTGTTGCGCACCAAGGCCGTCGCCAACCACGTGAACGTCGCCACGACCGTCCACTACGTACAGACTCCCTTGGTGCACGCCCGCAATCGCTCGCGCATCGCGGATCTTCAGGGCGCCTTCCTGCGGCACGTCGAGACGCCGTTGCCTCCAAGCCTGCCGACGGTATCGTCCAAGCCGTCATCCCCGCGCGGGCCGGCGGTCACGATGTTCGGCTTCGACTGCAAGGATCCGCTCTCAGGCACCGCGCCCGGATCGAGGAGCGGCGAGCTCTGCACGCACTTCATGGGCTGCTTCACCTGCCCCAACGCGATCATCCCCTGCGACCCCGCCACCATTGCCCGACTGCTGCAGGCACGCGATCACCTGCGCGCGGCCGCTGTGGTGCTGCACCCGGCGCGGTGGGAGGCCGTCTACGCTTCGCCGCTGCGCATTCTCGAGGAAGACATCCTCCCTCGCTTCGGTGCGAACGACCTCGCGGCCGGTGAAGCGCAGCGGCCACTCCTGCCGCCATTGCCGGAGCTGCGTTGAGGCTCGACCATGCAGACATCGCGACTCCAGGTTCCGCGTCCCGCCATCGATCCGGCATCTGACGATCGCGCTTGGTTCCTGAAGGACTCGCGCTGGGAGGATCCGGTCTGGCGCTTCGCGCCGACGAACGCGCTCGAGGAGGAACTGCCGGTCAGTCTGGCCTGGGACTTCGCGCTGCAGGAGGGGCGCCGCTTCACCGACGCGCGCTACGCGCCGCTGCGACAGACCTGCAAGCAACTGGTCGCGCTGATCCGGTGCCGATCGTTGTGCACGGGCCTGCCGCTGCGACCGCGCTCGGTCCTGAACTACTTCTTCTCCCTGCGATTCCTCGTGCGCTGGATGGACCAGGAGGGCCTCAGCCGATTTGCCGAGCTCGACGCGACAGCCTTGCTGCAGTTTCAGCATTGGCTCGCCGAGCTGCCGACGGCGCGCGGACCGTCGCGGTCTGCGTCCACGGTGCAGCGCCATCTGTACCTGTTCACCTACCTTCATCGCTTCCGCATGGAGCTGGACGACGGCCTGGGATTCGATCCGTTCCCCGGCAGCAACCACCGGCAGGCCGCCGGTGATCGCGAGGGTCTGCGCCGCCCGTGGCCGTCCACCCCTGACGGCGTCGCCGTGCCGCTGGTCCAGGCCGCCGTCGACATCGTCACGCGCGACGCCGGCCGGATCCTGCAGGCGATGGAGACCTACCGCCAGGCGATGACTGCGACCGCTGGATGCTCTCAAAGCGGCTACGCTCACACCGACCGGGCCACGCGCAGGTTGAAGCGGGCCAACAGTGCTCTGCCCGAAGTCGAACGGCCGGTGGCGTCGGTGGCGGAGCTTGTCTTGCGGATCGACATGCTCTACGCGGCCTGTTTTGTCGTCCTGTCCTATCTGGTCGGGCCACGGGTCAGCGAGATCCTCCACTTGAAGGCCGGCTGCGTGCAGGAACGGCACGATGGCGGTATTTGCGCCGATTCCCCGGTCACCGTGATCGTCGGCAGCATCTTCAAGCGTCAGCCGGGATACGACGGCCGGCCTCACGAATGGGTCGCACCGCCCGTGGCCGTTCAGGCGATTACGGTGCTCGAGGCGCTGTCCGCGGAGCATCGCATGGTTTCGGGCCGCCATGAGTTGTGGCTGCGCCGGCGCAGGGGCAACGGTGCGACGGAGTGGTTTCACGCCCGCGCGGATCAGTTGGAGATCGCATCGCCGTCGCGCGTCGCCACGCAGTTGCAGCGCTTCGGCGCGAGACTCGGGCTGACCCATGAGGATCGGCCCTGGAGGCTGACGACCCACCAGGGGCGCAAGACCTTCGCCAGGTTTGCGGCGCTGCGCGACCGCACCTGCCTCTTCGCGCTGAGCCAGCACCTGGGTCATCGCGAGCGTGCGGAGACCGACCACGGTTACGTCGGCTCAGACTATCGCCTCAATCAGGAGATCGACGCCGAGATCCTGCAGCAGTCCATGGCGGCTTGGGAGCACATGCTGGCCGCACCGGGCCTCGGCGGCCGCGCAGGCATCGAGATCGTGGCCAAGCGCCCTCGTTTCAGGGGCAGCCGCTTGAAGCAGGACCTCAAGAGCTACGCGCGCCTGCTGGTCGACGCGGGCCTGGTGCTCGGCGTGTGCGACTGGGGTTTCTGCGTCTACCGCGAAGAACACAGCGCCTGCCTCGGCAACGCCGCCGGGCCGAACCCGGCGCGACGCGAACCTTCGACCTGCGCGCGCTGCAGGAACTTCGTGGTCTCGCCACAGCATCGGACCTACTGGCTCGAGCAGGCGCGACGTTGCGAGTCGCTGCTGAACCAACCCGCTCTGCCGCGGCAAACGCTGCGCATCGTCCGCGAGCGCCTGAACGAGGCCCATGCCCTGCTTCGGACGCTCGACGCGGGAAGCGCCGAGGAGAACAGCCATGCGTGAGGTAAAGGTCGACGCCGATAGCCGGACCACGGCGCAGCGGCTTCGGGACGCGTTGGCCACCATGGTTCGCACGCCAAGCACAGGCGTCGCGGTGCAGCCGCTCACCGCGACGACCCTGTGTCAGATCGCCGGGATCTCCCGCAATGCGCTGTATCGGTACCACCCCGAGGTCTTGGCGGCGCTGCACGAGGCCCAGCGAAGCGCACGCGGCCCGTCAGGCGCCCCCGCACGTCAGGCGAAGCTGCTGCGCCAGGAGAACCGCGAGTTGCGCGAGCAGTTGGGCAAGTTGGCCGCGCTCGTCGATCACTACTTCGCGGCTTGGCAGGACGCTCACCTCATGCTCGAACGGCGAGAGCGAGAACTGGCCGAGCTGCGCCGCGCCACCGGCCCGCAGGTGGTTTCGATGCGCCGCTGAGCCGCGGGCCAAGTCTTGACCTTGACACAGGAGCAAGGTCTAAGCTGCGAAGGACAGGGGCACAGGTGCCCCGCTGGAGGTCTGCGATGACATGCGCCCTCATGTCGGACCTCGCTCTCGCGCGAGCGCTGTTGCGGCTCTACAAGCTGGCCATGATCGCCGGACGCCCCGGTGTCACCGATCACCTGCTGCACGCCCTGGAGGAACTCGCCCGAAGCGAGCCGGCATGCGAGCCGATACTCGACCAAGCGTACCTGTGGGGCCTTGGTGCGCGGGTCGGTGTCGCACAGCCGCGCATGCCAGGGTCCGGCACGCAGTGACCAGCGCTGTCGGCGCCGGGCTCGCGCCACGACCGCGACTACGCCATTGACACGCCGTGATCGACATCGCACGCATCCGCCTTCAGCGCGTCGACGTCGATCACGGCATCCGCCATCGCCGTCAGCTCGGGCGTCTGCGAGATGAAGTACTCACGCTCATAGCCACCCAGGCGCAGGACTTCCCTCTTCA
>CAYLTE010000247.1:0-6225 GCA_964386195.1 uncultured Burkholderiales bacterium | reverse complement strand
GTCCGTTCACGTCCAGCCACATTGCGAGGTTCTGCGGATCGGCGATTTCGTCGCTGGTGACCAGCCACGGGCCGATCGGTCCGAAGGTGTCGAAGCCCTTGCCCTTGTCCCAGGTGGGCCCACGCTCGAGCTGCCACTCGCGCTCCGACACGTCGTTGCAGATCATGTAGCCCGCTACGTGGCCGAGCGCATCCGCCTCCGACACGTTCTTGGCGGTCTTGCCGATGACGAAGGCCAGTTCGACTTCCCAGTCGCCCTTCACCGAGCCCTTCGGCAGCACCACGGTGTCGTTGGGCCCTGCGATGCAGGAGGTCGCCTTCATGAACACCACCGGCTCCTTCGGGATCGGCAGGTTCGACTCCTTGGCGTGATCCTCGTAGTTCAAGCCGATGGCGATGAACTTGCCGATGTTGCCGACGGGCGCGCCGAAGCGCGGATTGCCGGATACCTTCGGCAGGCCGTCGAGGTCGACGCCGCGCAGCTTGGCCAGGCCGTCCGGGCCGATCGTGCTGCCGTCGATGTCCTTGATCACGCCGGACAGATCGCGGATCGCGCCGCTCGCGTCCAGAATCCCGGGCTTCTCGCTGCCCGCCTCGCCGTAACGTACCAGTCTCATGTCACGCCTCCTCTTGTCAAAGCAAAACCGCTCAACCACGAAGGGAACGAAGAGACACGAAGGAAAGCGACAGTTCTCGAACGACCGTCTCCTCGACGGTTCTCTTCGTGTCCCTTCGTGTACTCCGTGGTGAAAAGAACTAGATCGTCATCCCGCCGTCGATCATCACTGCCTGGCCGGTCATGAACTGCGTCGCGTCCGAGGCGAGGTATACGCACAGCTCCCCGATCTCCTCGGCGTTGCCCAGCCTTCCCATCGGCTGGCGCGCGATGAAGTCCTTGCGCGCCTGCGCGGGATCGGCAAACGCGTTGATGCGATCTCCCAGGCTCGGCGTGTCCACGGTCCCAGGGCACACTGCATTGCAGCGGACTCCCTGCCGCACGAAGTCCGCTGCCACGGATTTGGTCAGGCCGATCACCGCCGCCTTGGTTGCGCCATAGACGAATCGATTCGGGATGCCCTTCACGCTGCCGGCGATGGAGGCGATGTTCACGATCGAACCGCCCCCCTGTTGCAGCATGCCCGGCAGGAAGGCGCGAATCATCCAGAACATCGAGCGCACGTTGAGGTTGAACGAGAAATCCCAGTCCTTCTGCGTGCAATCGAGGATGGTGCCGTTGGCGACGAATCCTGCGCAGTTGATCAGGGCGTGGGGTGTCGGCACGTCTCCCGCCAAAACTGCGATGGCCGATTCGTCCGTGACATCGAGCCTGCGGACCGCGATTCCGCGCGTGCCGGCAAGTTCTTCCAGCTTGTCTGGATTGATGTCCGTCGCCACGACGGAGGCGCCTTCGCGTGCGCAGGCGAGGGCGGCGGCGCGCCCGATGCCCTGCGCGGCAGCCGTCACCAGGACGTTCTTGCCGTCGAGTCTTCCGCTCACTGGCTCCTCCCGCTCGATGCGCCGTCGAAAGCGGGCAAGTATGCCACAGGCCGGTTGAGGGTCCTTCGGACAGCGCCGTGAGCGGTAAGATGCGCGCCATGCCCGATAACAAGACCCGCTGCGCCTGGTGCGGCGCCGAGCCCCTGTACGTGCGCTACCACGATGACGAGTGGGGCGTGCCTTCGCACGACGATGCGCACCTGTTCGAGATGATCATCCTCGAAGGCGCGCAAGCCGGCCTGAGCTGGTCGACGATCCTCAAGAAGCGCGAGAACTATCGTGCCGCCTTCGCCGGCTTCGATGCGCATCGGATGGCGCGCTACGGCGAGCGCGACTTCGCGCGGCTGATGCGCGACGAGGGCATCGTACGCAATCGGCTGAAGATCGAAGCCGCGAAGAAGAATGCCGTGGCCTTCCTCGCCGTGCAGGAGGAGTTCGGCAGCTTCGACGCTTACCTGTGGCGCTTCGTAGACGGCTGCCAGGTGCGCAATGCGTGGACGTCGATGAAGCAGGTGCCGGCAAGCACGCCGCAGTCCGATGCCCTGAGCAAGGACCTCAAGAAGCGCGGCTTCACCTTCGTCGGCACAACCATCTGCTATGCGTTCATGCAGGCAGTGGGCATGGTCGACGACCACTTGGTCGAGTGCTTTCGCCACGGTGCGGGCAGCGGCAAGCGGCCCAGGCGATAGCGCCGACCTCCAGAGTCCTCCGGCGCGAGGCTTAGTCGCGATCGAAACGGGTCTCGAACGCCGAATGCAGGCCGGCCGACGTGCGGTAGGGCGGCTCGCCGGGCAGAAAGGCAGGCGCAGCCAGGAACACCGCGCCGGATTTCGCCGAGCCGTGCAGCGCCTTGTCCACGCCGCCGACGTAGAAGATCGGATCTTCCTCTCCCGATGCACGACGTGCCGCCAGGGAGAACCCGAAGCGGTCGTTCGCGGCATTCGACGCAATGCTCAGCGTGATGGGTGCACCGCCGGAAGGCGCGGGCACTTGCTGCGCGTCCTTCTGCGTCAGGCGAAACCAGCGCCGCATGCCGCCGTTGCACAGGGCCACGATGCGATCGGCATTGAACGGCGGGCGTACGCTCGGCACCAGCTCGCCGGGTAGCGGTCCAAGTCCGGTGAACGGCGTGCAGCCGCGATAGGCGTAGACCTTGCCGACGCCTGGCAGCCCCTCGAGCGAAGTCTGTGGCGACCCGACCAGCAGGTCGTGCCGCCCGTCCTCGTCCAGGTCGGCCGCGACGAGTGCCGAACCGAATGAGTACTCGGGGCCGCTCTCGGCGAAGTCGCGCCGTCCCAGCTTCGCCGCCACGGCGAATCCGCCCTGCACCTGTCCACGGAGCACGTGCACCGCCGGCGCCGCTGCGATTGCCAGATCGGCGCGCCCGTCACCGTCGAAATCGCCGCTGGCCAGGCGCGCGCCGAACGTGGCATCCCACACCATCGGCACCCTGTCGAGATCATCGCTGAGCGTGTCGTCCTGCGGGCAGAACACCGGAACCGGCGCATCGGGCTCGGCGATCTGCTGGACAGTCTCGAGCGTCGCCCCGGAGACGCGCGTGGAGTAGACGCGCGGTGCACCGCATCCGCCCAGGGTCACGCCAGGTGCGGCTACGACCAGCTTGTCGTTGCCGGTCTGCACCCCGGTTCTGAGTGCGGCAAACGCGAATCCGAACTGCCCGAACGGCGCTGCGTCATCGTCGAGCAGGTGCACGCTGCGAAAGCGTGTACCTGGGTCGTTATTGACGATCCATGCGCGACCGACGCGTCCCCGGTCGCCATCGCGCGCCCCGGGCGCGCCGATCGCCAGCTGCGAACGCCGTGACGTGTTCGCTTCGAGTGCCGGTTCGAAGAACGTGCCGGCGAGCAGTGCAGCGCCGAAGCGGTCGAGGACCTCCACTGCGCCATCCGCGCTCGGCTTGGTGAGCACCTCGATCTGCTCGCGATCGCGGTTGCCGCGGATCCTGAAGACGAACACCTTTCCCGCGCCGTGCTTGCCTCCCACACTGGCGAGCGGTGCGCCCACGGCAAGACCCTGGATGCCGTCTCCGTCGAAATCGCCAGCCGCGAGCGAACTGCCGAAGCGCTGGCCGGCCTGCGTCTGCTCCGGAGTCAGGATCTTCCACAGGACGTTGCCCGTCGCCGTGCCCTTGTACAGGAACACGGCGCCGTTGCCCTGCGCGCGCCCGGGCGCGCCGACGGCCAGATCCTCGAACCCGTCGCGGTCGAGATCGTGCGACAGAAGCGCGAAGCCGTAGCTGTCTCCCGAGACGGGCGCTTCGCCTGAACGTCCGTAGACGTGATGCAGCGCATTGACGTCGTGCTTGCTCAGATTGAAGTTGCCGAATAGCTCGCCGGTGTCGTCGCCCGGCGCGCGGTGCTCGGGCCGCTTGACCATGCTGAAGCAGTCCTGCCGGTCCCACGGTGGCCCCTTCTGCCCCGCCTTCGACGGGTAGTGCATGATCGAGTGGAAGTCATAGGGTCCGACGCTCTCGCTGTCCGGCTCGATGGCGAAGTTGCCGGAGATCGAGTAGAAGAAATCCAGGCACTCCTCGTCGATGTCGACGAACTCGTCGCGGTCCTGGCGGTTGTGCTCGTGGAACAGCCCGATGGCGTGCCCGGTCTCGTGCAGCGCCGAAGCCCGCAGGCGCGCGCGGTCCCTGAGGCTGCCGTCGGCATCCACCGTCTGGATCTTGATCGCGTTCTCGCCCGGCCGCATGCCGGTGTAGTCGGTCATGCTGGACAGGTGTCCGACGGGTGCACAGCATTCGAGCTGCTTGACGTAACGCACGTAGGTGTCCTCGTCCGTTCGCTCGCGCAGCCGCAGCGGCGTCTTCTCGTTGTAGTCGTCGATCGCATTGCGGATTTCCTGGCGCGCCCGCGTCTCCAGCGCCGCGTCGATCACGAACGGCACGATGCCGTTCGGCCACCAGTGCTCGCGATTGGCGGGAATGGCGGCGAGCGCCGCGCTGCCCGGCCCTTCGCCGCGGAAGAACGCCTGCTGGGCGACGACGAAGTCGTAGGGGCCGAGCACGACGTGCTCGTCGGCCACCGCCAGGTCGCCGATCTTCCGATAGCTGTAGAGCATGCGCCCGCCCGGATGCTGCACGACGGCAATGCGGAATTCCTTCGGGCCCAGCGCTTCGAGCCGCTTGACGTCCTGCCAGAACGTGGCGTCGGCCTTGCGCGCGCTGGCCAGCCGCGCACGCAGCGCTGCGATTTCCGCGCGGCGTGCCCGCTCCGTGCGCATCGAGGCGGCGGGCACCCGCCAGCGCTCCAGCGATGGATCGAGCTTCTGTGCGTTTGCCGGTGAGATGCCCGCCGGAAGCGGAACGAGCAGACCGGCGGCGCAGCCTGCGACGAGAGCGGTGTACAACAGTCGGCGCATGTCCTTTCCCCTGTCCAAGGAATGGTCTGGCGGTGGTACGACGGGGGAATAGTGCACGAAACGACGCCGGCGAGCGACCTGGCCGCCCCCGGTGAGGGCCAGCCAATCGCCACAGGCCTATAATTATTGGGTTTCGCCTCGCCCCGTCCACATCGGACGCCTTGCGGGGCCTCCCAGGAGAGAGGACACCATGCTGCAGACCGCAGACCTGACCATCAAGCTCAATCCCGCCGACGACGTGGTCGTGGCCCGGGTCGAGATTCCTGCCGGAACCGAACTGCTGAAGGAGAACGTACGGGTCGCGGTGACCATCCCCGCCGGCCACAAGATCGCCGTGCGCGACGTCGCCGAGGGTCAGCCGGTTCGCAAGTACAACCAGATCATCGGCTATTCCACCAAGCCGATCCGGGCCGGCGAGCACGTGCACGTGCACAACCTCGGGATGGCGCACTTCGAGCGCGACTACGCCTTCGGCGCCGACTACAAGCCCACCCGCTTCGTGGCCGAGCCGGCCACCTTCATGGGCATCAAGCGGGCGGACGGCCGCGTCGCCACCCGCAACTACCTCGCGGTGATCTCCAGCGTGAACTGCTCGGCGCACGTCTCGCGCAAGATCGCCGAGTACTTCACCGGCGAGCGCATGGCCGACTACCCGAACGTGGACGGCGTCTTCTGCATCACGCACGGAACCGGCTGTGGCATGGCTGCGCACGGCGAGCCGGTGGAGGTACTGCGTCGCGTGCTGGCCGGTTACGCCACGCACGCCAACGTGGCGTCCTCGCTGATGATCGGCCTGGGCTGCGAGGCGAACCAGATCAACGACCTGCTCGCCGCGCAGGGCCTGTCGCGCACCGACCAACTGCGCACCTTCACCATCCAGGACACCGGCGGTACGCGCAAGACGATCGAGAACGGCATCGCCATGATCAAGGAGATGCTGCCGCAGGCGAACAAGGTCGAGCGCGAGCCCTGTCCGGCCAGCCACCTGATTCTCGGCCTGGAGTGCGGCGGCTCCGACGGCTACAGCGGCGTGTCCGCCAATCCCGCCCTGGGTGCGGCGGCAGACCTGCTGGTCCAGCACGGCGGCACCGCGGTCCTGTCCGAGACGCCCGAGATCTACGGTGCCGAGCATCTGCTGACCCGCCGCGCGGTGAGCAAGGAGGTAGGCGAGAAGCTCATCGACCGCATCCACTGGTGGGAGGATTACACCTCGAAGCTTGGCGGCGACATGAACAACAACCCGTCGCCCGGCAACAAGGCCGGCGGCCTGACGACCATCCTGGAGAAGTCGCTGGGAGCGGCTGCGAAGGGCGGCACGACCGGGCTGATGGACGTGTACAAG
>CAYLTE010000246.1:0-6265 GCA_964386195.1 uncultured Burkholderiales bacterium | reverse complement strand
CTGGCTGCCGCATCTGTTCAGCGGCCGCTTCTTCGGCACGATGTGCCTGTCCGAACCGCAGGCGGGATCCTCGCTCTCGGACGTGCGCACGCGCGCAGAGCCCCGGCCGGACGGGACCTACCGCGTCTTCGGCAACAAGATGTGGATCTCGGCCGGTGAACACGAATTGTCGGAGAACATCGTCCACCTGGTGCTGGCAAAGGTTCCGGGCGGCCCGCCAGGGGTGAAGGGCATTTCACTGTTCATCGTGCCCAAGTACCTGCTGAACGAGGACGGATCCATCGGTGTGCGCAACGACGTCGCGCTGGCCGGGCTCAACCACAAGATGGGATACCGCGGCGCGACCAACTGCGTGCTCAACTTCGGGGAGCGCGACGGTGCGGTCGCCTACCTCGTGGGCGAGCCGCACAAGGGCCTGTCGTACATGTTCCAGATGATGAACGAAGCGCGCATCGGCGTGGGTCTGGGTGCGGTCATGCTCGGCTACGCGGGGTATCTGCATGCACTGGCCTATGCGCGCGAGCGGTTGCAGGGGCGTCCGGTCTCAGGCAAGGACCCCGCCCAGCCGCAGGTGCCCATCGTCGAGCACGCCGACGTGCGCCGCATGCTGCTCGCGCAGAAGGCCTTCGTCGAAGGCGGTCTGGCGCTGTGTCTGTATTGCGCGCGACTGGCCGACGACGAGCGCAGCGCGCAGGGCGAGCGCGAGCGCCGTGAAGCGGCGCTGCTGCTGGAGGTGCTCACTCCCATCGCGAAGTCGTGGCCGTCGCAGTGGTGCCTGCACGCCAACGACCTCGCGATCCAGGTTCACGGCGGCTACGGCTACACGCGCGAGTATCCCGTCGAGCAGTTCTACCGCGACAACCGCCTCAATCCGATCCACGAGGGCACGCACGGGATCCAGGCGCTCGATCTGCTCGGACGCAAGGCCGGCATGGACGACGGCGCTGCCCTGCAATTGCTCATGCGCGAGATGCAGACCACGGCGCGAACGGCACGGGCGAGCGAGTCGGCCGAGCTCAAGCGCTGTGCCGACGACCTGATGAGTGCGGTGGACCGGGTGATGGAGACCACCCGCAACGCGCTGTGCACGATGCGAAACGGCGAGATCGAGCTCGCGCTGGCCAATGCCAGCCTGTATCTGGAGGCTTGCGGGCACGTCGTGGTCGCGTGGCTGTGGCTGAAGCAGGCCCTGCTGGCGGTCGAACGTGTCGGCAGTGCCGAACCGGGCGACCGCGAGTTCTACCAAGGCAAGTTGCAGGCGTGCCAGTACTTCTTTCGCTGGGAGCTGCCCAAGACGCGGCCTCAGTTCGATCTGCTGAACAATCTCGACCGCACCTGCCTGGAGATGCAGGACGCGTGGTTCTGAATCTCCGTCATCCCGGCACTTCGTTCCGTCATCCCGGCGAAAGCCTGGGTCCACAGGCATCACACCTGGGCACCGGCTTTCGCCGGTGCGACGAGGTGCCGGTGCGACGGTCGTGTCGTCATCCCGGCGCATTCCGGGATCCAGAATTGGACTGAACTCATGAGCGTACGAAAACTCTTCGACCTCTCCGGGCGCGTCGCGCTCGTCACCGGCGGCTCGCGCGGACTTGGCCTGCAGATCTGCGAGGCCCTCGGTGAACTCGGCGCGCGCGTGGCGATCACCGCGCGCAAGCAGGCGGAGCTGGATGCCGCTGCCACGCACCTGCACGCCCTCGGCGTGGACGTGCTCACGGTTGCCTGCGACCTGCAGGACGCGCACGCCGCGCGACCCCTGGTGGAACAGGTGCACGGCCACTACGGCCGGCTCGACATCCTGTTCAACAATGCGGGAACCACCTGGGGCGCGCCGGCCGAGCAGCACCCGCTGGATGCGTGGAACAAGGTCATCAATCTCAACCTTACCGCGGCATTCGCCCTCAGCCAGGCCGCCGCGAACCTGGCGATGATCCCGGCCCGCTACGGGCGCATCGTCAACATCGCTTCCGTCGCCGGTCTGTCGGGCACGCACCCCGACTTCATGCGCACCATCGCCTACAACACGAGCAAGGGCGGAATGGTGAACTTCACGCGCTCGCTGGCGGCCGAGTGGGCGCAGCACGGCATCACGGTGAACGCGATCGCGCCCGGTGTGTTCCCCACGAAGATGGCAAAGGTGATGGCCGAGACCCACAAGGACACCATCATGCGGCTCACGCCGCTTCAGCGCTTCGGCGGCGAGGAGGACCTGAAAGGCGTCGCCGCGCTGCTCGCTTCGGATGCATCGGCTTACATGACGGGTCAGATCCTCGCCGTCGACGGCGGCATGAGCGCGATCTGACCATGCACGGCACGCGTTTCGACATCCGCATCCCCTTCGTCGACCACCTCGGCGTGGAGTTGCTCGAGAAGGCCGAGGGCAAGGTTCGCATCGCCTTCTCTCCTCGTCCTGAGCACCTCAACAGCTGGAACGGTATCCACGGTGGGGTGGTGATGACGCTGCTCGATACGGCGCTGGGCAGCGCTTCGCGCGCGCTGGACGCCGACTGCGTCGGTGCGACCACGGTGGAGCTGAAGACCAACTTTCTGGCCGCGGCGCGCGGCGCCGTCATCGGTGAAGGACGTGCCCAGCGAGCGGGCCGTTCACTGATCTACGCCGAGGGCGAGATCCGCGATGCGTCGGGAACCCTGCTCGCCAAGGCGAGCGGCACGTTCAAGCTCGTCTACCCCAAGGAGGGGCAGTGAGTACGGCCCCACTGGAAGTCGATGCCGGGGCACGCTCGAACCTTCCGCGCTGGGCTGCGCTGCTCATCCTGGTGCTGGTGGTCGTCGTGTGGGGCGGCATGCTGCTGCGCCAGTCGCTACCCAACGGGCAGACGCTGCTCGGGCAGGCGATGGGCAGCACCGGCGCAGCCTTCCTCACGCCCCTCGCGCTGGTTGCGGCAGTCGGCCTGTGGCTGCGCACGGCCTGGGGCTGGTGGGCCAGCGTGATCGTGTTCGGCTGGCAAGGCGTCTCCTACGCGCTGTTCCTGATGGTGGTCGTCGCCAGCGGCGACGTCACCGGGATCCTCACCTGGCTCACGGGTGCGCTGCTCGCCGGCGTCCTGGTGCTGGTACTGCTGCCTGCTACACGTCATGCCTGCCTCAGGCGCTAGCCATTCGAATCGGAGCACACGAACGCAATGCCACTCGATCCGCAAGCCGAGCTCGTGCTCGGCATGGTCCGCAAGGCTGGACTTCCCGAACTCTGGCAACTGACTCCCCAGCAGGCGCGCGAGCAGTATGCGATGCGCGTCGCCAAGCTCGCCACGAAAGAAGATATTCATCGCGTGCACGACCGGCGCATACCGGGGCCGGGTCAGGACATTCCGATCCGCGTGTACGAGCCGCGCGAAGCCCGGCAAGGCGAGCGTTTTCCGATTCTCGTCTGGTTCCACGGCGGCGGCTTCGTCATCGGCGACCTGGACACGCACGACCACGCCTGCCGGGTGCTGGCCACTCAGGCCGACTGCATGGTGGTGGCGGTCGACTACCGCCTGGCACCGGAATTCAAGTTTCCGGCTGCCGTCGACGACTGCATGGCAGTGGTGCGGTGGCTGGCGTTGCATGCGCCGGAGCTGGGCGGCGATCCGGAGCGTATGGCGGTGGGCGGGGACAGCGCGGGCGGCAACCTCGCCGCCGTGTGCGCGATCCTCGCACGCGACGACGGCTACCCGAAGCTCGCCTTCCAGCTGCTGATCTATCCTTGCACGGCGCCTGAACCGGAAACGCCGTCGCATCGCAAGTTCGCCGAAGGACACCTTCTCACGCGCAATACCATCACCTGGTTCTACAAGCAGTACGTGCGCAGTCCGAAGGAGTTCGAGGATTTCCGCTTCGGCCCGCTGGGCGCGGACGACCTGTCGAACCTGCCGCCGGCGCTCGTGCTGGTGGCCGGCTACGATCCGCTGCGTGACGAAGGCGTCGACTATGTGAAACGCTTGATCGACGCCGGCAACCGCGTGACGCTGGTCAACTACGAGGGCATGATCCACGGCTTCCTGCTCATGGGCGCGGCGATGGATGCCGCCAAACGGGCCCTGGCCGAATCGGCGTCGGCGCTGAAAGCGGCCTTCGCCGTGAATTCCGGTAACGCCTGACACACAACGAGAAGGGGAAGCAACGATGAGCCTGCAGGGCAAGGTGGCATGGGTGACCGGTGCCGGCACCGGAATCGGACTGGCGGGCGCGAAGGCGCTGGCGGAGGCGGGTGCAATCGTCGTGCTGTCAGGGCGCCGGGCCGAGGTACTGGAGGCGGAAGCGGAGACCATTCGCAAGGCAGGTGGTATCGCGGAAGCGGAGGTGCTCGACGTCGCCGATCCCGAGAAGGTGAATCTCGTTGCGGAAGCGATCCTCGCACGCCACCGCAAGGTGGACATCCTGGTCAACAGCGCAGGCTTGAACGTGCCGAACCGCTTCTGGCGGAATCAGACGATAGACGGCTGGAACCAGGTGATGCGCATCAACGTCGACGGAGTCTTCTACTGCACTCAGGCGGTGCTACCGGGCATGCGCGAGCAGCGTGACGGCTGCATCATCAACGTCTCGTCGTGGGCGGGCGTGCATCACTCCCAGCTCACCGGCGGCGCCTACAACGGCAGCAAGCACGCCGTAACGGCGCTGACCGAGACCATCAACATGGAAGAGGGTGTCAACGGCATCCGCGCCTGCGCGCTCTGCCCGGCCGAGGTCGCCACGCCAATCATGGATCGCCGGCCGATCCCGCCTTCGCAGGAGGATCGCGCGAAGATGCTGCAACCCCGGGATCTGGGACAGACCATTCGCTGGATCGCAGAGATGCCGGCGAACGTGTGCATCAACCAGCTGGTGATCAGCCCGACGTGGAACCGCATCTACATCGGTGCGGCGGATCTGAAGGCGCGCTGATAGCAGCGTCATTCCGGCGAGAGCCGGAACCCACTCTTACCGACCAAACCCCGGGGTCCCGGCTTGCGCCGGGACGACGTCACGCGGAAATCGTCTCCAGCTTCAGGCCCGCGTGCTCGCGCTGGACGTGGAAGCTGATCTTCGGCCACATCTCCTGCACCACTTTCGTTTCACCGCGCGTGGCGGTGAGCAGGGTCAGCGACTCCGCGGCGTCGTAGGCGAGCCGGCCTTCATTGCCGGCGATGAAGCGGTTGAGCTCCGTCTGGTCGTCGCAGGTCACCCACCGCGCGCACGTGTAGGGCGAGGACAGGATGCGCGCCTCGACACTGTACTCGTGCTTGAGGCGGTGGGCGGCCACCTCGAACTGCAGCACGCCCACGGCGCCCAGCAGCAGCATCGAGCCGCGCAGCGGCTTGAACACCTGGATCGCGCCTTCTTCTCCGAGCTGCTGCAGGCCGGTGCGCAGTTGCTTGGTCTTGAGCGGATTCACCACCTCGATGCCGCGGAAGATCTCGGGAGCGAAGAAGGGCAGGCCGGTGAACTGCAGCGTCTCGCCCTCGGTCAGCGTATCGCCGAGCTGGAGCCCGCCGTGCGTCGGAATGCCGATGATGTCGCCGGCGTATGCTTCGTCGAGCAGTTCGCGCCGCTGCGACAGGAACGATACGACGTTGTTGGGGCGGATGTCCTTGCCGCTGCGTTGCACGCGCAGCTTCATCCCGCGCTCGAAGCGTCCGGAACACACGCGGATGAACACGACCCGGTCGCGGTGCGCCGGATCCATGTTCGCCTGAATCTTGAACACCACGCCGGAGAAGCGCTTTGCGTCCGGCTCGACCGGGCCCTGCAGCGCAACCCGGGGCTGCGGCGGCGGAGCGATGTCCACCACGGCGTCCAGTACTTCGCGCACGCCGAAGTTGTTGATGGCCGAACCGAAGTAGACGGGCGTCTGCCGGCCCGCGAGGAACTCCTCGAGCGAGAAGGCGGGCGATGCATCGCGCAGGAGCTCGATGTCGTGCCGCGCGTGCTCCAGTTCCTCCCCGAAGCGGGAAGCCAGCTCGGGGTTGTCGAGCCCGCGGACGATCTCGATGTCGTCGGCCAGACGTTCCTCCCCGGGTGCGAAGACCCGGACCAGATCGCCGTTCATGTCGTAAACGCCGCGGAAGCGCTTGCCCATGCCCAGCGGCCACGACATCGGCACGGCGCTCATGCCCAGCACGCGCTCCAATTCGTCCATCAGCTCCAGGGGTGGGCGCACCTCGCGGTCGAGTTTGTTCACGAAGGTGATGATCGGCGTCCCGCGTGAACGGCAGACCTCGAGCAGGCGCAGGGTCTGCGGTTCCACGCCTTTGCTGTGGTCGATCAGCATCACGGCGCTATC
>CAYLTE010000245.1:0-6273 GCA_964386195.1 uncultured Burkholderiales bacterium | reverse complement strand
TCGGGCAGCTGTTCCCGCGGTATCGAAACCTCCAACCCCTTCAGGGCAACCGCTGCATCGCGGTCCTCGCACCCGGCGATCTTGGCGATCAGGCCGCCCCCATGAACCGCGGCCTCCTCGACCATCACCTCGCGCCACGCTCCATCGCGTCCTACCCACCAACTCGGGTAGGAGAGAAGCCCGTCGGGATCTCGAGTGAAAGTCTTGATCTTCACCCATCCGCGTACGGCGTGCGCACCCGCGATGCGCCCCATCACCAGCATTCTGCCCAGCTGACCGTCCCGCCCGAAGGGTGTAGAGGCGGTCACGGCTCCCCCGGCAACGTGCCGGTCAGGCGGCAGCTGTCGGTGCGGATGCGGTCTTGCTGAACTGCTTGACGAGGCGGGCGACTGTGTCGCTCACCTGCGCGCCCTGTCCCTGCCAGTGCTGGAGGCGGGCGAGGTCGAAGCGCAGCGACTCGCGACCCTCGGGCGCCTTGGGATCGTAGAAGCCCACGCGCTCGATGAAGCGGCCGTCGCGCGCATTGCGCGAGTCGGTCACGACCACATTGAAGAAGGGGCGCTTCTTGGCACCGCCGCGGGCGAGTCTGATCACCACCATGTCAACACCACCGTGTCCGTCAGTCGATTTTTGCGAAGCCGGCGATTCTAAGCCCTTTTTTCCGGACTTGGCAAGCTTGCGCCCGAATCAGCGGGTGGATGCCGTCGACGGGTTGCCCGCGTGAAATACGCCATCCATGAAGTCGACGAGGACCTTCACGAGGTCGTCCTCGCGGCCCTCGAAGAAATGCAGCGCATCGGGCACCGCGACCTGGCGAGAACCGGGGACCTTGTCGATCTGCTTCTTGCGCTCATAGGCGCCGACCTGGGTGATCTCCCAGTCCTTGGTCCCGAATACGTCCAGCACCGGGATCTTGATCCGGAACATCTCCTCGAGGCCGTTGATGATGCCGACGAAGGCCCACGCCTTGACCGGCGTTTCATCGACGTTGATCAGATAGTGATTGGCCATGGTGGCTCCCAGGCTGTGGGAGACGATCCCGATATTCTCGTAGCCCTTGTCCTGCAGGAACTTCGCCGCCAGCGCAAAGCGCTCCTGAGCGTCGGGGTAGGTGGGGATGTAGTCGCCGATCTTGGCCCCGCCCCCAAGCACCGGAAGCTGGATGGCCAGGGTCGTATAGCCGTGTTCGACCAGCTTCGTGCGCAGCATTCCGTACAGTTCGTAATCGGGACTCCATCCACGTCCATGTGCGACGATCAGCGCCCCTCGGGGCTTGGCGGCCTCGGTGTAGAGGCTCAGGAACTTGTGCCCCTCCGACTGCTCGATCCACACCGCCTCGCCCACCATCAGCCCCGGGACGATCTGATCGGCCCAGCGCTTCTCGCGGTCATAGTCGGAGATCGCCAGTGCCGGAAGAGCCAGCAAGGCGAGCACGGCAAACAAGAACTTCCTCATCTTTTCGTCTCCCAGAATCCGGAGGGCCGGGCGGCCCGACGACTCGAGTTCGACCCGGCGACGGGCCTGGCGTTCACCGCATCCCGGGCAGCATCCCACGCAGCCCGCGCATCATCTTCTGCATGCCGCCTTTGCTCATCATCTTCATCATCTTCTGCATCTGCTCGAACTGGTTCAGCAGACGGTTGACCTCCTGGACCGGCACGCCGGCACCGGCCGCGATGCGCCGCTTGCGCGAGGCCTTGATGAGTTCCGGCTTGGACCGCTCGGCGGGGGTCATGGAGTTGATGATGCCGATGGTGCGTCCCACCACTTTCTCGTCGACCTGCGCCCCCTGCGTCATCTGCGACAGCTGCGCGGGCAGCTTGTCCATCAGCGCATTCAGTCCCCCCATCTTGTTCATCTGCATCATCTGCTGCTTGAAATCCTCGAGGTCGAAGCCCTTCCCGCTCTTGACCTTCTTGGCGAGCTTCTCGGCCTGCTCCATATCGACGGAGCGGCGCGCCTCCTCGACCAGCGACAGCACATCGCCCATGCCGAGGATGCGCGATGCCATGCGCTCGGGGTGAAAGGGCTCGAGGTTCGCGAGCTTCTCGCCTACGCCCACGAACTTCACCGGCTTGCCGGTGACGTGGCGCACCGAAAGAATGGCGCCACCGCGAGAATCGCCGTCGAGCTTGGTAAGCACCACCCCGGTCAGGGGAAGGGCATCGTTGAACGCCTTGGCGACATTGACCGCGTCCTGGCCCTGCATCGCATCGACGACGAACAAGGTCTCGGCCGGCTTCAATGCGGCGTGCAGCGCCCGGATCTCGTCCATCATCGCCTCGTCGATGGCCAGCCGGCCCGCCGTGTCCACGATGAGCACGTCGTGATAGCGGGTGCGCGCGTACTCCTGGGCAGCACGGGCGATGTCGATTGGCTTCTGGTCTGGCGAGGACGGGAAGAAGTCGGCGTCGACCTGCTGCGCGACCGTCTTCAACTGCTCGATTGCGGCGGGACGGTAGACGTCGCAGCTCACCAGGAGCACCTTCTTGCGGCCCTCCTCGCGCAGCATGCGGGCCAGCTTGCCGCTGGTGGTCGTCTTGCCGGATCCCTGCAGACCGGCCATCAGCACGACGGCCGGAGGGGTGACGGCAAGATCGAGTGGAACGTTCGCCGCCCCCATCAGGGCGGTGAGTTCGTCGTACACCACTCCCACCAGCGCCTGCCCAGGCGTGAGGCTGCCGACCACCTCCTGGCCGAGTGCGCGCTCCCTCACCTGGGTGATGAACGCCTTCACCACCGGAAGCGCAACATCGGCTTCGAGCAGCGCCATGCGCACCTCGCGCAACGCGTCCTGTACGTTGGATTCCGTCAGGCGCCCCTGACCGCGAAGCGTCTTGATGACGCCGGAAAGTCTGCCGGTGATGGAGTCGAACATGGAATGCAACCGTGGTGCCCGCCGCGCGCCTCGGACGCCCGGTGGGAAGGCAATGATGTAGACTGCGTGTGGTTCTGCAGCCCGATTCGGTGGCGCGCATCGCACGTGTGGCATTCGCGGCAGCGCCGGCCGGCTGGCCCGGGCTTCTTCTCCGGACGCCGGCACATCACTCACGACACATGCCGGGAATTCTACCGCATCTCCTTTGCGCGGCCCTCTACGGCCTGCTCGCCTACGCCATCTATCGCGACCTGGTGGCGGATCCGGACGCGACGCGGACGCTCGGTCCGCTGCACTGGGCAATCGCCGCGCCCCTGCTCATGCACACCTGGCTCCTTCATCGGTCCGTGTTCATCGGCGAAGGCGTATTTCTCGGCGTGGGGAATTCCATGTCGGCGATTGTCTGGCTGACGGTGCTCATATACTGGCTGGGCAGTTTCCACTACCGCTTGCGCAGCCTGCAGGTGTTCGTCCTCGGCACCGCCGCTGTGGGCGTGCTCATGCCGCTGGCCTTCGGCTCCACCCACCCGTTGCCCCACACGGACTTCCCGGCCTTCCGGCTGCATCTGCTGATCTCGATGCTCGCCTTCAGCCTGCTCACCATCGCCAGCCTGCAGGCGTTCATGATGGCGCTGCTGGAGCGGCGTCTTCACTCGGGAACGCTGCCTCCCTACCTGCGCGCCCTCCCTCCGCTTCTGAGCATGGAGCGGCTGCTGTTCCAGATCATCCTGGCCGGCTTCCTGCTCCTCACCCTGACCCTGGGGTCCGGGATGGTGTTCTCGGAGGAGCTGTTCGGACGTCCGCTCCGGTTCACTCACAAGGTCGTGTTCGGCCTGCTCGCGTGGGTGATCTTCGCCGCTCTCCTGGGCGGCCGCCGAATCTACGGGTGGCGCGGGCGCGTCGCCCTGCGCTGGACCTTGGCCGGCTTCCTGACCCTGGTGCTGGCCTACATCGGCAGCAAGTTCGTGCTGGAGATCCTCCTCAGCGCCTGAGCCCGGCTCCCATCCCCCGGGACAGGGCCGCTTAAACCTTTCCTCCTGGACGTCGATAAAGAGCGGGAAAGCGCGTGCAGCGCCCGTGGCCCAGCGCCGCGCGGCCCGCTCCCTGGTGGAGCGTGCGTCCGGTGGATCGTGGACGCCTGCCGCATCGATACGAGACCGACACAGCCGTACCCGTTCCCCGACGCATGTCCGCCGCTTCGAACTCGAGCCCGATTTCCGGCCTTGCCCGCGCGCTGGTGCAGAAAGGCCTGCTCTCGGAGCGCGATGCGCTCACGCTTCAGGATCGCGCGAGCGAAGCCGGGGTGTCGTTCGTCGAGCATCTGGTCGCCGGCAAGAAGTTCAACCAGACCGAGATCGCCGAATTCGCGGCGCAGACCTTCGGGCTGCCCTACCTGGACCTGCAGGCATTCGACATCGACCACCTGCCGTCCAAGCACATCGATACCAAGGCGCTGGCGGGGCGCCGCGCCCTGCCGCTGTTCCAGCGCGGCAACCGGCTGTTCGTGGCGATATCCGATCCCACCAACAGCGCCGCGATGGATCAGATCAAGTTCCAGAGCGGGCTGCAGGTCGAGCCGGTGGTGGTGGAGGACACCAAGCTCGGCGCGGTGATCGGCAAGCTGCTGGCGAGCAGCGGCCAGAGCCTGAAGGACATGGTCGACGACGACATGGCGGCCGACCTGGCCGAGGTGGAGGTCGAGACCCCGCAGGCCGACACGGGCGGAGACATCGACGACGCCCCTGTGGTGAAGTACATCCAGAAGATCCTCCTGGATGCCATCAACAGCGGCGCATCGGACATTCACTTCGAGCCCTACGAGAAGGTCTACCGTATCCGCTACCGGATGGACGGCCAGCTCTACGAGGTGGCAACGCCGCCTCTGGCCATCAAGGAGAAGATCGCTTCGCGCATCAAGGTCATCTCCAAGCTCGACATCTCGGAGAAGCGTGTACCGCAGGACGGGCGGATGAAGCTCGTGCTGTCCAAGAACCGGGCGATCGACTTCCGCGTCAGCACGCTGCCAACGCTGTTCGGGGAAAAGCTGGTGCTGCGCATTCTCGACCCGTCCAGTGCGACGCTGGGCATCGAGGCGCTCGGATACGAGCCCGACCAGAAGGAGGCGCTGCTCAACGCCATCCAGCGTCCATACGGCATGGTGCTGGTGACCGGCCCGACCGGTTCCGGCAAGACGGTGTCGCTCTACACCTGCCTGAACATCCTGAACCAGCCGGACATCAACATCGCCACCGCGGAGGATCCCGCGGAAATCAATCTTCCCGGCATCAACCAGGTAAATGTCAACGACAAGGCTGGCCTGACTTTTGCTGCCGCTCTCAAGGCTTTTTTGCGGCAGGACCCGGATGTCATCATGGTCGGCGAGATTCGCGACCTCGAGACGGGCGAAATCGCGATCAAGGCTGCCCAAACGGGGCACATGGTGCTGTCCACGCTGCACACCAACGACGCGCCGACGACGCTGACCCGGCTGATGAACATGGGTATCGCGCCGTTCAACATCGCCTCGTCGGTGATCCTGATCACCGCGCAGCGTCTTGCACGGCGACTGTGTCCCCAGTGCAAGCGGCCTGCCGACATTCCCCGGGAGGCGCTGCTGCGCGCCGGCTTCCGCGAAGAGGAACTCGACGGCAGCTGGACGCCTAACATGCACGTCGGCTGCGAGGCGTGCAAGAACACCGGATACAAGGGCCGGGTCGGCATCTATCAGGTCATGCCGATCAGCGACGAGATCAATCGCATCATCATGACGAATGGAAATGCGATCGACATCGCCGATCAGGCCCGGCGCGAGGGCATCCGCGACCTGCGCCAGTCTGGCCTGCTCAAGGTGCGACAGGGGCTCACGTCGCTTGATGAAATCGAAGCCGTAACCAACGAGTAGCAGGAGGTCCCACGATGGCAGCAGCAACCGCATCAGCCGCAAAGCGCGACGTACGCGAGTACATGTTCGCCTGGGAGGGACGAGACCGCAGCGGCAAGCTGGTCAAGGGCGACATGAAGGCGAGCGGCGAGGCCGTCGTGCAGTCGACCCTGCGCCGCCAGGGGATCAACGTCACCAAGGTCAAGCGCCAGCGGGGAGGCTTCGGCGGAAAGATCACCGAAAAGGACATCACGCTCTTCACCCGGCAGCTCGCGACGATGATGAAATCGGGCGTGCCGCTGCTGCAGGCCTTCGACATCGTGGGCAAAGGGCACAGCAACCCGGCGGTTGCGCGCCTGCTCCTGGACATCAAGACCGAGGTAGAGACCGGCTCGAGCCTGCGGCAGGCGTTCGAGAAGCACCCGCTTTACTTCGATGCCCTGTTCTGCAACCTGGTCGGCGCCGGCGAGGCGGCCGGTATTCTCGACAGCCTGCTCGACCGCCTTGCCACGTA